>JARFQU010000157.1 GCA_029287595.1 Halioglobus sp. | reverse complement strand
TTCCATCACCCGGTATCGGGTGCCAACGTCATCACTACCGATAACTCCGATTGGGCCACCAACTGTCCGGAATACAAAGTCACGGCGGTGGAAGTAGCGAAAGTCACCGAGCCATCGGCCTGGCAGGCCAGGCAGAAGCAGTTTGGCCGGCGCCAGCACCAATTGCTGGAGGAAGCAACCCGTTCATGACCGGTGCCACGCACACGGTATCTCGTATCAGCTGGCGCGCCGGCTCGACTGCCGAGGAATCCGATACGGTTGTAACGGAAGTGCCGGTGGCACTGGTATACAACGGTGTGTCCCATGTGGTGATGATGGCGACGCCCACCGACCTGGAAGACCTGGCGCTGGGCTTCAGCCTCTCGGAAGGTATTATTGCGTCGCCCGGGCAGTTGCTGGACTGTGAATTACAACAGCGCGACCAGGGCCTGGAGCTGCAGATGCGCGTTACCAACGAACGTTTTGCGGCTCTCAAGGCGCGTCGTCGCAACCTGACCGGGCGCACCGGCTGTGGCCTGTGTGGCCTGGAATCCCTGGAGCAGGCGATACCCCCGTTATCGCCGGTGCATGGCGACTACACCCTGTCTCACAGTGCATTACAGGCGGCTGTCATGGGCCTGGATCAAGCGCAAATACTGAAACAACATACCGGGGGGGTGCACGGTGCTCTGTGGTGTAATACCAACGGCCACATTGAACTGGTGCGCGAAGATGTGGGGCGGCACAATGCGCTCGATAAGTTGCTTGGCGCTTTGCAGCGCGGCGACTATGCATCTGAGGGCTTCGTGCTGGTCACCAGCCGCGCCAGCTATGAGATGGTAGCCAAGGTGGCCAGTTGTGGTATCCCCATACTGGCCGCCGTGTCCGCGCCGACATCGCTGGCCATACAGCAGGCGCAGGATTGCCAGCTGACCCTGGCGGGCTTTGTGCAACCGGGGCGACAGGTCATTTATACTCATCCGCAACGTATTGTAGAAGACAGTTAAGTATGGCAGCGCAGCAAATTCAGCAGCTGATCAAGATGGCCAACCAGATTGCCCTGAATACCGGCGCGCTAACGCACCCGGAGGACTCAGTGCAAAAGACCGCTGAGCATATGCGCAAGTTCTGGACGCCCGCCATGCGCGAGCAGCTGAATACCTATTGGCGAGAAGGTGGTGATGGCCTGGAGCCGGTAGTGACCCGGTCGCTGGAACAGTTGGCGCTTTAACACGGCGCAATAGCAGCATATTACCAATAGGAGTTGAGTGGGATGTCGGTGAGTTACGAGTTTGATCACGATGTGCAAACGGTTTACGAGACGCTAACAGAGCCACAGTTCCTGGTCGACAGGTGCCTTGCCCTGGGTGAGCTAAGCGCCGAGTGTGAGGTGGAGGAAGACGAGCACAGCACGGTGGTAAAACTGGTGCGGGAAGTCAGCCGCGATTTGCCCCGGGTACTGGCCAAGCTGTTTGACGCGGTACAGGTCACTGATATGGTCGAAACGTGGCAGCCCGATGGGGAGAGCTGGCGCGGAACATGGGAACTGGGCGTGCGCGGGCAGCCGGTCACGGTAGCCGCCAGTTTTCAACTGGAACCTACCAGCACAGGTAGCCGCTATACGGTTTCACACTCTGCCAGGGCAAAAATCCCCCTGGTGGGTAAGCAGGTAGAGAAGTATATCCTCGGGCAGACTGCCTCCGGTGCCACCGATGAACTGGTGTATCTCAGGGACTATCTTGGGGGCTAGCTCAGTGACTAACCAGCTGGACTGACGCCACCGCTGTCCTTTTACTCGGGATTGAGATAAAACCTGGTCATCCGGTCGATAGACCAGGAATCCGGGGCCTGGCTTGGCGGGTAGGCAGCAAAGGTCTGCAGGTACATAGAGGTTACTGCGCCCGCGAGATACATCTGTCCCGCCTTGTCGATCATCCAGTCCCAATAGGTGTTGGAGTTATGGTCGGCACGTTCGAAAGGATCACGGCGCAGGTTGAAAATCTTCGGAACGCGCAAGGTAACAAACGGCTCCGCCCACAGCGCCATTGTCTGCGCCCTGTTTTCCGCGTATACGACCTTCCAGTCCCCGACTCTTACACACACTGGCATTGCCGCGTCGTTATGATAGATAAACTCCCGGCGAGGCCCTTTGTCGACTTCACCGGTCAGGTAGGGTAGAAAATTGTAACCGTCCAGGTGTAGTTTGGACTGTTTACTGCCAATGCGAGTGCCTTTAAGCAGGTTTTTCTTCAGTTGGTCATCACCCGCCGCGGCTACCAGGGTGGGCATCCAGTCCAGGTGTGACATGACCTCGTTGGAAACCTGTCCTGGCTTGATTTTTCCCGGCCAGCGCGCTACAGCCGGCACCCGGTAGGCGCCTTCCCAGTTGGAATTCTTTTCGCTGCGAAAGGGTGTAATACCTGCATCCGGCCAGGTGTTGTAATGTACGCCATTATCGGTGGAGTAGAACACGATGGTGTTGTCGGCAATCTTCAGCTCGTCCAGTTGATCCAGCAACTCCCCGACCAGCTCATCGTGGGCTACCATGACATCGTTGTAGAAGTCCTGACCCGATTTACCCAGGTGTTTTTTTGCCGGATGAGTGCGAAAGTGCATGCCTGTGGTATTCACCCAGGCGAAGAATGGCTTGTCCGCTTTTACCGCACCGTCCACGAACTTCTTCGCGGCGGCGACAAACTCCTCGTCTGCGGTTTCCATGCGCTTGCGGGTCAGGGCACCGGTGTCCTCAATGCGACCATCCGCAAAGGAGCGAATAACGCCGCGCGGGCCAAACATCTTGCGAAAGGCCGGGTCCTTGGGGTAATCAACATCTTCCGGTTCTTCCTCGGCATTGAGGTGGTAGAGGTTGCCGAAAAATTCATCGAAGCCATGATTGGTGGGCAGGAAAACATCCTTGTCTCCCAGGTGATTTTTGCCGAACTGCCCGGTGGCGTAACCATGGGTTTTTAATACCTCGGCGATAGTGATATCCCGATCCTGAATCCCCATATCCGAGCCCGGTAATCCTACCTTGCTCAGTCCGGTGCGCAAAGGGCTCTGTCCGGTAATGAAGCTCGAGCGACCCGCGGTGCAGCTCTGGTCACCATAGTAGTCGGTGAAGCGGATTCCCTCTGTCGCGATACGATCGATATTCGGGGTGCGATAGCCCATGATGCCATCGCTGTAAGCGCTGATATTGGTGATGCCGATATCGTCGCCCCAGATCACCATGATATTGGGCTTGTCGGCGCACAGTGCCGGTAGGCTCAGTATACTCCCAAGTAGCAGGGCGGCAGCTTGTAGTAAGCGCTTAATGGGCATGGGGCTACCTCTTTTTATTGCTGTGCTGAATTAACGAACTCCCATGCAGTATTGTCCATATCCCGGGAATTTCAACCCGCGGTAAATAGTCCGGGCTTGTTACTTGACCTTGAGACGCACGCGGCCCCAATGTGTGCCGTAATGCACCCGGCCGTCCTGGTCCAGTAGTGTGCCCGCGAAAAGGACGTTGTAGCGCTGGCCACCAATGACATAATGGAAGCGCGAGTCGCCGTTATCCCAGTCCATGGCTTCCAGGGTCCATTGATTGTCGCGCGCGCCAATCAGGTACACAGTGTTGGACCCCACGCCCACGATCGGTACGCTGCTGGGGGAACTGACCTTACGGTTGACCCAGGCGGACTTGAGCTGACGACTCTGCGGATCCCAGGCGAACTTTTGTACGCCGTAGGGCTGGTAGTCGGGATTGCTGCCCAGGAAGCTGAGCAACAGGCTCGAGGCCTGTTTGGGCAGGTACCAGGGAATATTGCGGGGATGATTGTTTACCACCAGCGCGCCATATCCAGCGACGACCACGGATTGCTCCGACTGGATGGCGTTGAGCTCGGGATTGTCCATGGTTACCTGTGCTTGTCCTGCGATGCGCGGGCTGGGCGCGCCCTGGAGTTGCTGCCAGTCCTGGGGAATCTCGTTGCGCCAGAACAGCACCACATTCATCTGTGGCTGACCGTCGGTGATCACCACGAACTGGTCTTCGTCGCCAAAGCCCATCAGCGAGGGGGTGGCGCCGGTGCCGTGGCCCCAGTCGTTCAGGTAGGGGACAGACCACGCCCCTTTGGTCTCGTCGGTGCTTAGCTGTTCACCGTCCCACACGATTTTGTGCATATGTTGCTGGGAAGCGATGTAGATGCCGCCATCCTTGTCGATAGCAAAACCATTGCGGATCCAGCCGTAGCCTGTGCGTCCGGTGCTCTTATTCTCTGCACCTTCGGCGTGATTGATGCGGATCAGGTGATATTCCTCGAAATCGCGACTGATCGCGGCCATATAACCGTGCTCGGTAGCCACTATCAGCCAGCCGTCATAGGTCATGTTGAGTCCCATGATGGGGCCCGTCGCCTCGGGTGGTAGCTGGAAACTGCGCAGTTCCACAATGCCCGAGCGCGAGTCAGCGGGGTCGGCATCGCCATAGGCTGTGATCAGCCCGGATTTATTGCCCACGTAGTAGACATTGTCGATGTCCAGCAGGGTGTAGATGTTGGACAGGTTGCGCAGTTTCTGCGCCTCCTGGTAGGCGTTGTACAGGGCTATGATACCGTCGTTGTTATCCTCAAATTTGGCGATAGCTTCCTCTGATTGCTCTCGGGTGTAGCGCTCCTCCCCGGGGAAGTACTTCTCGGTGATAATTTCCTGGGTGTCGTAATCCAGTTTTACCAGGCGATCCAGGCCGTTGCCCCAGAATACGCGCTTACCGTCCGGGTAGACCCCGGAGGTGGTGATGCCAAAAAAACCCGGTCCGGTGAAGGTGTACTGGATCTCATCTTCTGCCAACTGTCGGGTAGGTCCCATGGGGCCGGCCTGGGGCAGGGCGTCCTGTTGTGCGGAATCGGCGTGACCCATGGCGTAATTGGAGTCGGCCAGGTACGGATTCTTCGGTGGCATTTCAAATGCCGCCAGTAACTGGCTGCCAAGTAGCGCAACGGTTGCCAATAGCACGGAGGGCATTCCTGGTCGTATAACTTGCATGCTTGTACGCCTCTTACCGGTTCGGTTTGGGAATAGTGCGCAGTATCGTCGCAAAGTACACTTCTCCCAATGATGCAATCGGACACAATTGGTTGCCAACTCTGATCATCCTGCCGGCAGATCGGTTATTCGGGAATATGCATCGGTGGTGGATGAGCCTGGTGATGCTAAGATTGATACCTGGTGCGATGGTTTCGATATCGCGCCTGTGTACTTATTCCTTCGTAACAGGTGTTACATCGCAGATGAGAGTAAATCACCAATGAAAGCAGTCCGCTGTTGCGAAAAACACGTGCAGGTGTTGGATATACCGCCGCCTGCGGGGGAGGGGGTTAAGGTTAAAGTGCGTTCGGCGGGCATCTGTAGCTCGGATCTGCACATGATCGCAGCTGGCTTTGAATTACCCGCCACCCTGGGTCACGAAGTGGCTGGCACGCTCACAGATGGTACTGCCGTGGCCCTGGAGCCTATCGCACCCTGTGGCCACTGTGATATGTGTGTACAGGGAGACTACCATCTCTGTCGCCTGGGCGCGGGCATGGTACACGGAGTGGCGCTGGATGGCGGCATGGCGGAGTATATCCTTGTGCCTGAGCGCTGCATCGTGATGCTGCCCAACAACGTCAGTGCTGCGGATGCCTGCCTGGTGGAGCCCCTGGCGGTGGCCATGCACGGTATCCGTATGCTGACATTGGCGCCGCGCAGTCGCGTGGCGATCATTGGTGCCGGGGCGGTTGGTTTGTGCGCCGCCGCTGTGCTTACCTCCCACGTCAACACGGTTGATATCGCTGCCCGCCACGATGCCCAGAAACTTGCCGCAGAGCAACTGGGCGCGGGCTTGGTGGTTGATGGGGAATACGATGTGGTGGTGGAGTGTGCCGGAAATTCCCGGGCCCTGGCCCAGGCGGCGCAACACTGCAAACCAGGGGGCACCATTGTGCTGCTGGCGACCTACTGGGAAGGCGTCACCCTCCCGGCCTTCGAGGTGGGTATGAAGAACCTGAAAATCTATGCCTCCTCGCTCTACGGCCGGCAGGGCCTGGTCCGGGATGTTGAGGTAGCGGCTCAGTTGCTGGCTGAGCGAACCGATCTGGCGGGACTACTGATCACCCATCGGCTGCCGTTGGAAGCGGCACCCGAGGCCTTTGCTATCGCAGCTAATCGCCAGCAGGGCGCGATCAAGGTTGTGCTGGAGCCATGAGCAGGTGGGCCATACTCAGTCAGTAACTGCGGCACTTTCGCTCGGTATTTAAATAGACCGACCGTCGGCAGCAGTTCAGCGGGCACTAGTTTATATAACTGTCGACAATACCCTGGATGTGTACCGCACGATTACTGAAGATCCACTCGACGCCGCGATTCAACTCGCGAAAAAGCGCATTGCGCGAGTGGATGAAGCCGGTGCCGATACGCTGCCCCGCCTGCATATGCCGCCGCTGCAGGGCCTGGTTCAGCAACAGGTAGTGTCCGGTAAGCCCCCCGAAATTCTGCTGCAGGCAAATGCGGCTCAGCCGTTTTACGTTCAGTTCCGCCACCAGGAAGCAGGTCTGCGGCGGCTGGAAGTTCGCGTATTGCGCCAGTTGCGGATCCAGAAGCAGGAAGTGGTAGTCAGTGCATGGTTCCAGTTCGGCCAGGGTGTCCTGCAAGATGGCCTTCTGCCTCGCGGGGTCCCGGTAGGGCTCCGCCTTGATCTCCAGCATCAGGTGGGTGTTGCCGCCAAATTCCGCCACCAGTTCCTGTAGCGAGGGTATCAGCGGAAAGCGTTCCCTGATTTGTGCAAAACTAAGTGTGTCCAGTGCCACGGGGTCGCCAAACAAGCGCCCGCAGTGGGGATCGTGGTGAATCAGCGGCACCAGGTCGGCGCTCCAGCGGATGTCACACTCGATGCCCCACACGCCCGCCTGCCTGGCGATAGCGAAGGCTTCCAGGGTATTTTCCAGTACGTTGCGGTTGTTGTTTTCGCCACGGTGGGAGATGATCTTGCACTTGCGCAGTGTAGCCTGGTCGGGAACCCGGCGGGGCAGGGCGGCGGATATCTGGTCGATGGCTGCCATAAGCCCGGCCTGTAGTCGTGCGCGCATGAGCGGAATCTCCCTCCTGGCTAACCCATCCTGAATGGTAGCCCTACTGGAGTAAAAGTGGCAGCAGTTAATTGGCAGTGGTATGAGTGATGAGTATTCACCCGTCGTGACCACGGTCCGTCGCCGGGAGGTGCTGGCATGGGCTTTCTATGACTTCGCCAATTCCGGCTATACCACCGTGGTTCTCACTACGATTTACAGCGCATATTTTGTCTCTGTGGTCGCCGGCGGCCTGGATGAATCTTCCCCCGGTACTGCGACTTTGCTGTGGACGGTGTCCATAGCGCTGGCTAATTTGTGTGTGCTGCTCAGCGGGCCAGTGGTGGGTGCGGTCGCCGATCACCGCGCCTCCAAGAAATCTTTTTTGCTGGCCACAACCCTGGCCTGTGTGCTGGCGACCGCATTACTGGGTTTTGTTGGACCGGGCCATGTATTCCTGGCTATGGTGCTGCTGGTGCTATCAGCGATTGCTTTTGCCAGTGGGGAAAACCTGATTGCCGCTTTTCTGCCGGAGATTGCCGACAATGAGAAAATGGGTCGCATCTCCGGACTCGGTTGGAGTGTCGGTTATTTTGGCGGCCTGTTAACCCTGGGTATTTGCCTGGGCTACATTACCTGGGCCGAGGCCCGGGGTGATACAGCCCCGGACTATGTGCCGGTCACCCTGTGGCTCACCGCACTGATTTTTGCGTGCACCGCGGCGCCCACGTTTGTCTGGCTGCGCGAGCGTGCCCGGCCCAGTCCGCTGGAGAAGGGCATGTCGTATATGCGCCACGGCTTTTCGCAGGTACGGCGTACCCTGGTCCATGCAGCGCATTATCGCGACCTGTTTCGTTTCCTGATCTCTCTCACCGCATTCCAGGCGGGAGTGGCGACTGTGGTGGTGATCGCCGCTATCTATGCCCAGGAGGTCATGGGCTTCGGCAGCCAGGAATTGATTGTACTGATTATGGTGGTCAACCTGACCGCAGCGGTAGGCGCATTCATGTTTGGTTTTGTACAGGATCGCCTGGGTTCAGTGCCCAGTCTGGCGGGCGCTATCCTGGTGTGGATTGCAGCTGGAGCGGTTACCTATTTCGCTACACAGCCCTACCAGCTTTGGTTGGCGGCGAACCTCATGGGTCTCGCTATGGGTTCCTCTCAGGCCGGCGGTCGGGCCTTGATTGGGCGGCTGACCCCGGTCGCGCGCAGTGCAGAATTCTTCGGTCTGTGGGGTCTGGCCAGCCGCGCAGCGGCCATTCTCGGGCCGCTGGCCTATGGTGCAGTGAGCCGCTTGAGCAACGGTGATCATCGCATGGCGCTGTTATCCACCCTGTTCTTTTTCGTGTTGGGATTACTGCTGTTGCTAACGGTTAACGAGGCACGCGGTATGGAAGCGCGGGAGCGGGAACCAGTCTGATATAAAATAGGTTCTTCGCACATTAGCGGGGCGCAGAGGACCGAAAGCTGGTGAATACTTATCCCCGTGTATTTCTGGTTTGGTTTAATCTAACGGTACCGGACGGGAAAGTGTTTCCCAGTAGCTCCACGATATTCGCCCGGTCCCGTTGGCTAAAGCCATATCCAAAAAACATCGAGAAAAGTGTTTCTATAATTTGCCGGACAACCCCGGTAATGTGCGATAAACCGTAAAATAGCGGTATCATTCACCCGTCATCTGCCAGGAAACGACCTATGTCTCTTACCGTTCTCGGGCTATCCGGCGCACTGGGTCACGATCCGTCGGCGGCGCTGTATATCGATGGCAGCCTGGTTGCCGCCGCGGAAGAGGATCGTTTCACCCGGGACAAGCACGCCAAAAACGCCATGCCTGTGGAGTCGACCCGCTTTTGCCTGGAGCAGGCGGGTATCACAGCGGCGGACGTTGCCGTGGTCGCTGTGCCGCTTGCCCCCATAGGGCTGGGTTCAGCCGCGCGGTGGCACTATGCCAGGCGTTACTGGTATGCACCGGATCGCGCGCTGGACGCCTTGTGCAACGGCAATCGTCGCTATCGCAGGTATGTGGGCCGGGTGCGGGCCATGTTGCGAGAGCTCGGGTTCGACTGGAACAATGTGGAGTTTGAATCGGTGGAGCATCACCTGGCCCACGCCTCCAGTTGCTATCACCTCAGCGGTTTCAGCGGTAAAACCGCCATCATGGGTATCGATGGCAAGGGGGAGTACGCCACCACGTTTTTTGGTTACGGCGAAAATGGCGTGATCCACAAGATCAAGGAGTTCTATGATCCGGACTCCCTGGGTGGACTGTACGGCGCCATCACCGAGTATCTCGGTTTCGAAATGCTGGACGGCGAATACAAGGTCATGGGGATGGCTCCCTACGGTGATGCCCAGAAGTATGATCTCTCACCCCTGGTCGAGTATGGCAACGGCGACTTCAGGGTAAATACCCGCCTGGCGAATGTTATCGGCCTGCGCCGCTACAAAGAGGATGGCAAGGGATTTTATTTTTCACCGCAACTGGTCAATTGGTTGGGCCCCAGGCGACGCGGTGATGCGGCCGATGATCCCTATATTCACTATGCGGCGGCCATGCAGCAATTGTTTGAGGACGTAAGCCTGCACCTGATGGATTACTACCTGGGGGATATCATTCGCGAGACGGGACGCCTGGTGTTCTCCGGTGGCGGTGCACTCAACGTAAAACTCAACCAGAAAATTATTGCGCGAGAAGAGGTCAGGGAACTCTTCGTGCAGCCAGCCTCCGGAGACTCGGGTACTGCAGTGGGCGCCGCATCCTACGCCAGTGTGCGCCGCGGTGTGCCGGTGGAGAAAATGCGCCACGTCTACCTGGGGCCTGCCTTCAGCAACGAACAGGTCATAGCAGCCTGCGAGGCACACCCGGGCAGGCCGGCGTTTACCAGGCTTGAGGCTGTGCCTGAGCAGATAGCCGGGATACTGGCGGCGGGTAATCCGGTGGCCTGGTTCCAGGGGCGCATGGAGTTTGGGCCGCGGGCATTGGGCGCCAGGAGTATTCTAGGGTGTCCCAGCGTTGCGGGCGTGGCGCACCGCATCAACGAGCAGATCAAGTTTCGTGAGCGCTGGCGACCCTTCTGTCCCAGCATGCTGGAGCGGGTGCGCAAGGAGATGTTCAACATAGATCACCCCGCGCCGTTTATGACCTTCACTTTCGAGGTTAATGAATCCTGGAAGGAGAGAGTCCCGGAGGTGGTGCATGAAGACGGCACCGCCAGGGCTCAAGCGCTGGAGCGCGACTGCAACCCCCGCTATTACGAGTTGATTGAAGAGTTGGAGAAATTAACTGGTAATGGGGTGGTGCTGAATACCTCCCTGAATCGTCGGGGGGAACCGGTGGTTTGCACGCCCGAAGATGCGCTCAATATGTTTTTCGGCTCCGATCTGGAGTACCTGGTGATGGAAGATATACTGTGCACCAAGGTCGCCGGCGCATGAGTGCGGATGGTTTTATCTAGCGGTCCCGTATTGTTAAGAGATGCTCAAACGGTCCCGGACGGGAAAGTGTTTCTCAGTCGCTCCACGATATTCGCTTGGTGAAAAACTTGTTTTCGCCCGGACCCGCTGGCCAAAACCAAACCAAAAAACACCAAATAATAGAATGTTTCTATAATCTGCCGAGCAACCCCGGTAACGTGTGGTGAATCTTATTTCAGTTTATCGGTGTGGCGGATCTCGTAGACGGCATCGGTGCTGTTAACCTGGCCAAAGTTAATGATGTACTGATTGGTAAAGCTACCCAGACTCATTTTTTCCACATCGAACTCAACCCGCAGGCGCAGGTAATAGCTTTCCCCCGCCTCGGTTTTCAGTTTGTATTTCATGTCCCTGGGTTCCCATCGGGCGTCCGGAGTCAGGCCCGTTGCAAGGAATTCCCGTACCCCGGGTTCCACTTCCACAGCGATGTAGGTGTTGTATTTCACGAAGCCAACACTGTTGCCATCCACCTTGATCTCGGGGTAGCTGAGGAACAGTGGTCGGGCGGGTCCCGGGGTCGTTGCGGCGGGTCGGTAAACGTAGACCATGGCTTTACCCGTCCCGGAGATCGGGGTAGGCTCAAAATAGGCGCTGTTGGGGCACCCGGCAAGCGCGAGTCCGGCGACGAAAATAAGCAGGGCCTGGAATTTTTTCATGGCGCGGTCCGGCGGGTATTGGCGGCAATATTGAATCATCATACAAACAAGGGAAAGCAATGTCACAGGGCTTGAGAGAAATATTCGAGACACACCGTGGTCGCGACATATTCAAGTGGGAACATTTCTTTGCCATCTATGAACGCCATTGCAGCGATTTTGTAAGCAATGGCCCCTCTGTTCTTGAATTTGGCGTAATGCGAGGTGGGTCACTGCAGTTGTGGCTGCGCTATTTTGGTGAGGGTGCGTCTATACACGGGGTGGATATCAACCCCCGCTGTAAGGAATATGAAGAACCGGGTATCAGTGTGCATATCGGCGATCAGTCAGACGAAGTGTTCTTGCAGGAAATCTGCGAACGCCACGGTCCTTTCGACTTGGTCATTGACGATGGTAGTCACCAGGTCGAGCACCAGAAGCAGACATTGGAGGCCATATGGCCGTTTATCAATGAGGGGGGCGTATACGTTTGTGAAGATACACATACATCGTATTTCACACGTTTTGGTGGCGGCTATCGCCGCAATGGTACTTTTATTGAGCGGGCGAAAGATCTGGTAGACAGCTTACACATGTGGTGGTCGGGCCGTATGAGCCGGGAGCAAACGGCCGCCTGGACACCTTATCTTGCTGCTGTACATTTTTACCCGGCCTGCCTGGTTTTGGAAAAGACAAAAATGGAGCAACCCAATGCTATATGGAATGAAGGCGGCGCACTGAAAAGGGAGCCAGCGAAATCCCTGCAATATTCCAGAGAACAGGATCCTGGCGGCTAGTGTCAATTTACCCTGGCCAGGATAAGCCGGATCAGCTTGCTTCTCTAACGGGCAGGTAGTCCCGCGTCATTTCCTCAGATACCTGCCACAATTGGGCGGCCATCGCGTCGTCGTAAACATAGGGCGTTTCGCCCTCGTTGACATTACAGTCGGCGAAGTAGAATCCGCGCACGCCCACCAGGTCCGGGCTGGTAGCAACGTAGCAGGTGGTGGCCGCGCCCTCTTCAGTGGTCTTCATGAACATCCAACCCAGATATTTCCCCGCCCACTGCTGCCAGGCGGGCAGGTGCTTGCCCAGGTTGGTCATGATGACGCCGGGGTGCACGCTGTTGGCGGTGGCGTTCGTGTCCTCTATGCGCCGCGCCAGTTCCCTGGCGCACAGGGCATTGGCCAGCTTGGACACGCCGTAGGCTGTCCAGGGATCATAGTGTTTGCTGCCGTCCAGGTTATCGAACTCGATTCCGTCTTTCGCCCGGCGGTGAGCCAGTGAGCTGAGAATGACGAAGCGTCCCTGCGGCGCCGCCAGTACGGTATCCTGCAGCTGATTGATCAGGATAAAGTGCCCCAGGTGGTTGATGGCGAACTGCCTTTCCACCCCATTGACCAGTTCGCGCTCCGGCAGCGCCATCACGCCGGCATTGGTGATCAGGCCGTCCAGTGGAATCTGCAGGGCGCGTATGTCGTCGGCGCAGGCGACCACGGAATCCCATTGGGCCAGGTCCAGGAACAGCGGTGTGGTTTCACCTTCTATAGTGGAGCAGGCCTTCTCCGCTTTTTCCTGGGTGCGGGCGATGCCGATGACGTGGGCACCGCGCATGGTCAGCACGCGCATGGTCTCGTAGCCCAGTCCGGAATTGGCGCCGGTGATGGCAAAGGTCTTGCCCGTCAGGTCAATACCCGCGGTGACTTCTTCCGCTGTGGAGTTATCATCGAAGAGGCTGGGGGGCGGTTTCCTGGAAATAATTTCCGCCAGCAGGCTGGCCGGCAGGGCGCTGAGAATGCCCAGGGTAGTCATGTATTGCAGCAGCTGACGCCGGCTGAGAAGTTTGGGGGACATTGTTATGCTCTCCGATGACCTGCCATGCAGCATAGATTACCAGCTGTAGCGCCCGGTAACACCCCAGGTTTGTGGTGCGCCCTGTATGGCCGACGAGGCCAGGTCGGAGCCGAAAGACGAATCGAAGGCGTGCACCCAGTAATCCTCGTCGGTAGCGTTCTTCATCCACAGCGCCAGCTCCCAACCGCTGTGGGCCTGCAATGCCGCGCGCAGATGCAGTAAGCCGTAGGCGTCCTGGGCAGATAGCTCGTAGTTCTCCGGGTCGAAGTAAATCTTGTCCTGCCAGGCGTAATCCGCACGCAGCAGCAGGTCGCCCAGGTTTGCCAGCGGCAGGCGATACTGTATCGCGGCGCTGGCGGAATGCTCCGGGGAACGGGTGAGGCTGTTGCCTTCTTCCACGGTGCCGATTTCATTGTCGCCGATATCCGCATCCAGCCACGCGTAGGTGGCGGTCAGGTCCAGGCGGTCGTTGGGAGCATAGAAAAACTCCGCCTCAACTCCGTAGATGTCTGCTTCCCCGGCGTTGTCCACCAGCAGTCCCACGGTGCTCTCAAAGGAGGAAACGAAGACCTGCAGATCCTCGTAATCCATATAGAAAGCGGCGACGTTGAGGCGCATGCGGTCATTGAGGAAATCGGTTTTCACACCGATCTCATAGTTGTTCACCGTCTCTTCATCGAAGGGAGTAGTGGCGGCGGTCTGATTGGTTGCCACGCCGTTATAGCCGCCACTTTTGTAGCCTTGCGACCAGGTGATGTAGGAGAAGATATCGTCGTTGGGCGTGTACTCCAGTGACAGCTTGGGGGTGAACTTCGACCAGGAGTCATCATCGCTTGCCGAGAACGGCATCGCTCCGGCGTCGGGATTTGCCGGGTCCGGGGTGAGCAGGCCAAAGCCGATGTCGAAACCTTGCGTATCGAGTTTGAAGTCCCTCTCGTCATAGGAGTAGCGACCACCTGCGGTGACTGCCCAGTGCTCACCAAAGGGCAGGGTCCCCTGAGCGAATACCGCGTAGCTGGTCGTGTCGGCGCGCTGATCATAGCTCACCGGGAATCCCAGGGGTGAGAAGGTTTCCAGCTGGTCAACATCCTGGTCCAGATAGTACAGGCCTGCCGTCCATACCAGTTGGTCCGCTGCCGAGGTGATGCGCAGTTCCTGGGAAAACTGATCTGACTCTTCTTCCGTTTTGTCGGTCAGCAGTGGTTCCAGAGGGCTGGCCGGATCAAAGGCCAGGCCAAAGACATCGTCGTAGTAATCGAAATCGTTATGCCTGAAGCCGGACACCGAGCTTACTGTGCCCAGGGGTGTCTCCCAGTCCAGTTGCAGGGTGGCGCTGTACATTTCACGCTTTGCGCGACCGTCAATATCAGCTTCAATTTTGAAAGGGTCCGAACTGCTGGGCAGCACGAAGGGAACCAGCGCAGCCAGGCCGACAGAGCCCAGCGCATCAGCGGGGTCCCCGGTATAACTGCGGGCTGCAGGGCCTTGCAGGTCGTCCTTGACATAATCGGCAATCAGCTTGGCGGTGACGCGCTCGGATAGTTCCCAGCGCAGTCTACCGCGAACACTCTTGTTGTCCTCGTCCTGCAGTTCACTGCCGGTTACCGTATTGTCCGTGTAACCGTCGCGCTGGCGCACCGCGAATGCCAGCCGTGCGGCCAGCTGGTCCGTCAGTGGGCCATTGAGCATGCCCTTCACACCCCACAGGCCATAGTCACCCCCGGTGACCTCGATATCGCCCGCGTACTCATCCGTCGGCGCGTTACTCAAAATATTGAGCGCACCACCGGCCACATTGCGCCCGAACAGCGTGCCCTGAGGGCCGCGCAGGACTTCCACCCTCTGGATATCGTACATGTCCGCGCGGTAGCCGCCCGCTCGGCCGGCATACACGCCATCTATGAACACGCCCACCGAAGCGTCGCTGCCGGCGTCACTGGGGCTGGAGCCAACACCGCGGATAAAGGGCTGGGGTGTCACCGGGTTGTAATTGGTGACGGTAAAACCGGGCACATGGCGCGCCACATCGTCCAGGTTGAGCATGTTGGCATTGCGTATGGTGGCTTCGCTTAGGGCCGTGACCGCGATAGGAATAGACTGCACATTCTCCTCGCGTTTCTGTGCGGTGACGATAACTTCTTCCAGCTGGGCTCCTGCCTGCCCGGAAAGAAGTGAGAAAGCTATGCCCGCAGCCAGTAGCAATGCGGCGTAGTTACTGTTGTTCATTCTATGGTATCCGGGCCCTGATTTAACTCGCGCTGCAGTTTACCCGAGGGCTACAGTCTTGAGTAATACAGTATGAAGGTTCCATTTGGGAATTAATATGATAAATTGAGAGCTGTTCAGCATTTGCACCGATAAACGTGGAGATAAGCAGAATGCGCTGGGATGATATCGATAAACAGGTGTGCTCGGTGGCGCGGGCCTTGTCTGTAGTGGGTGAGCGCTGGACCATGCTGATCATCCGCGATGCCTTTCTCGGTACGCGCCGTTTTGACCAGTTCCAGAGCAACCTGGGAGTGACGCGCCACCGCCTGTCTGAGCGACTCACCAAGCTGGTAGAGCACGGCGTATTGGTAAAAGTGCCCTACCAGGATCGCCCGGTCCGTTATGAATATCGCCTGACCCGTAAAGGGCTGGGTTTATATCCGGTATTGATGAGCCTGGCGCGCTGGGGTGACGACTGGATGGACAAGGACCAGGGTGCACCGCTGGAGTATGTACACCAGACCTGCGGCAATAAAACGCATCCGGTCCTGGCCTGCAGCGAATGCGTTGAGCCACTGAAGCCCGAGGCGGTCACGCCGCAATAGGGACCAGCCCTGGTCGGCCTGGCTGGGCAATTGGCGGAGCAAGGCGAGGATATTGCCGATATTCCGCCGCTGTTGCGACGCTCCATGTAGGCGCAAAGACGCGGAAAATGACAAATATCACGGCAAAAACCCCGTAAATTACTATGAAATAATTACACTCGCGGGAACTTCAACTTTGTCTACGAAGGTATAGACTGGTCGCAATAAAAATGTCTCTACTCGTAACACGGGTAAGCGACTGACCAATAAAGCAGCAAAAACAACTACAAACTTAAATCTGGGAGCACCCGCAATGCAATTCAAGAAAACGATTCTTGCTTCATCCATT
>JARFQU010000124.1 GCA_029287595.1 Halioglobus sp. | reverse complement strand
TATGGCAAGAATGTGATCACTGATGATGAAATCGCGACCCTGGGCGATTTTTCCGCAAGCAAACTGATTAAGAAGTCGATCGGTGCTGCCAACGCAGATGACGAGCTGGATGACGCGGACAAGCGCAGTATACGCGGCCAGCTGTTGTTCGATATCAACGATTCCATGAGCCTGTTGTTGGGGGCGGACTACAGCAAGGACGAGACCAACGGCACCTGCCGCCATCTGCAGAACCTCGACGAGGCCATCCAGGGCCTTGGCCAGTTCTGGGAGCTGGGACAGTCCGACCGCTACAAGAAGGACGACCGACATTGTTCGTCCCAGTTCAATACTGACCAGCAGCGCGAGATCAAGGGTGCCCTGGCGCGCTTTGAAATGGAAATGGATTGGGCAAGTTTCCTGTCCATCACCGCTTACCGTGAAAGTGACTACGATTTCATTGATGACCTGACGGGTATTCCCCTGCTCGACCTGAATGCGCAGACCCCTCCGGGTGTGCCGCTTCCCCCGTTGCCTGGAATTTGGACGCCCCCGGAAAACGTTATCGACGCCGTGGATGAGAGTGCCGACCAGTTTTCACAGGAATTTCGCCTGACCGGTACTACCGGATCTGTTGACTGGGTTACGGGTGTCTTTTACATGGAAGAGAACGTGGATCGCGAGGAGGAGTACTATACCCAGTACAATACATTGCTGCAGCTGGGTCTGGGCCTGCCCGGGATCGGCAACGTCTTGTTTACCCAGGACAATGAGACCACCAGCATGGCCCTGTATGGCCAGGCCGACTGGCACCTCAATGAGCAGTGGACGCTGACTTACGGGTTGCGCTGGAGTGACGATGAAAAGGACATTACCCAGGGAGGCCTCGACCTGCTGGATACCACTCCATCAGGCGTACCGCTGCTGGCGCCGCCATTCTCGGTTAAAGCGAATGATTCCTGGGATGAGCTGACCAACAAGGTATCGGTGAACTACACCCCCAGCGAAGACGTAATGCTGTATATGACCTATTCCGAGGGTTTTAAAAGCGGCGCCTTTCCGTCCCAGACCAGTACACCTGAAGATGCGGCAAAAGCGGCGGACCCTGAGCAGGTCGCCAACTACGAGGTGGGTATGAAGTCCACCTGGTGGGACAACCGCATTCAGTTCAACGTGTCCTATTACTTCATGGATTACGATGACCTGCAGGTGTTTGAACTGAATGACCGTCTTTTACTGGTACTCAGTAACGCCCAGGCGGAATCCCAGGGTGTCGATCTGGACTTCAACGTGCTGTTGCTGGAAAACCTGATGGTGTCCACCAGCTACAACTACAGCGATGCCACCTACACGGACTATATTACCCCGACCGGCTCGGATTATTCCGACAACGATCTGGTGTATGCGCCGGAGAATGCGTTCAGCCTCAATGTCGACTATCGCTATGACCTCGATTCTGCCGGGGCACTGGATTTCAACGTGTCCTACAACTGGAAGGACGACTATTACACCAGTCCGTCGAATGCGGAGAAAACCCTGCAGGATGACATCGCCATGATTGGTGCCAGCGCCAGTTGGACCAGCCCCGACGAGTCCTGGGTCTTCACTGTGTGGGGCAAGAACCTGGATGACGAGCAGCAGATTGCCAGTCGCATTGTCGACCCAACCGCCATCACCTCGGAATCCTATATGGCACCGCGCACCTACGGCGCCACGGTGACCATGAGTTTTTAAGCATAGCGATAATTATGAGTCCCGGGCTTGCCCGGGGTTTCGCAACTAATTTGAATAGCCATAAATTTCCACAGGAGGAAAAATATGAGCGCCATCGTCGACGAACTTGAAGCCCCTTTCGGCCACAGTCACGGACCGCAGCTGACGGGGACCTTTGCCCCGGTTGCTGATGAGTTGATTCTTGAGGATCTCCCGGTTGAGGGTGAAATCCCGCAAGACCTGAATGGCGTTTATCTGCGCAACGGCCCCAACCCCCATTACGAGCCTAAAGGCTCCTATCATTATTTTGACGGTGACGGGATGTTGCACGCCGGCGAGTTTCGCGCTGGCAAATTCACCTACCGCAACAAGTGGGTCCGTACCGAGGGCTGGCTGAAGAACGCAGAGGCCGGGGAGGAGTCATACTGGGGTGTGCTGAACTCGGTCAAGGACAGTAAAGACAGGCCGATGAATGACGTGGCGAACACTGACGTTATCGGTCATGGCGGTAAGGCGGTATTGAGTTGGTACCTGGCCGGTGTGCCCTACGTTATTGATCCGGTCACGCTGGAGACTATAAAAGCTGCACCGGAATATGTCAGTGGTCCGGGTAAAGGCATGTCCGCCCACTGTAAAGTTGATGAATATACCGGCGATCTGCTGTTTTTCGATTATTTCACTGAAAAACCCCATATGAGTTACGGCGTGGTAAACGCAGATGGGAAACTCACCCACCATGTGCCTATCGAGCTGCCGGGAGACCGCTTGATGCACGATATGGGGATTACGGAAAATTACTCTATCCTGCATGATGTGCCGGTATATCACGATGAAGAAGCCCTGAGAGCGGGGCGGCATAAAATACGATTTGATGCTTCATTGCCTATCCGGTTTGGCGTCATTCCGCGTTTTGGCGCCTCGGACAGTATCCGCTGGTTCGAGTTTTCATCCTGTTTTCTCTATCACGTGGTGAACTGCTGGGAGCAGGATGACGAGATTGTCATGGTCGCGTGTCGCTACATGCCCGCGAAAAAGACTGACGGTAGTATTGACGAAGAGCGTACCGCCAAGATGATAGGCGGTCTTGTCATGGACGCGCGCCTATGGCGCTATACCATGAACCTGAAGACTGGCGAGGCCAGGGAAGAATGCCTCAATGGTGATTATAATGTTGAGTTTCCGGGCTACGACAGCGCCAAGACCGGCAGGTATACGCAATGGGCCTATCTTATCGATCACGATCCCAAAATCCTGCGTTGGACCGGGATCCGCAAAATGAACACCGATACGGGTGAGAGTGTTGGCGAGTGGTCAGATGATCATGACCATTGCTGGTACAGCGAGCCATGGTTTGCCCCCGCAGATAATCAGGCTAGCGAAGACCATGGCTATGTCATCGCGTTCTGTTGGAATGACAAGACCAGGGTCCAGCAACTGCAGATATTTGATGCGCAGAAAGTCAGCGACGGGCCGGTGACACGAATACAGCTGCCGCGCCGCATTCCACCGGGATTTCATGCCTGCTGGATGAAGCCAAAGCAGGTTGAAAACTGGGAGCGATAGTACTTGATTGCAAGCGGAGGCTTGAGGTGGTCCAGTGGGCCGCCCGTTTCATCGGCCACGCTACCATACTGAATTGTGCAGGGCCGCAACTTGTGCGGCCGAAGCTTATATGAATAGAGAAACATGACTGACTATTATTCCCGGCACAGCGCCACGCTGGCCAAGGCCATCGACGCCTGCGACAAACGCTACTCCTGGACTGCCTACCCGGAAAGCCCGAGTAGCAAGATACACGGGGTCGAGAAACCGAAGGCGGGGAAGGCGCGGTTCGAGGCACTGCTGGGCACCGACTACCCGCTGGAACAGCCGGGGGAAATCGGTCGTACCGGCGCAGAAGTGTCCCCCTACACCGGTGAGCCTCTGGGCATCAGCTACCCGAAGATGGATGCGGAGTTGTTGTACGAGGCTATCCGGGAGGGTATGCCCGCCTGGCGTAAGGCATCACCGGAAACGCGCATCGGCATCTGCCTGGAAATACTCGATCGCTGCGCCGATCAGTTATTCGAGAACGCCCACGCCACCATGCACACCTCGGGACAGAGCTATATCATGGCCTTTGCCGGCAGCGGTGCCAACGCACTGGATCGCGGTCTGGAGGCGCTGGCCTATGCCCATAAGGCGATGGCTGATGTTCCTGCCACCGCACAGTGGGAGCGCCAGTTCGGTAAGGGCGGCGCCGCCCGGCTGGAAAAACAGTACCAGCTGATGCCCCGGGGTGTTGGTGTGGTGATCTGCTGCGCCACCTTTCCTTTGTGGAATGGTTACCCGGCGATGTGCGCCAGTCTGGCCACGGGCAACCCGGTAGTACTGAAACCCCACCCCAGCGCCATTTTGCCTGTCGCCATGCTGGTCACGGTCGCCCGGGAGGTACTGGCTGAGGCCGGCTTCGATCCCAACCTGGTTACCATGGTGGCCGACACCCGGGAACAACCCGCCACCATGCAACTGCTGGAGCACCCGGATACGGCGATTGTTGATTTCACCGGCAGCCCCCGCTTCGGCCAGTGGCTGGAGCGCAACTGCGCGGACAAACTGGTATTTACCGAGACCGCGGGTTGTAACTCGGTGGTGATCGAATCCTGTGACGACTTGCAGGCTATGGCCTCGGCTATAGCCCACTCCCTGTGCCAGGCGTCGGCACAGATGTGCACCAGTGTGCAGAATATCCATATTCCCGCGGGCGGTATCCTCGCCGCAGGCCAGCCGGTGAGCTTCGACGAGGTGGCGCAGGCCATTGTTGCCGGGGTGGAAAAATACCTGGAAAACCCGCAGGTGCTGTGCGGCACCCTGGTTGATGACAGCATTCTGGCGACTATCGAGCGCTACCGCGGACTGGCCGGGGAACACGGTCGACTGCTGCGGGACTCGGGTCCGCTGGAGTATGCGGAGTTTCCGCATGCCCGCACCGCCTCTCCGCTGATACTTGAGGTGGGAGGGGAGGCCCGGGACATCTACCGGGATGAAATTTTCGGGCCGGTATCATTTGTTATAAAGGGTGCGAGCAGCGATGACTGCCTGCGCGATGCCACAGCGAATGCGCGCGAATGCGGCGCTATTACCTCACATGTGTACTCGGTGGATGAGGGTTTCCTGGACCGGGCGGTAGATGCCTATCACGCCGCCGGGGCTTCGGTGGCCTGCAACCTGGTGGGGATGCCGATCAACTTCGCAGCGGCGTACTCCGACTACCATGTCACCGGGTTGAATCCCGCGGGCAATGCCTGCCTCGCTGACCTGGCCTTTGTCGCCAACCGCTTTCGCATCGTGCAGAGTAAACGAATGATTTAGCGCTCAATCTCCACGGCGTGCACTGGCGCCTTGGTGCGGTTGGGGTTCAGTTGCAACATCGCCGGGATCATGCCGTTGAGCATAGTTTCCCGGTTGGTGGGGGCCGGATGGGTGCTGAGGAATTCCGGCGGTTTGGAGCCACCTTGCGCCCCCATTTTCTGCCACAGGGTTACCGCCGCTTCCGGGTCATAGCCTGCCAGGGTCGCCAGGCGCATACCGATTTCGTCCGCTTCAGATTCCGCGGTGCGGCTGTTGGGCAGCTCCAGCGCCAGTTTCGCCGCCATGGCCGCTCCGCCCATGGCCGCTATCTTGTTTTCGGACATGACCCCTACAGCCACCACCCCGACCGAGGTCGCCATCGCCCGGGACATACGCTCGGCGGTGTGATTGGCCAGGGCATGGGAGATCTCATGGCCCATAATCTGGGCGAATTCATCGTCGGTCAGCTTTAATTTTTCGAACAGGCCGGTATAGACCGCCATGCGGCCTCCTGCCATGCACCAGGCATTGACCGTCTCCGGGTCGTCAATGATCGCCACGCTCCACTCCCAGTTGGCCGTCGCCGGGTACTTCTGTATCGCCACAGTAACCAGGCGCCCGGTGATAGTGGCCACACGATCCGCCATGCGGGGGTCGTCGACCAGTTTGTCCTCTTTTTCCAATTGGTCGACGGTACTGATGTACGCCTTTTTGGATTCCACGATCGCCGCTTCCGGCGAAATCAGCATCAGTTGCCTGCGCCCGGTGGGGCTGGTGGTGCAGGCGGCGACCAGGCTGACGGCCAGAACCACTAGCAGGATTCTCTTCATCGTTGGCAGTACTCCGGATGTTATTTACGCGACAAATCTTCTGACCGCGTATCTTACTGAAGATTTCACGGCAGTGCCTGTTTTGTTGTCACCAGCGACGACCAAGCTTCTTTGTTGAGGGTGCGGGAGGCGGCTGCCGCTGCGGCTCAAGGACGACAGCGGTGCCTCAGAGGAGCAGCTAGAATGGCAGGCCCTGGTCGATGTCGTGATTGGCCTCCTGCGGTGTCGCCATACCCTGGGTGTGAAGTATGCCGTTGATTTCACCGCGTATGTCCGCAGCGGTATCCGGCTCGGCAAAGAACTGGGAATACCATTTGCGCCCGACGCGGAAAGGGCCGTCGGTCTTCAACTGCATGATCTTCAGGGCCGGTCGCTTGTACTGCCAGACGTTAAAGTCCGCGCCGAAAGCCTCCAGGGCGCCCGCCTGTGCCGCCTGTGCCGCGGCCTGGTCTTCTTCAGTGGCGGGATTTGTACTGCCCTTAAACAGGCAGCCGTGCCAGCACTTTGTCAGGCCATCGTCCACCGGCGTATTGGCGATGAGCTCGTAGATTACGTTGCCGGCGAATACCTGCTTGGACAGCAATATCCCCGGGCCGGTATACCAGGTAGTGGTGTACAGGTAGGTCTGGTACAGCTGCATGGGGCCGCCCTGGCGCTGGATGTAGACATGATCCTTGAACTCATTTTCAAAGTACTCGCTGGGGGCACCGTGGGTGGGGCCCAGGTGCCTGACATCCGCCATATTGTCGAGGATTTCCTGGGAGTGGATAGGCAACTCACCCAGGTGATCCAGTTCCCAGCGCACCCACTGGGGGTCGTCCCATTCCGGGAGGAAGGGCGCATCGTAGTCCGGGGCGCGACCGTCGGGGTCGTACCATGCCATGACGCAGCCCATGTTATCCACTACCGGGTAGGAGCGGATGGACGCGGACTTGGGGCAGGGTCCGTCGGAGTAGGGTATGTCGTCAACATCGCCATCGGCGTTATAGCGCCAGCCGTGATAGGGGCAGCGAATGGAGTCGCCCTCGATCTGCTCGCCATTCTTGACGATCATGGCACTGGTGCTGGCCGTCAGGTGGGTGCCCATGTGTGCGCAATAAGCGTCCAGTAGAACGGGCTTGCCGCTCTCGCCCCGGTACAGCGCCAGGTCCTGGCCGAAGAAACGCACCGCCATGGGGCCCGCGTCCAGCTCTTTGCTTTCGGCCACGATAAACCAGCCGCGGGGGAAGGTGTTGGGGCCCAATTCGTATTCGACGGATGTCGCCATGGTGATTAACCTCGCTGTGTTACTGGTGGGCAAGTATAGACCGCGCAGGCTACAGGGGTATCATCCGGGCGGCTCAAGGGGGCAGGGAAGTCGCTCGCGGCTCAATTATTTAACTTGTGGCGCTGTTTCCGGCGTTGTTGGTGCTGCGGTCATCGCGCGAAATTGACGTCCCAGGTAGATACCGGTGACGGCCCACAGGGCGGCGATCCCCGCGCCGGTCGCGGCTACCGCGCCCAACCCGAGTCCCAGACCCTGGGTCAGGGCGGTAAAGGCCCAGGCATTGAGCATGTCCCCCCCGCGGTAGATCACGATATCGATAACCGGTTTCGCCTTGAAGCGCACTTCCCGGTCCACGGCAGTGAACAGCATTTCCCGGGCTGGGCGCGAAATGGCGTAATTCCCGGCCCGGCGCACAATCTGTACTGCTACCACCACTGATACCATGGGCGCCGCCGCCAGCAGCAGCATCCCGGCGCCAATCAGTACCGGTACCGAAGCCAGGGTGAAGGACAGCCCCATATGTTTGGCGATACGGCCGGTGGCGAAAGCAGCCACCAGCACCGTCAGCGTATTTACCGCCAGGTCGATGCTCGCCCAGATCTGGGACCGTGTTTCCCGGTCGTAGTCCGCCAGCAGGTTTTTCAGTTCGAAGTAAACGAAAGAGCCGATGGAGGTGTAGAAGAAAATGAACAGCCCTATAGCCAGCAGGTAGCGGCTGTTGAAAAATTCGGAAAAGCCTGCCAGCGGGTTGCCACCTATGAAGTCAAAATCCTTATCGCTGGCACCTACCTGCTCATTCTGCAAGTCGGTCACCTTGAGGTGCTGGATCCAGATAATGATGGGTAAGGTGAACACCACCAGCATGCTCGCCACCAGCAGCAGGGGATCCGTGCCCATGTCTCCCACCAGGAACGCCGCGAAGGCCGGACCGCCGATAGCGCCTATACTGGCCCCCGCGCCCACAAATCCGAACAGGCGTGTGGCCTGGGGTTTGGAAAAGGTGTCGGCCATGAAGCTCCAGAACACCGATATATGGAACAGGCTGAACAGGCTGATCCAGACATAGAATGACTTATCCAGCAAGGTGCGATCGGCCAGCCCCTGGGTGCCAAGGTAAAACAGGATGAAACTGGTGGCGAAGAAGCCGTAAACGGACGGTACCAGCCGCTGCACCCGGATGCGGGTGACGGCACCACCGTACAGGGAAACCGCGATGGCACTGAAAATGAAGGTGAAGGTCCACAGCCAGCTGACCTCGGCGTCGGTCCAGTCGCTGGACATGGCGTCTCGCACCGGGCGCAGGATGTAGTATGAGCCCATCAGCACCAGTACCAGCAGGAAAGACGCCAGGGTGGCCCGTGTCTCTTCCGGCCTTATATCGCACGCGCGCGCCAGGGTGCGCTGCAGGAGGCTGTTTGTTGGTCCTGGTGCCGACATTTTACAGCGACCCGAAAACCCGCAACATTTCCTCGCGTTGGGAAGGACCCGGCACCGGGCCGAAATTCGCCTGCATATTGTCCTGCATATGATGTACCCGGGAAGTGGCGGGGATGATGCAGGTTACCGCTGGATGCCCAAGAATAAATTTAAGGAAAAACTGGGCCCAACTGGCGCAGCCCAGTTCTTTAGCGAGCGTCGGCAGGGCATGCCCGCGGGATTTGGCGAACAGTTCACCGCGCTGGTAGGGGCGGTTGATCATGGTGGCAATACCGCGCTCCTGTGCCAGTGGCAGCAGTTGCTCCTCGGCAACCCGGTTTTCAATGTTGTAGCTGAATTGTACGAAATCCAGGGGCTGGGTGCGCATGACCTGCAGGAACTCCTCGTGATCGCGGCCGTGGGAGGTGGTGATGCCGATATAGCGCACCTTGCCCTCGTCTTTCCAGCGTTTCAGGGTATCCAGTTGGGTTTCCCAGTCCTTCAGGTTGTGTACAGCGATCAGGTCGAAACGCTCTACATTCATGCGCTTCGCGGACTCTTGCATCTCTGCAATGCCCTGTTCCCGGCCGTTGGTCCACACCTTGGTGGCGGCAAATAGATCCGGCCGCTGTGGCAGCGCGCGCAGCACATCACCCACGCGTGTTTCAGCCGCACCGTACATGGGTGACGAGTCGATCACCTTGCCGCCGCCCTCAAAGAAGGCCTGCATCACCGCGCCGAGCCTGGCCAGGGAGGTACTGCTGTCATTGGTATCAAACGTACGGGAGGTGCCCATCCCCATCACCGGCAGCATTTCGCCGGTGCTGGGGATGGCGCGCTGGATTAGTTTCCGGGCGGGCTCAGTATTGTCACCCGCGGCTTGCAGGCGCAGGGACTGCCAGGCCAGGGTGGCGGCGGTAATTTGTAATATGCGACGGCGATTTATCATAATCAGCGTTCTTTGTATCAGTTACCGCCAGTGTTTCAGCCCCTTCGGGGGGCGTCAAGTTGAAAGTGTACTGGTCCAGGGCGGGGTGGCGATCAAATATCCCCGGCAGGTTTCTCCAGCGTTGCCCACCGGGTCGACTATAGTGGAAGTTGTCTGACTCGATAATCAAACATTGGAGGCGCTATGCTGAAACCGGAAGATATGTCCCTGGCGGGAAAAACCGCACTGGTAACCGGCGCTGGCCGGGGGATCGGCTACGCTATTGCCGAAACGCTGGCTAATTTTTCTGCCGAAGTTCTTTTACTCGATAAGGATGAGGCGCTGCTGCAGGCCGCCGTGGAGAGAATTACAGCCGCGGGTGGCAGGGCAGTGGGCCACCGCGTTGACGTGACTGATGCTGCCGAGGTCAATCGCCTTGCTGAAGCTCTCTCGGAGCAGGGCGCGGGCATGGACATTCTGGTGAACAACGTCGGCGACCATCTCAACCTGATCAAACCCTTTCTGCAAACCTCGGAGGAGGAGTGGGATGCGATTTATGACATCAACCTGAAACAGATCTATCGCTGCGTGCGCGCCTTCGCGCCAATCATTCGCGATGCGGGCAGTGGCGGCAGCATTATCAATATCTCATCTATCGAGGGTTATCGCGCGATTCCCACCTGTGCCACCTACGGGGCAATGAAAACGGCAATATCCGGTTTTGTGCGCAACCTGGCGATGGAGCTGGCGCCCTACCGGATCCGCGTCAACGCAGTGGCTCCGGAAACCACGGAGACCGAGCAGGTGGATCCGAAGGCTTTTACCCATCCGCAGTACCTGGAACATTGGGACATCTGGAACCCTATGGGGCGCTGGGGCCAGCCAAAAGACACGGCAGCTGCCGTGCTATACCTCGCCAGTAATTTATCTGAATGGGTGACTGGCACTACCATGCATGTTGATGGGGGTGCACTGGCGGCGGGGGGCTGGTATCGCATGCCCGGGCAGGAGCAGCGCTGGACATTGGCGCCGGTGATCAGTGACAGCGGTTTTATTTATTGATTATTGATCCGGGTGCCATTCAAATTGCCTTTCGACTAGAGAGGCGGCGCTGCGCGATGACCAGACCAGGTGCTTGAGGGGATTTTTAATCCCTCTCTCGTGTTTGCTTCTGCAATTCCCGTCGCCGCCGCCTGCGTGTCATGCGGCGCCGGGTATGGTAGGTCAGTGCGTCCCTGGCCAGGCTCTTGTCGGGGCCTGAAAGTGCTGCACAGCTCCGGTAATGTTGGTACATATCCAACAGGTCGACTCGCCTGACATGGTCACGCAACCCCTCTTCCAGATGCGCCAGATCGCGCACAATACCGCGGCGCAATAATAGTCGCGCCGGGTGGTGACCGCTGGGGCAGTCGAAGAAAAACAATTCCGCAGACCCCTGCGTTTGCCGCACCAGGATGTTTCGCGGTTTGAGATCTTTGTGATAGAAACCATCCCTATGCATTTTCCGTGTGGCGAGCGCCAGCGCGCGCAGAATTTGCCTGGCGCCGTTGACGCCATTGCGGTAGAGGGCGCCTGATACCAGTAATGCCTGCATGTCTATCGCGCGATCAACTTCCGCAGTAACCAGAACCGCCCGCTGCAGAACGCCCAGGCGTGACTGGAAACCATGCGCTACCAGTTTTGGTGTATTCAGGCCCAGTGCTGCAAAATACTGTAGGTTGCGGAGTTCGCGTTGATAGCGGCTGATGCCCAGGCGAAATTTCAGCCTCGAGCCCTGGCCAGCGAAAATCTTGACGTAGTAGTTGCCCTGCAATTGCAGCCTGGATACACCGCTGCGCGAATCCAGGGTGACTTGCGTCATGGGTAATGCGACTACAGTGTTGGGTGAGTGAAATACCTCGCGATCCGCCAGGGGAATCCAACGTTCATCAAATTGCCAATTACTAGCCTGCAAAGCCCCACCGGCGAGTTCGTGTGTTCAGGTTAATGGCTGGGGTCACAAAGAAAAGTACACACGATCATTTGGCCGAAGACAATTTTCCTGTCGATCTAGAACCGGGCGGTATAAGTGAATACATACTGTGGCCCTTTGATGTCCAGCTTGCCAATGGTTTTGTCAAAGTCCAGCTCGGTAGACATGTAACGAATACCCAGGCCCAGCTGTTGGTTGCCCTGGATTTCAAAATCCACGCCGGCGCGGCCATAGTAGCCAATATTGATATCATTGCTGTCGTTGCTATCCAGATCCAGCTCACCGTCGGCTGGCGCTCCGGAAGGTAGTTCCTCTGTGCGCTCGTCTTCCACCTCGTGAGAGCCGTACATGACCATGGGGCCGGCCGCCGCATAGGTGGTGATCCTGTCTGTTAACCTGCCGCGCACATAGCCTCCCAGGTGCAGTTCAAACAGGAATAGTGAGTTGTCGATATCCACGCGTATTGTGGTGCCGTTCTCGCCAGTAAATCCGCCCGAGAAATTGGTATCGTCACTCTTCCAGGCGATGCTGCCGCCGGGGTTTATACCCCAGTGAATCCATCCCTTATAGTAACTGTACTCGGCTTCTATACCGCCACTGGGCAGAGAGGAGAAATCGACATCCACGTTGTCATCTGAAATGTCTTGCCACTTGCCGGTCTGATCATCCAGCTCTAGCACGCCAAGGAATACTTGTATGAGTGGGGTTTCCCTGTCGATAGCCGCGGGGTCCGCTTCTTCCGCAGCGGTGTGGGTACCTTGCAGGGCGAGTAATGTAAAAACGCTCGCGGCTGCTGATAATCGATTCATCTTTGCTTACCTGTTGTGGGGCGCCATGATGCACCCGGCATTAGCTGCTGGCCAGCATCCATTTACGCAGTCGGTTGGAATCGCCGAACGGCGTGAGTTTGCCAAAGGAATTCAGCAGTACGATGGAGACATCCTCTCCTTCGATATTGGCCTGCATCACCAGGCAGCGGCCAGCCTCATTGATATAGCCGGTCTTGCTCAGTTCTATATCCCAGCTCTTGTTTTTCAACAGACGGTTGGTGTTGCCGTAGGTGAGGGGACCGCGCCCGGAGTAGGGCCTTACGTCCATGCGCGTGGTGGTCGTTGACTGGGTTATAAGTGGATAGCTGTCGGCCGCTGCCACCATTATTGCCAGGTCGCTTGCGGTAGATACGTTCTCGGCTTTGAGTCCGGCGGGGTCGGCGAAATGGCTGTTGCTCATGCCCAGGCCCTTTGCCTTGCGATTCATATGCGCCAAGAAGTTGGTCATTCCGCCCGGGTAGGTTCTGCCCAGCGCGGTGGCAGCGCGGTTTTCCGAGGACATCAGTGCCAGCAGGATCATTTCGCGCCGGCTCAGGGTTGCGCCGTACTGCAGGCGCGAGCCGGTCAGGCGAATAAGATCCCGGTCTTCCTTGGTGACCGTGATTTGTTCGTCCAGGTCCAGATTGGCATCCAGTATCACCATTGCGGTCATCAGCTTGGTGATGGAGGCGATGGGCCGCACAGTGTTTACATCCTTGCCATAAATCAGGTTGCCATCGTCATCGAGTACGATGGCCGAGGCTGAACGCAATTGTGGGTTGCCCTTCAGGTCGGAGAATTTAGAGTCGCCGGCGACGGCGGTTGCCGCGGTACCCAGTAGTACCAGCAACAAGGAAATTGCTTTCGCTATGCCCATGTCAGTGCCCATCCCGTATGGTCGCGTCTTTTTATATCGGCCTATGTTGGCTCATACCGGCGCACAGCGGCCCCTAACCGCCGACGCTGCGTCCATTCTGCCCCAGACGGGGGAAAAGCTCCAGCGACAGTGGACGTGATTATTTGCGTCTAGCCGGGTTCGGATTCCGCCCCCGCGGTAACTCGCAGCAGGCCGCGAAAGGCCCGACTGGCATTGGAGTCGCCGCTTAGTACGCGGTACACGTCGGCGGCGATAGGCATTTCCACGCCGTATTCTTCCGCCAGGGCCATTACCGCTGGCGCGCTCTTGGCACCCTCGGCCACCATCACCATATCATCGATAATATCCTGCATATCGCGCCCCTTGCCCAGTTCCACTCCCACATGACGGTTGCGGCTCTGGGGGCTGGTGCAGGTGGCGATCATGTCGCCCATGCCGGCCAGCCCCGCGAAGGTCTCCGGTCGACCGCCCATGGCGACACCCAGACGGGTAACCTCCGACAGGCCGCGGGTGATCAGGGCTGAGCGGGTATTGTCGCCGGCACCCTGGCCGTCACCCATACCTACGGCGATAGCGATAATATTTTTCAACACCCCTCCCAGTTCACAGCCGATCACGTCGGTATTGGTGTACACCCTGAACAGCCCGCTTTGAAATACCTTCTGCAGTTCGCGCACGATGATTTCATCTTCCATGGCGATGACGCTGGCAGCGGCCTGTCCGGCCATGATTTCACGGGCCAGGTTGGGGCCGGTGAGCACTCCCACCGGGTGCCCGGGTAAGACCTCATTGATGATCTCGGTCATGCGCATGCCAGTATCCAGTTCCAGGCCCTTGGTAAGGCTTATCACCGGCACCCAGGCGCGAATATGCTGTTTAACCTCCTGTAAAACAGTTCGAAAATTCTGCGAGGGGATACCCATGATGATGACATCGGCATCTCTTACGGCCTCATCGATGTCGTTGGTGGCAACAAGCTTCTCCGGCAGCGTAGCGCCAGGAAGGTATCTCTCATTAGTGCGCTGGTTGTTTATCTCGTGAACGGTCTCTGGATTGCGCGCCCAGATGGTTACCGGCACGTTGCGTGTTACCAGCGAGGCTACCGTGGTACCCCAGGACCCGCCACCCAGCAGGCCAACTTTTAATTCTGTCATGCGCTTGTCTCCTGTGCGCTGCCGCGGCTTGCCACGCCAATCGCCCTGATAAGATCTATTCGTCGTAAAAGATCGCGTATTTGTCGCGCCAGGTCGATGCGATTTTCGGCAACGTCGGGGTCGCTACAATCGGTCAGCTTGCGGCTTTGCATCATCTTGTAGGCGTTCTTGAACAGCTGTTTCCCGATGGAGGATTCGCTGCTGATCCTGCGCTGCAGGTAGGCCTGGCGACCAAACTTGAGGGCCTGCTCCACGCAACTGTCTTCTTCCAGAGACTGCGTGTTATCCAGTCTCGCCAGCAGGGATGCGACCACGGAATAGGCCTCGGCATAGGTCAGCAGTGTGACGTGTGATACCAGTGGGGTCATGGCATTCAGCATCAGGCCGAAACCGGCGGCTCCCTGGCTGAGCAAATTCTCCCAGTCAGTGTCATAGCGGTCCAGTTCCTCGCGAATCTGGCGGTGAAACTCTTCAGTTGGTGCGTAGAAAAACTCAAATTTGAACAGGTCGCGCAGCTCGTCTACCTCATTCCAGAAGACCTCCAGGGCACCTTCGCCTTCCTTTTCACTGGCCTTTAGCAGGGCCAGCTCTATGATTGCCTTGTTGACGAAGAAGTGGATGACAGTGTTGCGGTAGTAACTGGCGACAGGGTGCTGGTTAAGATCTATCCCATAGACAATTTCAGGCCCTTCGTCATAGCGGGTGACGATGCGCTCGGCGATCATAATACCCAGCAGACCTTCCATCTGGTCCGCATAGGCGCGATCGAAATCATCGGAAATGCGCAAATTGCGTGCTTCGGCCCAGGCCAGCAGCGCTCGCAGGTCTTCTATCACCTCCGCTTCCGTCAGTGCTTTCGGCGCCGAGCCCAGCAGGCTCATGGTCACCAGTGAGGGAAATGTGATGGGGGTTACATGGTTGGCTTCCACGGCCACCTCGAAGGCAATCTTCGACAGCGCCAGGCGATCGTCCGGATCAGGAGCTCGCTCCAGCACTACCGGTTCGCCAATGTCCATGTACACCTTGCCCATGGGCCTGGCCAGGCTGCGTATATAGCCGATAAACCAGCGCAGTGATTCAGCGCCTTTGCCGCGCCCGGTCTGCTCCGTGGCGTACTCCTCTACATCGCGGATCAGGTCGTAGCTGATGGAGATGGGAATGATGTGGATATTGCGTGCGTCAGTGGCATGACAGGCTTCCAGTACATACTTCAGCAAACCATAGCGTGGCGGCATCAGTTTACCCATGCGCGAGCGCGTGCCCTCAAAGGCCCAGTTCATGGGGAAACGCTTCTCCATCAGGTAACCGATATAGTGTCTCAGGGTGGCCTTGTACAGCTCGTTGTCCTGGAAACTGCGCTTGATGAAGATCGCACCGGCCCGGTGCAACAGGTGACCCAGGCCCGGGAAGTTCATGTTCGCGCCGCCGAACATGTGTGGCATGGGAAAATCGTTGTCATAGAGAACCTTGGGTACCACCATGCCATCCAGGTAGGTCTTGTGTGTCCACAGCAGCATAGCCGGATGATCACGCACAATGGCGCGCATTTTTTCAATCGATGCCTGGTCGCAGACGATGTCCTCCTCATAGCCCAGGCCCAGGCAGAACTTGTTGAATTTGGCGTAGAAATCCAACCAGAAAGTGCTGGGTACTGACACCATTTCGTCCATGTACCCGGATGCTTCTTTCACCAGCTCTTCCCGGGTCTTGCCACTTTCCTTCGCAATGCGGTCCATTTCCGCCTGGTAATCCGGGTTGGCGAGGATGGCCGCCGCCACGTGGCGCGGTACTTTATAGCGGCCACCCTGCAGGCGGCGCTCTGCCAGGTCCAGAACGACTGAAGCCTGGCGCGCGACAAAGTCGGCAAAATCTTGCTGCTGTGCCTCCCCTGACTCCACGTTGTGGTGCTGCTCAAACCGCGAACGCAAATTATCGACCGTGTCGGGCGCCCCTGAAATCAGGTGCATGCGTTGCGGTGCATTGTTCAGGATGTTGCGTCCCCGTCGGGCACTGGGGTGGCGTGGATCACCAAACACCAGGTCGCGCAGTCGCGGGCCCGAATTAATGGCCTCCGTTGAGGGCAGCCAGGCGACGCGTAGTGGTGCTATCAATGTGTTTGGCGATAGCGCCAGCGACATTACCAGTGGCGCACTGTCTATACCCTTGCGGTCGTCGCCCAGGTCCAGCGTGACCTGTGGCGCATGAAATTCGTCGCTGCCGCTTTGCCTGTGATGGTGTATCCACTGTTTGAGAACATCCTGCTCAAATTCGTTGCGAGCGTCCAGGACGAAGAGCACCTGTTGTTCGTCGCGGGATGGCCAGGGGTTGCTTTGCTGGAATTTGCTCGCGAGATCCAAGGCAGTTATTTCCTCTTGTTATTTTTTTATTTTTGGTCGGGCTTTGCGCTTCGCCGCGGTTTTTGCCTTTACCTTCGTTTTGGGCTTGGGCTTGGGCTTGGGCTTGGGCTTGGGCTTGGGCTTGGGCTTGGGCTTGGGTTTGGCCTTGGCAGCTGCTTTTGGCACTGCGCGAGACTTGCCTTTGACTGGCGATTTCTTCGCCTTCGGTTTTTTGCGCCCGGTGGTTGTTTTCTTCTTAGCGGCCGCTTTACCGCTCGGAGGCTGCTCTTCGGGTTGCCCCAGGGCCCGCGCAAACATGTTGCGCACCTCGCGCACGTGTTCATTTATGCTTGCAGTGTCCCAGCTCGAGGTGTCCACGGGGGGCAGCACTTCTACTTCTACGGTCGCCGCACGGAACACAAAGTCACCTTTGGGAGCCACATCACCTGCGTTGCGTATCACAATGGGGACCATGGGCACGCCAGCCTGTATGGCCAGGTGAAAGGCACCTTTCTTGAAGGGTGCCATTTTCGGACCCACGGTGCGCGTGCCTTCGGGCGCGAGCACCACAGATTTACCTTGTTTTTGCATGACGTCCACCAGGGGGCTCATGGCGTCGATCGCGCTCTTTGCATTGGCTCGGTCGATCAGCACCACACCACCCATTTCCAGGACCCTGCCGATCACCGGGTTCTCAGACTTGATTTCTTTCTTGCCTATCCCCGCCAGGTCCCGCCGCAACAGCTTGGCCACCACGATGACATCGGCCTTGCTCTGGTGATTGAACACGAACACTGCGGGTCGATGTGACCACAGGTGCTGCTCTCCCTTGACGTTCATGTCCATACCGATCAGTGCGCTGGCGGTGTCGGCAAACAGGGAGAAAGAAAAATTATTGGCATCGCGCCGCGAGCCGGTTAGGGCGTAGATGGGCAGCCCTGCAACGAAACTGGTTACCAGGCTGCTGGTAGCTGCAACCGAGCGTACGAATTGGCCCAGGCTGGGGCGTCCGCGGCTGCCGAATTTGGCGATTGGCCAGTTTCTGTCGCGAGCTATGCGCTCCAGTTTCGAACTCGGGTTGAGGGCGCGCGGCTTGCCGATTCGCTCCAGTAACTGCAGGTCGTCCTGGCTGTCGGAGTAAAAGAAGCTGTTGTCCAGGTTGGCGCCCTCCTGTTGCGCCAGGGTTTCGGCGGCATCGACCTTGCCCTGGCCGAAGCAGGTGGGGCTGACCACAGAGCCGGTGAATTTACCGTTTTGTACTTCCAGTTGGGTACACAGTACATGCGCTATGCCCAGGTCGGCCGCTGCCGGTTGCACCTGGTAGGGCGTTGCCGACGAGATAATGGCTACCGTATGCCCCTTGGCCAGGTGGGCGTCCACCAGGGCGCGTGATTCGGGGTAAATAAGCCGGGCTATTTGCCGCGTGTAGAGGCTTTTGCCTACCTCCTGGTAAGTCTCTTCATCAATGCCCCGCATATACTGGGAGGTGACTGCCATCATGCCGGAGAAGCCCAGGTTGCCCAGGCCGAAGCTGGTCATCGCTGACATGATTTCAACAAGCTCACGCGGGGTGATATCACCGCGCCGGATTTGTTCGCGTATAAAGGAAGTCGCGGAGTAGCCGGCGATGATGGTGCCGTCGAAGTCAAAAATCGCAGCAACCGAGGGGCCGTCTGGAGCCGCGTTGATATCTTCTAGAAGGGTATTTACGGTGGCCATGGAGTTTCCTTATGAGATCTATGCCAGCATAGCGCATTCTTCAGGTTTGCGTGTAGAAGGATGTGCGCGCTGCGGGGATGGCGCAAAAAAAACGCCGTTGTGATTGAGGCCACAACGGCGTTTCAGGGGTAAAGCTGTATGCTGATCTGCCCAGGTAATTTAATACCGGCCCGCTACCGGTCTACGTCCCCCTGGCCGCAAACATCTCTGACAAATGCCTGCAAGCTTCCCCAAATGTGGGCGGAACCGCAGTGAGAGGGCATCCCATGAAAGCGCTCTCATCAACCGCCACAATTTGAGTATAGGCGGGTGTGGATGAGATTCAAGAAATTACTATATGATATTTAATTATTTCTCTTAATTACCATGGGTTATATCACGGGCTGCTCAGGGAGCCTTGCTGAATAACAAGGTCATGCGGTCCGACTCCCCAATTGCCATCATGGCTTTACGCAACCCGGGGTCGTCCTTGCTGGTTCTCAGGGATGGGGGCAGGCGCCACACCATATCGTCTGCCCCGGGCTGGTCCCTGGGGTTGGCATTGATTTCGCTTCTGGCTATGAGGTGAAACCCCGCTTCCTTGAACATGGCGATAACGGCCGATTGCTTAAGATAGCCACGACTGCCATCCGCCCACTCATCGCTGGCGATCTCCGGGGCGCGGTGCTGTACCACGCCCACCAGGCCATCGTCCCTGAGCATGCTGCGCACAGCGGACAGCGCCTGGGTGCGCGTGCCGGCCTGGCTTTCAAACCGGTTCAGGTTGTGCAGCGCGCGGATCATAAGTACTCGATCCACCGTGCCTACGACTTTGGGCGGCACGGTGTTGAAGGTAAAACCCGCGGCGTTGATGCCATTGTCCGTTGCACCCGCGACCAGTTCCGGGAACTTGGCGGTTGCCGCAATGCGGGCGGCGGCCCACTCTTCGCTGGCGAAGCTGAACATGCCCCACATTTTGTCGACATAATTAACTCCGTACAGGCTACCCTTTGGGCCCAAGTAATTTGCCAGGATTGTGGTGTACCAGCCGCCGCCCGGCAGCGCTTCCGCAACCGACATACCGGGTTCGACTTTGAAAAAGTCCAATGTTGCCACCGGGTGCCGGGAGCTGTCGCGGGCTCGGTCCTCGGCGCTGCGTGACGCCACGACTTCGGCCAGCAGGTCTTTTGGCGTCTCCGCCCACACGGTAGTCAGCGGTGCGGCAAGTAGCAGGGCGATGCTTAAGAAGGTGCTTGCGGTTCGTCTCATAGGTCTTCCCCGGGTCTGGCGAATGTGTGAATCAGGCGACAGAGGCGTCTTCGTCGATGTCGATTTCGATCATGGTATTGCGCGGATCGTCCACTTCCCAGTAACCCCGCAGCGCCAGCAGCTTGCCTTCCTCGTTAACGTGATATGTGAACACACCGTGTACTTTTTGCTGCAGCGCTTTGCCATTGCCGGCATCGATCGTGGTGGTAATGATGGCGTGATTGGCCACCTCGTTACCCGCGGCGTAGGATTCAAGGATATCGACGTTGATGCGTGAGGGAGCGATGAAGTTATCCCAGAATGCCTCTCTGGCGGCCGGTCCGCGATGTCCCTGGCCCGTGGGGTCTATAGGTGAGACACCGATAGGGTCTTCGATAATGCCGTCTTGTGCATAAAGTCCCAGCCAGCCTTCGCGGTTTTTGCTGTGAACGTATTCCCGCGACAACAGCGCGGCCCGCCGGGCGGGGGGTTCGTTTTCAAACATGGATAGTTTTCTTCCCGGTTGTTATGGACGATTAGCCAGTAAGGAATTGTACAGGCTTTTGCGCGGGGCAAAAGCCCGGTAGGCGAATTTGCCTGCCGGCGGCCCTGGCAGGTCTCCAGGATCCGGGTGATGAGCAGCCAGGCCGACGCCTCAGGGCGCGAGTTCCATGAAGCGGGACCACTTCTGTTGCGCCCCGATCACCCACCCTGGCCTGGGCTCCCCTTCCCCCGCAGCATGCAGCGCAGGATGCAGGCTGACTACCTGATCCAGGGTGCGTTCCTGCTGCTGCGGTACATCTACCAGCAGGATATGCCTGCCAGCTTGAAGTTCCGGCTGGAATCGTCGGAAATCCATGTGCGGCTCATGTATACCTATCAATCCACCTTCCCAGGTGCAGAAGCCCAGCACCACCACAGCGGAAAAGATCGCCGGTACCCAGGTATACGTCTCTGTCAGTCCCGACGTCCAGAACAGCAACAGCACGATCGCAGCCAGGACCACCCCTACCAGCGCCCCCAGCTCGGTGCCATGGACCACGTCCTTTTTCAGCACGGCCTCAACCTCGTTCAGGCGGCTGCGTTTTACGCCGGCGTCGTCGTGGCTCAACACGTGAATTTGTGGCGTACTGACGCCCGCTGCTTCCAGTTCGCGTTCGACCAGCCCCAGCTCGGCAAGGTCATTGCTGATGTAGTAGTGGCGCTTCATAACCTGGTCTCCTTTGGAAAGTGAGTAACCGGATCTGCCGTGTTACGCGCAACACCCTCGCCGCGTTTCATTGGAAACCCGATAGCCTGTGTATTGGACATCGTTTTCTGTCTGGGGTTAACTCTTTATATAGACTGTTTTGCTACTAGCATTTCGCTTGATAGAGTAAAACGCAGCTAAAAATGAGTTAATAATCCTGTGCGACCTGGTTTGGCGGTAACATCATCGGAGTTTGAAGCGGCAGCTAAAAGCCTCAGTTCAAGCCCGGCCGCCCAATTCGGAGAAGTAATGAACCTTGGTGAGCCTTTTATCTGGCGCGGCCGAACCTGGCTTTTGCTTATCGGCTTGTTTGTGTTGGCATTGAGCCCGCGCCTTTACAGTGCGCTGAACCTGGGTTGGAATTGGGACTTCCCCGGCAGCTTCACCCTGATTAATTTCGATGAAGCAGGTTCTTGTCGAGCCGCGTTGGATGGCTTTGATTACTCAGGCTTCATCGGAAAACAGACCATTGCCATTGCCGACCTGCTCGGTGTTGGTCCGTCGGCAGATATCAGTGGTAACTCCACTTTGGTAAAGGCCTATTGTCACAGCCCCGAGCATATAGTGATAGCGCGGGTTGTATCTGCGGTTGTCGGTGCCTTGACCGTGGTGGTGCTGGGCGTTATTGCGCTGATGCTTATACCTTCTCGTCCCGCTGTTGCCTGGACTGCGGGCCTCCTGCTGGCATTATCCGGCTTTCATATCAGTTACTCCCAAAGTGCTACTGTGGATGCTTCCTCGACTTTCTTCATCTACCTGTTCCTGGCATTTATGATAGCTGCCGTCCACCGGCAGAGTAGGGGAATGCTTTTTTGCAGCCCACTGTTGCTGGCCCCGGCGATCTGGACTAAGTACTGGGTTTTCGCCCTGGGGGCCTATGCGGCGATAGTACCCTTGCAGATGTGGCGCTACGCGACCAGTGGCATGACCCGTGGCCGAGTTGCCCTGGTGATACTGGCGACCGCCATGCTATTTGCTTTATTGGGTAACAGCGGGTTTCGCGATGGCGGATACTATCCTTTACTGGCGCTGTATTACCTGCTGATTCCCTGGGGCAGGATTCGCCGGCCCATGATCGCTTTCTGGCTATCGGTGCCGGTGCTGGCGTACCTTTTGTGTGAGATACCTGTTGTGTCCAGTTATACAATGGGTGGCATGGAAGGTGGTTTTGGCGCCGGCTATGGTGCTATTAGCTGGAATAAATGGCTGCGCAACCTGCTGAACCTGCCACTGGCAGTGATGCTTGGTCTCGGTCTGCCGGCCCTGCTGTTCATTCCGGCGGGTTTGCGTGCCATTGGCCGCGAAAGCGGCAAGGAACGAGCCTGGCTTTGCTTCACCCCGTTGCTGCTATTCTTTCTGTTTATGGCACTGGTTGCCCCCGTGACCTACTACAGGCACTATTTGCCTCTGATACCCCTGGCCGCCTTGCTTGCTGCCATTGGCCTTGTTACCTCCCGTTGGTATACCCGCCGTTGGTTCCTGGTCTTGTTTTTCCTCTGGCCGGGTTTGCTGGCGGTGGACATGGTTCGAGATTATCACCAGGATCCGCGACGGGAACTGCTACCATGGTATGAAGAACACCCAGGGGCGAGAGTCTTCATGAGTTATTATGTGAGCCCTCCCAAGCGGCTTGCGGGCAACAGCCGGCTGTTCCGCCCGGAATATGCCTTTGGCGATGCCGCATTGCTGAAACAGGCAGATTTCCTGATCCTCAGCGAAAACTGGTACGACACTGCGTTTGCCAATGAACTAAATGGGCCAGTGGTGAGCATTCCTGAACGCCTGGTGAAAACCAAACCAGAGTACGCCGCTTTCTATCGTGCCGCCCTGGCGGGCAGGCACCCTCATCTGAAGTTGGAGCGCGCTATTGAGGTTCGCAACTTTATGCCGGAGTTGTTATTTCACCGGTGGTTTTATGGCACTTTCCAGCTATTCGTAGGCGATATCATGATATTCCGTGTCGTTAAGTGATGTTGACCAATTGAGTGGCACTGTCCGCCGGTGTCCGCCTCAGTGAGTTTCATGCGGAAAACCATGCGCTTTGGTGTGGTGGGTGTGCTCACCGCAGTGCTTCATTACGGCTTGCTTTACCTTGGCGTGGCTTGGTTGCACCTGAATGCCACCCTGGCTAGTAGCCTGGGTTTTGTCGTTGCAGTGATATTCAATTACCTGATGCACTACAACTGGACCTTTGGCGAGCCCGCCCCCCATGGCAGGACCTTGCGT
>JARFQU010000088.1 GCA_029287595.1 Halioglobus sp. | reverse complement strand
GATCCCGAGGGCAACCTGGTAGAGATTTATGAACGCGACCCGCTCACCGCAATAGACGCCTGCAATGCAAACGTGGCGCGCCCTGAAATACCCGCCGTGGTGCGCACGATGCGCGTATCGGTTCCCAGCCTCGAGGCCGCGCGCCAGACTTATGTTGACGCCATGGGTTTGCAGGTGGTGGAGGACTTTGCGCTGCATACTGATGAGGATGAGGCGCTATGGGGCCTGCCAGCTGCGCGCGCTAGCAGGTTGTTGGTGCGCGCGGACAATTTTTTGCTGGAACTGGTGCAGTACAGTTCGCCCGTCGCCCAACCCTGGCCACAGGGCTATTCGCTGGCCGACCAGGGGTTTATGAATATCGCCCTGGGCTTTCGCGATGGTGAAGATTATGACCGGTCGATTGCCCACGCCACCGGCAATGGCATGACTGCTAATGGCGAGGTGCTGGATATAGGGATTTTCCAGGTGATGTATGTGAACGAGCAACACGGCTTCAGCGTTGAGATGCTTCATGCGCGCAAGGCATTCTGGTCAATCTCCGGGTTCAATGCGCAGCAACCGTATGTGGAGAACGAAATCGAGATAAATGCCACGGTGGATGATGTATGGCAGCAACTTACCGATCATGCCGGCATCGGGTCCTGGTCCCTGTTTAGCGGCAAGGTGCTGCGCAAGGGCAGCATAGATGCCAATGGTGTCGGTTGTATTCGCGAATTGTCTGGGGCTGGCATGCGCATTACCGAGGAGGTTACAGCGTGGGAGGAGGGGAGGCACTACGCTTACCAGTTGCGCACCGGAGCGCCATTCAGAAAACACCAGGGGGATGTCTATGTGTTCGATGACAACGGTAGAACCCGGGTCCGCTGGGCCATTCGTTTTGAGTCCTGGATACCTTTTACCGGGAAAGTAACCGCCTGGTTACTGCAGTGGGCTTTTGGCAGGGATCTTAAAAAGCTGAAAAGCCTGCTCGAATACTAGTTTGCGGCCTGTTGATTTTTCCACTCTCGCGGAGAAACACCAAAGTGCTGGCGGAAGGCATTGGAGAATACGCTCAACTCTGAATAACACAGCATATCGGCCAGCGTTGTAAGTGAACCGCTGGATTCGCGCAAATAATGCCTGGCGATATCGAAACGCACTTCCTCCAGAAGCTCCTTGTAGCTGGTGTCATGTGCTTGCAGCTTGCGCTGCAAACTGCGTTTGTTGATAGCCAGGAAGGCAGCCACGCGATCGATAGAGCAGTCGCCGGTCGTTAGCGCCTGCCGGATGAGGTGTCGTATCTGGCCGCAGTAGTCATCGTCGAAGTCCTTGCTCATAGTGAGCAGGTGCTGCTCCAGTACGCTGTGCAAATGCGGGTTGGCCTCGCTTATGGGCGCGTCGAGAATGGCCGCGTCGAAGGACATGGTCATGGAGTCCCAGTTGAAAAACAGGGGGCAGTCAAACCGCGCCTTATAGGGTCCCGGGTCCACCGGTGGTGCGTGGGGAAAGTACACCGCTTTGGGCGACCACCCGGGACATAGCAGGCGTATCAGGTCCACACCGATGCCTGCGACCAGGCCTGCCTGCTGCCGCATCGGTGCAAAGCCTTCCAGCTTACAGGTAAAGCACCATTGGGCGATATCATTCTCCACTTTCAGGGACACTATGGCCCCCTGGTTATGGTGGGCAAAGTGAATGATCAATTCGCGTAATGCGGTGCGCAGGTCGGGAGCCTGCTGGATCACGAAACCTACAGCCCCCAGGATGCCAATATCCTGCTGTCGGGACAGCAGCAAGCCGAAGTGGGGGCAGTTGGTTTCCCGGGCTGCCTCTTCCATCAGCAGCAGAAAACTGCGGTAAGAAATCCAGGAGTCGGGATCCTGTTCCGCCGCCACCAGGCCGGTGCGGCGCAACAGAGTATCGATGTCGCCGTTCAGCTGTGTCACTGTCTGGCGCATACCCTGCAGGGCGGAAGCGCGAACCAGGTAATCAGTCATGGTTATTTATGATTTATAAGTACCTGTCGTTAAATATCAATTATTGGAATTTGACTGTCAAGCTCAGTTGCGGCAATTGCGTCCCACTGGCATCTAGTGCTGCGATCGGGCCGGCGGCGTTACAGGCATGTCATAAAACAATAAAATGCCTTGAGCATGTGCCGGTCACGACAAAGACATGTGAGTTAGCGGTATCTCGTTTTACTCCGCTCGCGTAGAAGGTGCCGCTCTCAGCGTTTCTGCTGATTGCGCCCTCGAAAACCCTATGGGGCGATTCTTCACCAGGATTACGTACCTCGCAGAGCATGCCCGATGAGTCGCAGTAGTCAAACGACCAGGCGCCGTCACCGATGCCCCTGGCATGCCAGTCCCCGTCGCTGTTGCTGAACAGGTATTTACTGTCAGCACCGTCGAAGTTGTGCCCTGTGACCTTGTCGCCATTATCCGACGTCGTTGTCCAGATAACGGTCTTGGCAACGCAGAGGTATTGTTCGGCATTCTGCTTGCCGGTTTCATTTGCTGCGCAGCCAGTAATAATTGCGCCGCAAGCCAGTAGCATCAAAAAACGCATTTTGCCCCGCCCCGAAGTTGAATAGGTGACGTTACAGAAACAATCGTTGATGGTAAAGCTGCGGGCAGAGGCCTACAGCCAAAAACCAGGTATGGAGTACGATTTATGAGCACAGCTCGCTGTGGACATATAGTATATGATGTCCACACTAGCCCTTTTGCTGTGGTCGAAGGTGGTAGTACAAAAAACACCCAATTATATTCTTCTGCCGAGCCGAGCGATTTCTGCTGGGCTGAAACGCCTGATGGGTAACTTTGATGGATTGGAAAATATTCCTAACAATATTCGTTGCGGTATTTATCGCCGAACTGGGCGATAAAACGCAGCTGGCCACCATGCTGTTCGCGTCTGATAAGGAAGTCAGTAAATACACCGTTTTCCTGGCAGCGTCCGCTGCTTTGGTTGTTGCATCTGCCGTAGGCGTGTTAGCTGGCAGCCTGCTCTCAGAATATATTAATGCGCGGTATTTGCATTACATTGCAGGCCTTGGTTTCATCGGTATAGGAATATTCACTTTATACAATGCATGACAACAGCCGGGAGCTCAGCTCACGGCAGAAATTTGCATATCCTTGTCACTGGTTTGATATTTGCCTGAGCGAGATACCTATTGGATAAACCCAGGAACTTGCAACTCGATAATGGCAGCTCCCTGGCCTACCACCATCGCCAGGGCGCAAACCCCGGGGTACTGTTCTTTCCCGGTTTTAATTCCAATATGTGCGGCAATAAAGCGCTGGCTCTGGATGCCTGGAGCGAAGAGCAGGGCATCCAGTTCACGCGATTCGATTATTCTGGTCACGGTGCTTCCAGCGGTAGTCTGGAAGAGGGCAGTATAGGCCGCTGGCGAGATGATGCTCTGGCCGTGCTGGATGCCATCACCCAGGGGCCGCAACTGCTGGTGGGTTCATCCATGGGTGGCTGGATCATGCTACTCGCAGCACTGGCTCGCCCGGAAAGGGTTGTCGGACTGGTGGGTATTGCCGCGGCACCGGATTTTACCGAGCGGTTGCGGGAGCAGCGCCTGGATGCACAGCAGTTGGCACAATTGGCTGCTACCGGCTTTTGCGCTATGCCCAATCGTTACGATGACGGAGAACCCTACCGCATCGGCCAGCACCTGCTGGACGAAAGTCGGCACCATGTCCTATTGAATGATGAAATTCCGCTGACAGTTCCTGTGCGCCTGATTCACGGGCAGTGCGATGAGGATGTGCCCTGGCAGCATGCCCTGCGCATTGCCGAGCAGTTACAGAGCATGGATGTCGAGATCGAACTGGTGAAACGCGGTGACCACCGCATGTCCGAGCCGCAGGATATAAAACGTCTGCTGCACACAATGGGTGAGCTGCGACAAGCGATCGTTTATGATGATTCCCTTTAGTTGATGCATAGTTAGCGTGGTGTATACGAACCATATGGAGTTCCCGCAGAGCAAAGAGCTTGGTTTCGGTATCACCTGCATTGATGCGAACTACATACGCCCCGGCCTCGCCTGTTTTTACTTTATGGAAGAGGCCGGCGAATACGCCGTGATAGAGACCGGTACCTCCCTCAGTTTTGCCAATTTGTGCCGGGTAATGCAGAGCAGGGCCTTCGCGCCGGAACAGGTGCGCTACGTGATACCTACGCACGTGCACCTGGATCATGCGGGTGGTGCGGGTACCATGATGGCCGCTTTTCCGGAGGCGCGACTGCTGATCCACCCGCGGGGCGCGCCCCATATGGCTGACCCGCAACGGCTGGTAGAGAGCTCTGAAGGTGTCTATGGCGCGCAGCGGTTTCGCGAGCTGTACGGCGAGATTACTCCCGTAGACCCTGAGCGTATGGTGATTATGCAGGATGGCGACAAGGTGAGCCTGGGTGGGCGGCAGCTGGAGGTGCGCCATACCCGGGGGCATGCCAACCATCATTTTTGTGTGTGGGACGCAAGAAGTTCCGGGTGGTTCAGCGGTGACATGTTTGGTATTTCCTATCCCTGGTTCCGCTTTGTCGACGGCGATTATGTGATGCCTGCCACTACCCCCACGCAATTTGACCCGGAGGCTTATATCGCGTCTCTTGAGCTGTTGGAATCCTATGGGCCTCGGCGCATCTATCTTACCCATTATGGCGAACTTGATTACACCCCTGAGAAAACGCAGCAGCTGATACAGCAGTTGCTGGTCTATGCAGAGTTGGCTACAACATACGCCGCAGATCACGGCGCGCTGGTCAAAGCCCTGAGCGATTATTCGATAGAGCGAGTGCGAGAGATCGATAGCCACCATCCCGATGAGGAGTTGCGCGAGTTGCTGGCCTTTGATGCAGACCTGAATGCCCAGGGGCTGAGGGCATGGCGGCAGCGCCAGAGCCAGGCCTGACAGTGTCCAATTCCAGGAATGAAAATATGAGTACAGCAGCCATAGCAGAATATTTTGACGTCATTATTGTAGGTGCGGGCCTGTCGGGTATTGGCAGTGCCCGGCACCTGCAGGCGCAATGTCCGGAACGCAGTTTCACCCTGCTGGAGTCCCGCGGCAGCCTGGGCGGTACCTGGGACCTGTTTCGCTACCCGGGCATCCGCTCCGATAGCGACATGTACACCCTGGGTTATTCGTTTAAACCCTGGCTTAATCCCAGTGCAATCGCCGATGGCCCCTCCATACTCGAATATGTAAAAGAAACCGCACGCGAAACAGGCGTTGATCAACGCATCCGCTATCATCACAGCGTGAAGTCTGCGCGCTGGTGCAGCGAGTCGGCCACCTGGACTGTAATGGTGCAGCGTGCAGAAGATCCCGAGTTGCTGGCGTTGCAGTGTAATTTCCTGTTGATGTGCAGCGGTTACTACGATTATGACAATCCCTATACACCGGAATTTCCGGGTAGCAAGGATTTCAAGGGCCGGGTTTTCCACGCCCAGCTCTGGCCGCAAGAACTGGACTACAGCAATAAAAATGTCGTGGTCATCGGCAGTGGTGCCACCGCGGTGACTCTGGTTCCGGAACTGGCTCGTGAGACAGCACACACGGTAATGTTGCAACGTTCACCCACATATATCGCTTCTGTGCCAGAGCAGGATGCAACCGCGAGTCGCCTGCGCAAATGGCTGCCCGGGTCCTGGATTTATCGCCTCACGCGCTGGAAACGGGTCCTGTTCCAGATATTTGTGTATCAGCTTTCGCGTAAGCGCCCGGCGATGTTGAAACGCTATCTGCTGGGGCAGGTGCGCGAGGAATTGGGGCCCGATTATGATGTAGACACCCATTTCACCCCGCACTACGACCCCTGGGACCAGCGCCTGTGCGCCGTGCCCGAAGGCGATTTGTTCGGCGCAATAAGAGAGGGGCGGGCGGAGGTGGTCACCGACCAGATAGAGCGCTTCTGCGAGTCTGGCATCGTGCTGCACTCCGGTCGGCAACTGACAGCGGACATCATTGTGCTGGCCACGGGCCTGAATATGAAATTCCTGGGCGATATTGCGCTGCAGGTGGATGATAAACACATTACCCCGTCGGAGTTATTTGTTTACCGTGGCATGATGCTGTCCAATATCCCGAACCTGGTGCAGGTATTTGGCTATGCCAACGCCTCCTGGACGCTAAAGGCAGATCTCACCAGTGACTACGTGTGCCGCTTGCTTAACCGTATGCGCAAGGCTGGCTCCAGGATGGTGGTGCCGCGCCTGGAGCAGGGTACTGCGACCGAGGAGTCTACCCTGGGTCTTAGCGCCGGCTATATAATGCGCTCTATGGGGCAGTTTCCCAAACAGGGCAAGTATTTGCCGTGGCGCGTTTACCAGAATTATATTGTAGATTTTATAAAGCTGCGTCTGCGCCCACTGCGCGATGACGTATTGGAATTTCGCTAGTAGTGTACGCTGACCAGGTCTATTGGAGTTCAGCCTGCATTTGTTCTCGCATCAGGAACTTCTGCATTTTGCCGGTCACTGTCATCGGGTATTCCTGCACGAAGCGCACATAGCGTGGAATCTTGAAGTGGGTGATCTGGTCGCGGCAAAATGATTTCAACTCGTCTTCGGTCATGGTCTCCCCGGGATGCAGCTGGACCCACGCGCACAGTTCCTCACCCATTTTTACGTCGGGAACGCCAAACACCTGCACCTCGGCGATCTTCGGGTGGGTGTACAGGAACTCCTCCACCTCGCGGGGGTAAATGTTTTCACCACCGCGTATTACCATGTCTTTGATGCGCCCGACTATCTGCACGTAACCGTGTTCATCCATCACGCCCAGGTCGCCGGAGTGTAGCCAGTTATCCCCGTCAATAGTTTCCAATGTGCGTTGCTCGTCGTTCCAGTAACCGCGCATAACGGAATAGCCGCGCACGCAAATCTCACCCTTCTCGCCTACGGCGACGACCTGGTTGTGATTGTCGGTGATTTTGATTTCTACCTCTGGCACCGCGCGGCCCACGGTACCGGTGCGATTTTCCAGGGTGTCATCAGGCAGGGTAATGTGATTGACCGGGCTGGTTTCGGTTTGGCCGTAGGCGATCAATATATCTTGCATGTTCATATCTCCCAGTACTCGCTTCATCACCTCAACCGGGCAGGGGGCGCCCGCCATGATGCCGGTGCGCAGACTGGACAGGTCGAAGTCACTGAATGAGGGATGATCCAGTTCGGCGATAAACATGGTGGGCGCGCCGTGCAGGCCCGTGCACCTTTCTTCAGCAACCGCGCGCAGGGTCAGTTCCGGGTCGAAACCGTCGTTGGGATAAACCGCGGTAGCGCCCGCGGTGAGGCAGGCCAGGTTGCCCATCACCATGCCAAAGCAGTGGTACAGGGGGACCGGGATGCACAGCCGATCCTGGTCGGTGAAGCCCATGCTGGTGGCACACAGCCTGCCGTTGTTGATGATATTGCGGTGCGTCAGCGTGGCACCCTTGGGGGCGCCTGTGGTGCCGCTGGTGAACTGTATATTGATGGGGTCCTCCGCCTGCAGCGTCTTCTTTATGGCGGTAAGTTGTCGATAGTGTTCCTCGCTACCCAGGTCGCACACCTGCGCGAAATTCAGCATACCTGGGGTGTGGGCATCGCCCATGCGTATGACCATTTCCAGGTGAGGAAATTTTTCTGCGCTGAGCCTGCCAGCCTCGCAGTGCGCAAGCTCGGGGGCCAGTTTCTGTAGCATTGACAGGTACTGACTTGTCTTGAAACTCTCCGCGCTGACGATGGCGCGGCATTCCACCTTGTTCAGGGCGTATTCCAATTCGTTTAAGCGGTAGGCTGGATTGAGGCAGACCATGATGGCACCGATGCTGGCGGTCGCGTACTGCACCATAATCCATTCGGCACTGTTGGGGCCCCAAATGCCCACACGGTCACCGGGCACGATACCCAGGGCCAACAGCCCGCTCGCCAGGCGATCGATTTCAGTCTTGAACTGGCGGTATGTCCAGCGAATGTCCTGGTGGCGAACTACCAGCGCCTCATTGTCCGGGTAGCGTTCGCAGATGCCATCCAGGTAGTCGCCAATGGTTTGCGAGATGAGGTGCGGGTCCGAAGCACCGCGGAAATAACTTTGAGTCAGTGCACCCATGTCTGTTCCTGCCAATTATGCAATTGCATAGAGTAATTATCGGTGAGGACGAGCGCAATGTTCGGGTCTATTCAGGTAATATTCAATTCAATTTGCCTTTTACCCCGCTAGCTGCGGCTCAATCCGCCCTCGCGCCAGCGCTTTGGCCAGCTATTAACTGGCTCCGCAGGTTGATTTAAGCGCAGCGGCGGGGCTACATTGGCGCAGTGCAAGTGGCACTGACAGAATTAAGGAGTAAGCGTGAGAAATGTAATTGGCCTGGTGTTCGGTGTCCTGCTTCTGGCGGGACTGGCCCGGGCGGAGCCTGCCCAGGAGCAGGCCAGGGTGCTGGACGGTTTTCACCAGGCGGCGGCAACTGCCGACCTGGCAGGGTACCTGGCCCTGCTCACTCAGGAGATGGTATTCCTCGGTACTGACGGCAGTGAGCGATGGCAGGGCCAGGAATTTCGCGATTTCGTCAGCGCCAACTTCAGCGCCGGTCGCGGCTGGCAATATTCCTCCGTGCAACGGCGCATCACCGTCAGTCCTGATGCCCGCACAGCATGGTTTGATGAGACTCTACACAACGATGCGCTCGGTCAGTGCAGGGGCAGCGGGGTAATGCTCAAAACCAGTGAGGGTTGGAAGATCGCCCAGTACAACCTCAGCGTACCGGTCCCCAATGCCATGGTGCAGCAGGTGGTGGCAGATATTGCGGTGCTGGAAGGTAAGCCGGCACCCGCCGCGATTCTGGCGGTGGAGCCTGCACAGCAGGAAGCAACCGCGGGCGCGGCGGCCGCAACCCCGGCGTCTGCGACTGCGCCCGCTCAGGAAGCGGCGGAGCCCAAGCCCGCTGGCGATTGCCTGCGCAAGCGCCATAAAACCAATCGCAAAGCCGGCTGCTAGGTGGTAATGATCAGGCGCAGCGCCTGTAGCTGCAGGTTGGCGTGTTGAATGTGAATGGCACATTCCTCAATGCGGTAATCCAGGTGATCCAGTTCTTCCTGGCGTATTGACGGATTGACCTCACGCAGTGCCTGCATGCGCCGCAATTCGCTGCCCAGGCTACTGCGCATATCGGCCTCAGCTTCTGACAATATCGTCTGCAGTTGCTCCTCTGCCTGGCTGGCGGCCAGTAACATCTTGGCTTCCACTTCAGCGCGTACCTGCTTGATGATCGCCAGCGCAGTGTGCTTTTTCACTTTCTCGATAAGCGTGTTGAGACGTTCGTGAGGTACCAGTTCCGCCATGTTTTTGCCACGGGCATCTACCAGCAGGCGTATCGGGCTCAGGGGCAGGAATCGTTCTACCTGCAATATTTTGGGTGCTACGCAGTTGACGGTATACAGTGCCTCCAACAGCATGGTGCCTGGCGCCACCCCCTTGAGTTTGATGGTGCCGATGGCAGCGTTGCCCAGTTCCGTGGAATGCACCATGTCCATGGCTTCCAGGATCATGGGGTGCTCCCAGGTTAAAAACGCCATGTCCTCCCTGGCCAGGGCCTTCTCCCTGGAAAAGGTGACGGTAGTCCCTTCTTCACTGACATAGGGGAAATGACCGGTCAGCATGTGTTCCGACGGACGCAGTATCAGTGTTTGCTCGGAATGAAATTCCTGGTCCACACCGAAGACCTCGCACAGGGCCTCCAGGTAGTGTTCCAGCTCGTCAGAGCTTTCCAGCGCTTTGATTTCCTCTATCAGCGCTTCTGCCACGGCGGGCTTGCAGGAGTTGCGTTCCAGCAGTTTGTCGCGCCCCTCGCGCAATTCCCGCCGGGTGCGGTTGGTGAATTGTGCGGTGTCCACTAACAGGTCGTCAAAGGCGCTGCTGCGCTGTTTCAGTTCGGGGATCAGCCGGTCGCTGAAGGTCTCGAAGATCATGGTGCCGGCGGAGCAGCTATCCTGAAACAGATCCAGGCCACGCGGGTCTCAGTCCAGCACGGTGTCGTGGGCAGTCTGCTCCTGTGAGGGAACAGGAGTTTCTACATCGCGCGAATGCCCGATGCGGTACAGGCGACAAATGCGCTGTTACGGAGGGTCCGGATTCTAAGGCAATTCGAACAGGATCTGGTGGTGGGCGTAGTGG
>JARFQU010000085.1 GCA_029287595.1 Halioglobus sp. | reverse complement strand
TGTGCTTGTCCTTTCCAACTCGCGGAGATGAACGAAGAACGTCTTTGTGGCACCTCATTTCCATCGTGTAGTCGGAGCTTCACGGTCCAAGAGGCCGGGCGAAAACAGGTTTTTCACCAAGCGAATATCGTGGAGCGACTGAAAAATTTTTTTTCGCCCGACCCCGCTAGCCGAACCTAAACCCGGAAAACATCCAGAAGCAGAATATTTCTATAATGTGCCGAACAACCCGGTGAAGTGATGTTCAATAAAAAAGGGGCCCAAGCCCCTTTTTCCACCGGCACCGGGTGTCAGTGTGTAGCAGCTTCCTCAGCCGCTGGAGCGGCCTGGGCCTGAGCCAGGGCCTGCTGGTACAGGGCATCAAAATTGACCGGCGCCAGCATCACAGGCGGAAACCCACCTTTCACGCAGACCGCGTCGATCGCTTCACGGGCATAGGGGAACAGGATATTGGGTGCTGCGGTGCCCAGAATGCGGCGCAGGTCTTCACCTTCAAAACCACTGATGAAGAAAATACCAGCCTGCTGTATTTCCACCAGGAAAGCGGTCTCTTCCTCTATCTTCGCGGTGATAGTGATAGTCAGCACCACCTCAAAGTTACCCTGCTCATCGATCTTGTCGCTCTTGGTATTGAGGTCGACATTCACCTTGGGTTGCCACTGTTTGGTGAATACGCCCGGCGTAGCGGGAGATTCAAAAGACAGGTCCTTGCTGTAAATACGCTGCATCGCAAACTGCTGCTGCGGCTGATCCTGTTGGCTTGCTGCTTGTTCCTCGGCCATTGCGCCGTCCTCCGGTTATAGTTTCAATATCAGGGTGTCTTTCAGGACACCGGTTGCAGTAATTCGTCCAGTCGCCCCTGGCTTTCCAGGCGCGCCATGTCATCGTAGCCGCCAATATGGCGTTCACCGATCCAGATCTGCGGCACGCTGGTACGCCCGCTGCGCTCGCTCATTTCCCTGCGCAACTGAGGGCTGCCATCGACGGCAATATCCTTGTACTCCACGCCCTTACTATCCAGCAGGCCCCTTGCACGAATGCAGTAGGGACAATAACGCGTGGTGTACAGGGTGACACTATTGCTCATATAGCCACCCGGCTCTAGCTGACGGTGGGCAGTTGCAGATTGCTCCACTCCATCATGCCGCCGCTCATTTTATAGACCTGCTCAAATTTCTGAGCCTTGAGCTGCTTACCCGCTGCGCCGGATTGCTGGCCCATCTTGCAAACGAGCACAATCGGCTTGCCGCGATACTTTTCCAATTCCGCCATGCGATCGGTCAGCTTGCCGGCGGGGATATGCAGAGCATCCACTATATGCCCCTGCTTGTAGTCAGCAGCATCGCGCAGGTCGAGAAAGACACCCTGCTGCGCATTGATCAGGTTGATTGCCTGCTGCGGCGACAGGGAGGGGCCGGATTTGCGCGCCTCATGCAATACCAGCATGATGATGACGGCCAACAGCGCAGCAACCAGGATCCACTGCTGGGTCAAAAATTCTAGAAAAAGTGCCATGATGCGAGTTCAGTTCACTGCCGGCAGGCTTCTGCGCTGGTTTCAGCGTGACCTGCCTGCTCAAAAAAGGCGCAAGTATACAGGGTCTGCCTTAACGCAACCAGCCCCGGCGCCAGCAGCGCATTGGCGTCGGCGACAATCCAGATAGGCAATGCGTCACACTACCAGACAGGGTAAAATGGCGACTTCAGGCGTGCTGCCAGCCAATCTTTTCACTTTGCGGAACCACCATGAGCGCGAGCGACAAAAAAACCACCGTATTGATCATTCTTGACGGCTGGGGATACCGGGAGGAAACACAGGATAATGCCATTGCCAATGGTGTCACCCCGGTATGGGATCGACTCTGGACAGAGGCGCCGCATACATTGATATCCGCCTCTGGCCTGGATGTTGGCCTGCCCGCAGGGCAGATGGGCAACTCCGAGGTTGGCCACATGAGCCTTGGCTCCGGGCGGGTGATCTACCAGAATATCACCCGCATCGACCAGGCCATCGCAGACGGCAGCTTCGACACCAATCCCGCCTATACGCGGGCCATAGATCGCGCGATTGAAAATAATGCCGCGGTACACATCTTCGGGCTTTTGTCCCCCGGGGGCGTGCACTCTCACGAACAACAGATGTTCGCCGCTATCCGTCTGGCCGCCAAACGCGGCGCCAAAAGGGTCTATCTGCACGCTTTCCTCGACGGCCGCGATACCCCGCCGCGCAGCGCGGCGTCCTCACTGGAACAGGCCGACGCGGTATTTGCCGAACTGGGCTGTGGCCGCACGGCGAGCATCGTCGGGCGCTATTACGCGATGGATCGGGACAATCGCTGGGACCGCATCGAACAAGCCTATCGCATGCTGACCGAGGGGAATGCCCCCCAGCGAGCGGACAGTGCCGCTGAGGCCCTGAATGCGGCGTACCAACGCGGGGAAAATGACGAATTCGTATTGCCTACCGTAATCCACAGCGCGGGCCAGGAGGCAGCGCTGGTGGCAGACGGGGACAGCGTGCTGTTTATGAACTTCCGCGCGGATAGGGCGCGCCAACTGACCCGCGCCTTCGTCGACCCGGATTTCGACAACTTCCCCCGCGCGGTAGTCCCGGCCCTGGGCGACTTCGTAATGACCACCGAGTACGCCGCAGATATCAACACCAGCTGCGCCTTTCCCCCCACGCCACTGAAAAATGTGCTGGGTGACTACCTGGCGCAGCAGCATATGACGCAGCTGCGCATGGCGGAAACGGAGAAATACGCCCACGTCACCTTTTTCTTCAGTGGCGGTAGGGAAGAGCTGTTCCCGGGAGAAGAACGCGAGCTGATTCCCTCTCCGGACGTGGCCACCTACGATCTGCAGCCGGAGATGAGCGCCCCGCAAGTCACCGATAAACTGGTGGCCGCCATACATTCGGGCAAGTACGACCTCATCGTATGCAATTACGCCAACGGTGACATGGTCGGGCACACCGGCGTCTACAACGCCGCGGTGAAGGCTGTGGAAGCCCTGGACCAGTGCCTGGGCAGGATAGAACAGGCGCTGCTTGAAACCGGGGGTGAGGCCCTGGTCACCGCGGATCATGGCAACTGCGAGCAAATGCTCGATTATCAGTCGGGCCAGTTACACACCCAGCACACCACAGAGCTGGTACCACTGGTCTATATCGGCCAGCGGCAACTGCAACTAAAAACAGAAGGTGGCATTCTGGCGGATATCGCGCCTACTCTGCTGGGCCTGTTGGGCCTGCCCCAACCCGAAGACATGACCGGCGAAAACCTGGCCGGCACAGCCTGACGGCAATGCCGCCGTATCCCAATGCCTGGAGGACAGTGCTGGTAGTTCTGCTACTGGCAACCGTCGCGACCGGCAGCCTGGCCCAATCCGACGAAGAGAAAGCCCGTCGTGAATTGCAGCAACTGCAACGGGATATCCAGTCCATACAAAAAGAGATTTCCAGCGCCGCGACCCGCAAGAACAAACTGCAAAGACAACTGCGCGACGCGGAGGTGCAACTGGGCAAGCTGCAACGGGATATGGCGCAGAATCGCCAGGCCATGTCCGCCAGCAACGAGGAGCTGTCCTCGCTGGAACAGCAGCGCGGCAAACTGGAACAATCCAGGGAGCGGCAACAGGCGCGCATCGCGACTGAGCTGCGCACCGCCTGGCAGATGGGCCAACAGGGGCAGATCAAGGTCCTGTTAAGCCAGGAGAACCCCCACACCGTCGCGCGTACCATGGGCTACTATCGCTACTTTTTTGAGGCGCGCAATAAGCTGCTGGGCCAGTACAGGGAAACCCTGCAACAATTACAAGCGGTTGAACAGGGCATCGCGAGAACCCTGCAGCAACTGGAACAACAGCAACTGGCATTGGAACAACAGCAACAACAACTGATCAAGGGCAAGACTGCCCGCGCACAGGCTGTGGCCAGTCTGGCTGACAGCATTCGCGACAAGGGCCAGCAGTTAGAGCGCAAGGAACTGGACCGCAAGGAGTTGGAAAAACTACTGCAGGCGATCAAGGAGGCGGTGGTCAACCTGCAGGTTCCGGAAAATTACCAGGCTTTCAAGGGCGCAAAGGGCAAAATGCCCTGGCCGATCAGCGGCAAGCACAGCAATCGCTTTGGCAAACCCCGCAATGAGGGAAAGATGGTCTGGCAGGGGATCAATATCCCCGCCAGGGAAGGCACCACAGTGCGCGCCATCCACCACGGCAGGGTGGTTTATTCCGACTGGCTGCGCGGCTCCGGCCTGCTGCTGATCATCGACCACGGAGATGGTTACATGAGCCTGTATGCCCACAACCAGAGCCTGTTGCGTGAAGTCGGCGAATGGGTATCAGCCGGCACGCCTATCAGCACAGTAGGCGACAGTGGCGGACTGGACCGCGCGGCCCTGTATTTCGAAATTCGCCACCAGGGCAAACCCACCAACCCGGCCAACTGGTGTCGGGGCTGAACACGGCCCTGCCGTTTGGCACCTTCCCCGGGGAATGCGTTACACTAGACGGCCTGAAGCATAACGTGGCCCGGTAGCCACCCCGGCGGTAATCATGCGTATCCCACTCCCCATCACTAAAAGCCTGCTGGCAACCCTGGCGCTGGCTGTGTCCACCACCGTACCGGCCGCATTGGAGGAACAGGGCAAACTGCCACTGGATGAACTGCGAACTTTCGCCGACGTCTTCAACCAGATTCGCGTGGGCTATGTCGAGGAGATCGATGACAGCACCCTGCTCGAGTATGCCATCCAGGGCATGCTCATGGGCCTGGATCCGCATTCAATGTACCTCACCGAAGATGCCTTCCAGAATCTTCAGGACTCCACCTCCGGAGAGTTCACCGGCCTGGGCCTTGAGGTCGGCATGGAGGATGGTTACGTCAAGATAATTTCCCCTATCGATGGCTCGCCCGCCGCTGCGGCCGGCCTGCAGAGTGGCGACATCATCCTGAAACTGGACAAGGCGCCAGTGAAGGGCATGAGCCTCAGTGAGGCCATAGACATCATGCGCGGCCCCAAGGGCAGCGAGATAAATCTCACCATTGGCCGCCCCGGAGAAAGCCAGCCCTTTGACGTGACCGTGGTACGCGACGTCATCAAGGTCGCGAGCGTACGACAGCGCTGGCTGGAGCCAGGCTACGGCTATATCCGCATCGCACAGTTCCAGAGCGCTACCGGTGCAGACGTGACCAAATCCCTGGAAAAACTCATGGGGGAGCAGGAACTCAAGGGATTGGTACTGGATCTGCGCAATAACCCCGGTGGTATCTTGCGCGCCAGTGTCGACGTGGCGGGCCTGTTCATGGACGGCGGCACCGTGGTGTATACGGAGGGACGCCTGGCTAACTCGGAAATGTATTACCAGGCCCAGGACAGCGACAGCAGCAAGGGCGTCCCCCTGGTGGTCTTGATCAATGGCGGCTCCGCCAGCGCCTCGGAAATAGTCGCCGGCGCACTGCAGGACCACGGGCGCGCCGTGGTGATGGGCACCCACAGTTTTGGCAAAGGCTCGGTGCAGACCATTCTGCCTCTTTCAGAATCCCGCGCGGTGAAACTCACCACCGCACTGTATTTCACCCCCGATGGCCGCTCCATACAGGCCGAGGGCATCGCCCCGGATATCCTGGTGGAACGCGCCAAAGTCACAACTTATGATAACGCCCCGCGTATTACCGAAGCTGACCTGTCGGGGCACCTGGACAATGCCAATGGCAAAAATGGCGCGAAAAAATCCACTTCTTCGCGCAAGCTGTCCAGCGAGCTGTTGTCCAGCGACAACCAGCTGTATGAGGCGCTCACCCTGCTTAAAGGCCTGAACATCCTGGGGATGGGCAAGCAGAAACCCGCACCAGAGAAAACCGATGGCAGTACCGGCGAATCCTGACAGGAACACCCTGTGTCGACGCGGCGCGACGCAAATCGCGCCGGGGCGTTGCTATCGGGTGAACTTATACCTCGGTGAACGCCTACTGAGTTAGAGGCGGACTTCCACGCCGTGCGCGGCCATATAAGCCTTGGCCTGGGGCACCGTGTACTCCCCGAAGTGAAAAATGCTGGCAGCCAGCACGGCATCGGCACCGCCGATGGTGATGCCCTCCACCAGGTGATCCAGGTTGCCGACACCGCCCGAGGCGATAACCGGGATTTCCACCGCGTCGGTAATGGCGCGGGTCACCCCCAGTTCGAAGCCGTTCTTGGTACCGTCCCGGTCCATGCTGGTCAACAGGATCTCCCCGGCCCCCAGTTCCGCCATACGCACCGCCCAGGCCACCGCATCTATGCCGGTGGGCTTGCGGCCACCGTGGGTGAAAATCTCCCAGCGCGGCTTGCCGTCCACATCGTCTACCCGCTTGGCATCAATGGCGACCACGATACACTGGGAGCCAAAGCGTTCGGCGGATTCACGCACCAGGTCCGGGTTGTGGATGGCGGCGGTGTTGATACTGACTTTATCTGCTCCGGCATTGAGCATGGTGCGTATGTCTTCCACCGTGCGTATACCGCCGCCCACGGTGAGGGGAATAAACACCTGCTCCGCGATCTTCTCTACTGTGTGCACCGTGGTGTCACGGCCTTCGTGGCTGGCAGTAATATCCAGGAACGTGATCTCGTCAGCGCCCTGTTCGTTATAGCGAATGGCGATTTCCACCGGGTCCCCGGCATCGCGGATATCCACGAAGTTGACGCCCTTTACCACCCTGCCATTCTCCACATCCAGGCAGGGAATAATACGCTTGGCCAAACCCATACTCAGGTATCCCCGTCACACAGCCGTTGGGCCTGGGCTACATCCAGCGTGCCTTCGTAGATGGCGCGACCGGTGATGGCACCGCAGATACCCTGGTCGGCCACCGCCAGCAGTCCTTTGATATCGTCCAGGTTGGTAATGCCGCCGGAGGCGATTACCGGGATACTGGAAGCCCGGGCCATAGCCACGGTCGCCTCCACGTTAACACCCTGCATCATTCCGTCGCGCGCGATATCGGTATAAACAATCGCTGACACGCCATCGGATTCGAACTGCCGGGCGAGATCCGTAGCGCGCACCTGGGATACCTCGGCCCAACCATCGGTGGCCACCAGGCCATTTTTGGCGTCCAGTCCCACAATCACTTTCCCGGGGAAGGCGCCACAAGCCTCGGCGACAAAGGCCGGCTCCTTTACCGCCTTGGTGCCTATAATCACATAGCTGACGCCCGCCCTGATATAGTGTTCTATGGTCTCCAGGTTGCGGATACCGCCACCAATCTGTATCGGCAGTTCGGGAAAAGCAGCGGCGATGGCCGTCACCACCTCGCCGTTGACCGGTTCGCCGGCAAAAGCCCCATTCAGGTCGACCAGATGCAGACGCCGGCAACCGGCATCCACCCAGCGTCGGGCCATTGCCACCGGGTCATCGGAGAACACCGTGCTGTCATCCATCAGCCCCTGGCGCAGACGTACGCATTGCCCGTCCTTTAGATCAATCGCAGGAATTATCAGCATTGCCCGCTCCACTCCAGAAAATTACGTAATAATTGCAGGCCCGCCGTGTGGCTCTTTTCCGGGTGAAACTGCACTGCAAACAGGTTATCCCGCGCCAGGGCGGCATCCGCATCGACGCCGTAGCGCACCGTGCCCGCCAGCAACCCCCGATCCACGGCATCTACATAGTAGCTATGGACAAAATAAAACCGGGTCATGTCGGGAATATCCCGCCACAGCGGGTGATCCATAACCTGGCGCACCTCGTTCCAGCCCATGTGCGGAACCTTCAGGCGGCCCTGCTGCTCGTCCACCAACGGGTTGCCGAAAAAACGCACCTCACCGGGAATAATATCCAGACAATTAACGCCGCCGTTTTCCTCGGAATGGGTCATCAGCGCCTGCATACCGACACAGATCGCCAGCACCGGCTTGTGTTGTTCGGTGAGGGCATCAACCAGTAACTGGTCGCAGTGCAAACGACGGATCTCCCCCATGCAATCGCGGATCGCGCCCACGCCGGGAAAAACCACCCGGTCAGCCTGGCGGATAAGTTCAGCGTCATGGGTAACCAGCACCTTGTCCGCGCCCACGTGCTCCAGCGCACTGGCCACAGAGTGCAGGTTACCCATGCCGTAATCGATAACGGCGACTACACCACTCATGATTTCTTCCTAGAGGACGCCTTTAGTGGAAGGGGTGACTCCCGCCATGCGCGGATCCTCGGACAGGGCCATGCGCAGTGCGCGACCAAAGGCCTTGAACACTGTCTCGATCTGGTGGTGGGAATTATCACCGCGCAGATTATCCACGTGCAGGGTTACCAGGGCGTGATTCACGAAGCCCTGGAAAAACTCCATAAACAGATCCACATCAAAGCCACCCACTGCCGCCCGGGTGAAAGGCACGTTGAATTCCAGGCCGGGTCGGCCGGAAAAGTCTATCACCACCCGCGAAAGGGCCTCATCCAGTGGCACATAGGCGTGGCCGTAGCGCAGGATGCCCTTCTTGTCTCCCACCGCACGGGCAAAAGCCTGCCCCAGGGTAATGCCGATGTCCTCCACCGTGTGGTGGTCATCGATATGCAGATCACCCTGTGCGTGAACCTTGAGATCAATCAGCCCGTGGCGCGCAATCTGATCCAGCATGTGCTCCAGGAACGGCACCCCGGTTTCAAATTCAGCGACCCCGGAGCCATCCAGGTTCACCGTAGCGGTGATTCGGGTCTCCAGGGTGTTTCTCTCTACTGTGGCCTTGCGCTCAGCCATCGGTCTCTCCACCAGGGTCATGCGGGGAACATCCCCCGCACAACGGCGCATTATAAAAGAATGCGCCGGTTAATTCACTGGAGGTTTTCACACTCTGACATTACCCTAGACCATCGATGTTAAGGCTTTCACACACCTAAATGGCTCCACATTCCTCTTTCGCCGACCGGGTACTGGGCTGGTTTGACCACGCCGGGCGCAAAGACCTGCCCTGGCAGCAGGACATTAACCCCTACCGCGTCTGGATATCGGAGATCATGCTGCAGCAGACGCAGGTGAAAACCGTCATCCCCTATTTCGAGCGCTTTATGCGCGAATTTCCAACTGTCACAGCACTGGCTGCGGCACCACAGGACCAGGTGTTGCACCTGTGGACCGGGCTGGGTTACTACGCCCGCGCCCGCAACCTGCACCGCGCAGCAGCGGTGATATGCGAGCAATATGATGGGCAGTTTCCAGACAGCGTCGAAGGGCTGTGCGAGCTGCCCGGGATAGGGCGCTCCACGGCGGGCGCGATACTCAGTATTGCCCAGGGGCGGCGGGCGGTAATCCTCGACGGCAACGTCAAGCGAGTGCTGGCCAGACACCGTGCGGTGGCGGGCTGGCCGGGGCAGGCGGCTGTTCACCAGCGCCTGTGGGAGATCGCCGGGGAGTATACACCACAGCAACGCTGCGCCGATTACACCCAGGCCATGATGGACCTGGGCGCCACCTTGTGCACGCGCTCGGCACCCGACTGCGAGCGCTGCCCGGTAAAGGCCGATTGCCTTGCCAGTGCCTGCGGGGAACAGCTGGACTACCCCGGCAAGAAACCGCGCAAAGTCCTCGCGGTAAAAACAACGGCATTCCTGATGGCCCGGGCGGCCAATGGCGACATCTGGCTGGAACGCAGGCCGGCAAGCGGGATATGGGGCGGCTTGTGGTGCTTCCCGGAGATCGAGATGCCCGATGACAGCGTCAACTGGTGCCTGGACCACTGGGGTGAAGCACCTGGCGAGGTCACGGTATGGGACACTTTTCGCCACACTTTCAGTCACTACCACCTGGATATACTCCCCGTGGAGATCAGCCTGGGCAGCACGCCGGCCGGCATCATGGAAGGCAAGGACCAGCTCTGGTATAACAGTCGCCGGCCGCCGCAAATTGGCCTGGCGGCCCCCGTCGCCAAACTATTGGCCAAACTGGCCTGACCCCTGTTGGAGTAGCACCATGTCGCGCAATGTTTTCTGCAAAAAGTACCAGCAAGAAATGGAGGGACTGGAAGCGCCCCCCTACCCCGGGCCCAAGGGTCAGGAAATTTTCGATTCCATATCAAAACAGGCGTGGCAGGACTGGCTGGCGCACCAGACCATGCTGATCAACGAGAAGCATCTCAGCCTGGTAGACGCGGAGGCGCGTAAATACCTGCAGCAGGAGATGGATAAATTTTTCGCCGGGGAGGAGTACGATCAGGCGGAAGGCTATGTCCCACCTGCACAGTAGGCGCCCTGGCAGGGCTCTTGACTCCCCGCACACTTGAAGGTTTAATACGCGCCTCTCGCGTTTCGCGATCCCGCCCAGATAGCTCAGTCGGTAGAGCAGGGGATTGAAAATCCCCGTGTCGGCAGTTCGATTCTGTCTCTGGGCACCATATTTAAAGGCCTCACAGCAATGTGGGGCTTTTTCATTTCTCCGTGTCGCACCCCTGTCACAGTTCGTTTCACCCCAGTTCCAGCCTGGTCCCCATATTGTATGTTCTGACAAGTGACTATGCTTCCTCGTGAAGTGTTGTTACTCGCCGCTTCCGCAATTTTTCCGCTTTTTCAACCATTTTCGCTTGAGTCGGCTTTTCGTCGGTATTAATTTGTCACAGTACAGGTAGATCGTGATAACAATTTAAACCCGAGTATGTGGCGAACCAAACGTATAAATATCGCAGCCAGGAGAAGCCTCTTTGAGACTGAGCCAAGCTTTCACCATGACCTTGTCCTTAGTATTGGGAATTCAATCCCATGACCTGCTGGCAACACCCTTTCCAAACTCGGGCAGTCTTTACAGGGATGTCCGTGATGACAGTCTGAGGCGCGCTCCCAGGCCCGAGGCCGCTCAGCCTCAAGTCGAGGTGCAGCAGGCCCCCATACAAGCCGCCGGCGAGGCCGATCTACAGGTATCGCATTTCGTGGTTTTCGGTAATGTCGAACTTTCGCAGGAGGAACTCTCAGAATTACTATCACCCTATTCGCACCAGACTTTATCCCCTGCGCGCCTGCATGAGGCGATGGAAACACTACGGCGTGCCTACCGGGAGCGCGGTCTCTTTACTGCCCAGGTCTACCTGCCGCCCCAGGCCGTCGAAGATGGCTTGGTAACCTTGCATGTATTCGAAGGTGTACTCGAAGAGGGCGGCGTGCTGCTCTCTGATGAGGGCAACCACGTGCGCGGTAGGGTCGTGGAGTCGATCCTGCAGGAAAATCTGGCCACCGGAGAAGTCATGCGCGTCGACGAGTTCGAGCGCGCCATATTGCTGGCGGATGATTTGCCCGGAATTACCACGCACTCGGTCATCTACCCTGGCGCGTCACCGGGCGAAGCAAGGTTCCTGTTGCGGACCGAGGATACCCCCCGAGTGACCGGGAATATCGACATTGATAATTTCGGTAACTATTACACTGGCGAGGAACGGCTTGGGGCGACCGTCTACTTTAATAGTCCCACGGGAGGCGGCGACCAGCTTACCTTCAGAGCCGTGACTAGCGGTAGTGATTCGACTTACATTTACTCCGAATACAGTCTACCCGTCGCGGGAAATGGTCTGCGGCTGGGTGTTAGTGGGGATTACCTCACTTACGACTTGGGAGAGGAACTGGAGGACTTCGGTGCCGACGGCGAAGCTTACTCCGGTAGCCTGTTTGCCGCCTACCCGTTCGTAAGATCGCGCCATACCAATTTGAATGCTCGGGTTGAATATATTCACCTGTCGCTGGACGACGACGATGACAGCGGGATGCTGGAGGCTGAGCGGACGCTCGATATGGTGACCGTGAGCCTGTACGGCGATCACGACGACGACTTCTGGGCGAATGGCGTTACCTATTTCGACGCGTCTGTAACCGGGGGAAATGTCGACATCGACGGCGGTGACGAATTTCAAGATTTCGACGATAGGAACGCGGGTACCGACGGCGGCTTCTTCAAACTGAATTTTGACGTGTCTCGCCTGCAACACCTTGGAGGTAACTGGTCGGCCTCCGGTCGATTCGCCGGCCAAGCCGCGACGACGAATCTCGATGCCTCGCAGAAGTTTTTCATTGGCGGGCCTTTCAGCGTCCCGGGATATCCTGTTGGCGAAATGAGTGGCGACTTCGGAGTCAACCTGCAGGCTGACCTGCGCTACGATATTCGTGCGATACCCTGGGGGGGTGATCTTCAGGTCTCCACTTTTGCGAGCGCTGGGTGGGTCAGGCTGTACGAGGACACCTGGGACGGTTGGCAGGGGGAGAACCCCATTATTTCCAACAACCTGGAGCTTTATTCCTGGGGTCTTGCTGCTACCCAGACCTGGCCGTCGGGCGTCGTTCTTCGCAGTTCTATCGGTAGGCAGATTGGAAATAACGACGCGAGGAACCCGCTTAACGGTAATGACACTGATCAGTCAGACGATGACTACCGTGCCTGGTTCCAGATCATCTACTATTTCGGGGTGTAATGATGCGATATGTGATTCTTTTGGGAGTTGCGCTGCTTGGTAGCTCACAGGTGTGGGCGGCGGCCAATTGTTTACATTCGAACTCCTGGCAGTGCCAGCAACATCACTCTGCAAGCGGGCAAGGTTCTCAAACCAATGGCGGTTTGAGCAGCGGTGGACACACCCCTGACCCCGCCACCACAAACCCGCACCTGGGGACAACCGGGGGCAACAACCAGAATCCTGTCGCCGTCGTGCCCGCACAGGTAGTCAACCCCTCGATCGCAGTGCCGCCACTGGCTCCCACCGCGGTGCCTCCGAAGCAGCCAACACCCCTCCCACAAAAGCAACCCATCGCGGTGCCCGGTCAAGTACCCCAGGTGGTGGCGGTGCCTTCCAAACCGCCGGTGGCAGTGCCGCCGAAACAACCCATCGCGGTGCCCGGTCAGGTGCCCCAGGTGGTAGCGGTGCCTTCCAAACCGCCGGTGGCGGTGCCGCCGAAACAACCCGTCGCGGTGCCCGGTCAGGTGCCCCAGGTGGTGGCGGTACCTTCCAAACCGCCGGTGGCAGTGCCGCCGAAACAACCCGTCGCGGTGCCGGGGCAGGTACCCCAGGTGGTGGCGGTGCCTTCGCAAAAACCGGTGGCGGTGCCTCCCAAACAGCCCGTTGCAGTACCCGGGCAGGTGCCACAAAAATATGTCGAGCCCCCTCGCCAGGTCGTTGTCACCCCCCATCCTTCCCATGTGCATTTCCCGCATCCAACACAGGTTACGACGGTGTCATCCGTTACGGGTACTACGATGGCACAGGTGGGACCCCGGCCGGTGCAGTTAACGCACAAGCCGAATATGGGCCCGGTAGTTCCCCAGGTTGTA
>JARFQU010000080.1 GCA_029287595.1 Halioglobus sp. | reverse complement strand
TCGACAGGCGTAGTTCTTGCCGCCATAGTCCTCCGCCGTTAGCGGCATCACGATTGTTGCGCCGGCGTTAACGCAAAAGGCCGACGCAATATCCCGCGGTTATAGAAACCCGCGCTATAAAGACGCGCATTTGGCGCTATAAAAATGCATATAAAACGAAAATTAATTAAAAAAGTTTGAAACCCACAGCATGCCCACATTTTATCCACAGGCTTATGCCTAGACCGGTAACAATCGATCTGTATACTTTAACCATGGCTTCGGGATAGCGCATCTCGAGTTAGCCAGGCCCCGATTGGCCGGGGAGCACGGGTCGCAAGCCAAGAGTGACCAACGGGTAGTGAACACTGCTAAGTCTGAAGGCTCGAAAGGGTTGGAGGGCGCGCCAAACGGATCTTCGGAGACGTACGGTTGAGTAGTCGGAAGTGCCTGAACACGTAGAGTTATCTACCGGGATATCACTGCGGGTGGACGTAGCCAAGCGTCAGAAAATAATGAGGGCCCAGGTCCTCAGGTCGGTGATAAGTTGGAGTATTGATGCGCTTGCGCATGAGTGGTTCAGCCGAAGGCCGAGTCCTAAAAGCAAGGTAGACGAGGCGAGTCAAATCGCTGAGACCGCCAGCAAGTCAGACTGAACAGGGGGGTGGAGTCTTTGGATTTCATCCCCCGCTTTCGTTTTGGGCCCCCTGAAGTGGGTCCGTCAAACTAGCTGGATACCAGACACGAATAGTGCGGATCACGAAGGTGTCCCTGGCGAAATCGAATTTCAAGCGGCTATCGGCAACTCGAACAGACTGCGACAATGCTTTTTCCACTGGTATCGTTTGATGTCTACGATGTTCTTTTCGCCTGTCTCAGCCGGGGTCGCTCCGTTCTGACTGGAATGGCACCGATGCTCGTTAAGTAGCGCCGGTAACTGCGGAGCTTGCTCTCCAGGGCAGTCGCAGTACAGAAGAAAATCTGATCCAGTAGCCCGCGTCTGGCGCTCCCAATTAGTCGTTCGACAAACGGATGGGACATGGGGCATGCGGTAGCGATTTAATTTCCTCGATGTCGAGCACTCGTAGATTCGCTTTCCATCGATGATATTGGAACAGTGGATCGTTATCGGAGCTGATCCGTTTTGGCCAGCCCTGCATGGAAGTAGCGTCATTGAACATCCGGCAGAGTGCTGGGCAATCCACATTCCCTACATTGACAGCAAAGCTAATGATCCGGCGCGCGTACTGATCCATCACCACCATGATCCAGTGAGTCTTCAAAGTGATTGATTCAGCACGAAATAATTCCACGCTACACAGACTGTCCTTTGCGTGACCGAGTGTAGTGAGCCAGGAAGGGCCGCGCATACTGGGATCTGGTTTGTAGTGAACCGCTAACACGCGTCGCACAGTGTCTTTATCCAGGTCCAATCCGAACGCCAGGTTGATTTGCTGGGCGATACGCGGGCAGCCATATTGAGGGTTGCGTTGCTTCATTTCCACGATGGCATCTATCACTTCCTGTGCTGGTCCATTCGGGCCTGGCTTCCCGCCAGCGCGCGGTGAATATAGTAGCCGGTACTTTCGGTTCTTCAATGCGTTATGGAAAGAGAGCAGGGTAGATGGCTTGATGATAACCGCTGATCTAGCCAGCCTCAGTGGATTCAGGAAGAGTGATAGGACGCCGAGCATAGTGCGATCCTGGGTGGTTAAGTTGGGCGCTCGCTGCCGAGACCTGCTATGGATGATCAGCTGCTGTTTAAGCGTTAGGTTCTCGGCAATGACTGTACGGCTACCACCTGGCTGAATGAGCCTTGTGATGGCTGAGAGCAGGTGGAACAGCAGGTAAATTGCGTCCTTCATGCTGTTGGAGTGTAGGAAAGGGCCTGATTGCAGCAACTATCAACTCATTGATATTGTTGATAAATTAATTCGCCATGCACACGTTCCAGGCACCGACCTACGCGCTGACTGATCAGCTGAACCAGGCGCGTGGTAACAGATCCTCCAACTCGTCTTTGACCGGCGCTTTGACGCGCTGGAATCGAGGAGGCCGGTTATCGCGATAGACGTAAACACCATCCAGCAACAGAATGTGGAAGTGGGTGTTGAGGTTGAGAGCCGATCCGAAGCGTTGTATCAACGTCACCGCGCCAGTCGCGCCGTCATTGAGTTGTAGTCCGGCCTTGTGGAGCAGGTGGGTCGAGATCGCCCGGTAAATGATACGCAGCACCTTGCCCATGGGCATCACTGGAATTATAGGGTAATTGCAGCCACCGTGCGGGAAAATTCGGAGGATACCGGCAAAATTGCTTGCCACGACTTGTCGTGATATCCATTCCGTGCCAACTGTCTGTGGCGGTGACGCCTTGCCAGCTTCCATCGCTGGGATAGAATGACGCATCCTCAACAGGCGCAGGTTCCAGGCATGCATAAATCTCAGGCAGATATTATTGATCGGGCAAAGCAATTGCGCGAGGAGCTACTGGAGCCAAATGCGTCCCGTTGGGAGAGTGAGCAACGCCAACCCGTGGAAGACTTGCGTGTCGCGATCAGCGAGGGGTTTGCTGCACTTGACCTGGCCCCTGAATTGGGTGGCCTCGGTATTTCCTTCACTGAAAAACTCAGGGTCTGTGAGGAACTGGCAAGAGGATGCTTTGCCTTCACATTCTCCCTGATCAATACGGGTAATATCGCCGCAAAGATGGCGGAAAGCCACAGTCCGCTGCATCGCAATCATATTCCGGCGTTGATAAGTGGGGAGATACTGGGTGCCACGGCCCTTACGGAACCTGGCGCCGGAAGTGACTTCGCAGCCATTAAAACCCTGGCTACAGAAACGCGGGGCGGTTGGCTGCTCAATGGTACCAAGGCCTGGATTACCAATACCGAGATTGCCGACCTGTTCGTAACCTATGTCCAAACCGACCCCGCGAAGGGCTGGAAGGGCATTGCCTGCTTCGTGATTGACGCGCGCAAAGAAGGTTTCAGGCGGGGAGAAATCTACAAGCTCATGGGCGGCAGCGCCATCGGGGCAGGTGAATTTCACCTGGAGAATTATTTTGTCAGTGAGGACGACTTGCTTGCCCCACCGATTGAGGCTTTTAAAGGTGCCATGGAACTTATCAACGGAGCACGCGCTTATGTGGCCGCCATGTGTTGCGGCGTCATGCAGTCCAGCCTCGATCACGCGCTCGCCTATGGCGTCGAGCGCGAATCCTTTGGTCGGCCGGTTATCGATCATCAAGGCTTGAGGTGGTCCCTGGTTGATGTGGCTACTGATATCGAGGCACTGCGGGCGCTGACATTCCAGGCTGGAGCCTATATAGACAGTGGAGAGGATGCATGCTTTCCGGCGGCTTACGCCAAGAAATTTGCAGGTCGAGCGGCGGTGCCCGCAATTACCGCCTGTATCCAGGCGATGGGGGCTAATGGCCTCAAGCGGCAATTTCCCCTGGGCCGTCATCTGGCGTGCGCCAAAATCGCCGCCTACACCGACGGCTCTACGGAGATGATGAATGAGCGAATCGGCGCAGGCCTGGTTTCTGGATTTCAGTAAGGGTACTGATCAGGCAGAGTTCAACATTCAGTCCTTTGAGGGCGCCAGAGAGGCAATTAGAATTCTCGAGATAATTTGCCGGCGCTTACCGATCTCCGCAGGGGATTTGATTTCAGGCCAGAAGGCCGCGTGCCCGACCTGCTCGACCACGTGTAGTAAGGCTTCATAGAGCAGTGGGTCCTGGGGAGGAAGGCCCAGGGATGTCAGAGTGGCCTCGAATAGATCCGCCAGTTCGGCCACTATTCGGGAGCGGTGTTCGTGAGCGGGTGATGCCGCATCACCGATCTCCTGGTAGATGGGCCCGACCAGTGGGCCGCAGAGGCCTGCCCACTCGAAGTAGGCATCCACTGCGGCGTCTACGACTCGCTCCAGGTCGTCCATGCCTGCAATGTTGCGGGCGACACACTCTCCCAACATGTCATTCGCCCGGCCGATGATGATGTCCAGGGCTTCCCGACGATTCTTGAAGTAGCGATAAAAAGTGGGGCGCGATACGCCGGAAATGGCCAGGATGTGGGCCACAGAACTGCCGTGATAACCGTTGTCCGCGTAGTCCTGGCTCGCTGCAGCCAGGATCAATTCGCGCAAATCATCACCTTTCGGATCAGTAGACGCGGGGCGACCTGCACCCCTGCTCAGTTTGCGAACCGCACTGGTAGGTGGCCTTGGCAGGTCCCGGGTGTCTTGACTTTCATTAGACATGGGAGGATTATATATGTAACACTAGTGTTAAATAAATACAAAAGGACAGAATGACTTTCGATTACGACTACCTGATCGTGGGGAGTGGCTTTGGCGGCTCCGTCTCGGCGTTGCGCCTGGCTGAAAAGGGTTGGCGGGTCGGGGTGGTTGAGCAGGGACGCCGGATCGGCCGCGAGGAGATTCGCCGGGGCAAGAACAGTGTCTGGCGCTTGCTGTGGAGACCGGGGCTGGGGATGAAGGGCTATTTCACCCAGCGAGTTTTCCGGCACCTGATGGTTGTAGGTGGTGTCGGTGTCGGCGGGGGAAGCCTGGTTTGGGGGGCGGTGATGCTCGAGCCGAAACGGGAATTCTATCGCGATCCCAGGTTGCAATCCCTGGGCGTTGACTGGGAAAGCGAGCTGGCGCCGTGCTTTGCCAAAGCCAGGAAGATGCTGGGTGTCGGGATGAATCCGCGCAAAACCGAGCAGGATGTCTACCTCGAGCAGACCGCCACCGGGCTGGGTGTCGCGGACACCTATGGCCCGGTACCCAATGCGATCAATTTTGGGGAAGAGGCTGCACGTGAAGCATGCAGCTTCTGCGGCGGTTGCCTGACCGGCTGCGAATTCGGGGCAAAAAACAGTCTTGATTACAACTATCTCCACCAGGCGGAGCAACTGGGGGCGACTATCCTTCCAGAGCGCAAGGCCGATCGTATAGAGCCAATTGACGGGGGAGGCTTTTGCGTTCACCTGGTTTCGCCGGGACTGGGCCGCAAGGTCCAGGTGCTGACCGCGCGCAAGGTGATTGTGTCCAGTGGCGTCCTCGGCACATTGGAACTGTTGTTCAGGAATCGTGATGTATATGCAAGCCTGCCGGGTGTATCCCCCAGCCTCGGCCGGGTGGTGCGCACGAACTCCGAGGCGATTACGGCGGTGCTGCATCCCCCGGGGGAGGATATGACCGACGGCACGGCGATATCGTCGGACTTCCACCCGGATGCCAACACGCATATCACCCAGAATCGCTTTGATCGGGGGTACCGCTTCATGCGCTACCTGATGGGTCCCATGGTTGATGATGCGCTGCCCTCGCGTCGTGCTCTGAAAACCCTGTTGAAGATGCTGGCCAGCCCGGCGCTGATGTTGAGCAATTTGTTCACGCGGGACTGGGAAAAGCGCATTACGGTATTCACCATCATGCAGGATCACGACAACCACATCGGCATGCACTATCGGAGGCGATGGTGGAGTCCTTTTCGCCACCGCCTGGTTTCCCGAAGTGGCGCCGGCAATGAACTTCCCAGCTACCTGCCCGTCGCCAATCGTGCCACCCGTGAATATGCCAGGGTGTCGGGCGGTGAACCGATGAGCTCGATGACCGAGTCCCTGGCGTCGATGTGCTCTACGGCACATATTCTGAGCGGATGCCCCATGGGTACTGCGGCCGACAACTCGGTGATCGACATTCGCCACGAGGTACACGGCCATCCGGGTTTGTTTGTGGTGGATGGCGCGAGTATTCCCGCCAATATTGGGGTCAATCCCAGTCTCACCATTGCTGCCATGGCGGAGCGTTTCGCCGCTCACCAACCCGACTATACTATGGGGAATGGCTAGTACACCCCTGTGGGGTTGATAAAGATAACAAGGATAACCGTGACTAAGTGGCTGTCGGTCTCCCGGAGAGTAGTAATCAGTGCCAGTAGCGGAAGGATAGTCCTCGCCGCGTTTGGCCTGATTCTGGCCCTGGCGGGAGCGAGAATTGAGCAGCCGCATGACGCAACCGGCGAGACCCTGGCCTGGGTGAATGAACGCCCCGTTACCAGGGACCAACTCGGCCGGGCGGAGCGTCGGTTGAATCGCGGCGGCGGCAGCCTGGGCGAAGCAGAGCGCCGCTCAGTCATCAATATGCTCATAGACGAGGAACTGCTGTTGCAGCGCGCTGAAGCCCTCGGCGTGGTCGAAGCTGATCCCGGTGTGCGTAAGTCAATTGTACAGGCCACTATCGACCGGGTCGTTGACGATTTCTCAGCCGCGCCCGTGCACCCGGGCCAACTTGAGGAATTCTACCGCGGCCACCAGGCGGTATTTACCCGCCCCGCCAGGGTGGCAGTCGCGGCACTGCGGTTCAATGGCCTGGAGGAAGCTCTCGCTGCCCGCGCGGCCACCAATTCCGATAGCAGTCTTGCCGTTGTCGCTGACAGCCCTGGCGCGCAGCCATTGCCTCAATTGCCGGGTTCGCCGTTGCCGACGCATGCACTGCGACGTTACCTGGGGCCGGGACCGGCGGCCGTCGCACTGTCATTGATGCCTGGTGAGATAAGCCAGCCGGTGAAGGGCGCCGGCGGTTTTTACCTGATCCAGGTGACGGAAGTCATTCCCGCCTCGCTGCCAAACTACCAGGATATCGTCGCGGTGGTACGACAGGAATATTTGTCGCGAGGGCGGGAAGTGGCCCTCACCAGCAAACTGGCAGCGCTGTGGCAGTCTGCCGAAGTCCAATTTAATCCTCGGGTGGCGGCGCAACCCGGGCAGTATGCGGGACAGGAGAGACAGTGAAAACTGCGATACTCAAGGGTGTGTTGCTTGCCGGGCTGTTGCTGCTGTTGACTGTCGCGGCGGTCTATTTGATCTATGTTCGTGTTCCCGACCCCGGTGGATACTTCGCTCAGGATCCCTTACAGCCGGGCGAAGTTACCCTGTCGGTGACCCCGCTTGCGTCTGTCGCCGGGCGATGTGACAGGCGTACTGGCCCCGGTGTTAGCCGGGGAGATACATTGTCTCCTGTCGCTGAGAAGCAAGTACTGTTTGGCGACGCGCATGTGCACACCACCTGGTCATTCGATGCGTTCATGTTTTCACTTCCTGTGCTGAATGCCAGTCGCGGTGCACTGCCCCCGGCGGCGGCCTGTGACTATGCGCGCTATGTCTCCCAGCTGGATTTTTTCTTTCTTACCGACCACGCGGAAAGTTATACATCCCAGCGCTGGCGGGATGCC
>JARFQU010000027.1 GCA_029287595.1 Halioglobus sp. | reverse complement strand
ATTCGCGGACGGGCTTGTCGCAACCTACAATAGTATCAATCATAAGGGAGCCACCCATGTATCCAGGCAAGTACGCCACCCAACATCCCGACCGAGCGGCCATCATCATGGCGGAAACCGGTGAGACCATCAGCTATGCGGAACTGGAGGCGCGCGCCAACAGATTAGCGCACCTGCTGCGCGATCACGGCTTGCGGCGCCTTGACCACTTTTCAGTGTTCATGGAAAACAACAGTCGCTACCAGGAATGTAGCGCTGCGGGCGAGCGCAGTGGATTGTATTACACCTGCGTTAACTCCTACCTGAAGGCCGAAGAACTTGCTTACATCCTCAACAACAGCGAATCAAAAATACTCATCACCTCCGCCGACAGGCTACCGGTTGCGCTAGAGGCGCTGACACAGGCGCCCAATATCACCAAGTGCCTTGTCGTAGGTGGTGGTGATACGCCAACGGTTGTTAATTACGAGGAAGCAGTGGCCGCTTATCCGGCAACACCGATAGCGGATGAGTACCAGGGCACTGCTATGCTCTACTCCTCTGGAACAACCGGGCAGCCAAAGGGCATACTGCGTCCACTCGAGAAGATTGGCCCTGCTGAACCGCTACCTCTTTTGGAGTTTCTTTCTGAGCTATGGCATTACCGCGAGGATATGATCTACCTGTCTCCCGCCCCCCTCTACCACTCTGCCCCGCAAACCGCCGTAAACCTCACCATTCGCAAGGGTGGCACAGCGGTTATCATGGAGCGCTTCGACCCACAGTTGTTCCTGGAGCTGCTGGGCCGATACAAGATCACCCATACACAACTGGTGCCGACCATGTTCAGCCGTATGCTCAAGATGCCAGAAGAAGTGAGGCAACGGGCTGTCCTGTCGAGCCTGGAAGTTGCCATTCATGCGGCAGCGCCCTGCCCCGTACAGGTAAAAGAAGCCATGATTGACTGGTGGGGGCCCATCATCCACGAGTATTACGGCGCCACCGAAGGGCTTGGTTTTACTGCCTGCAATAGCGAGGAATGGTTGCAGCACAAGGGCACCGTGGGCAAGGTAATGCTCGGCGACCTGCACATACTGGATGAGGACGGTAAGCCCTGCCCGCCAGGCGTGTCCGGGGAAATCTGGTTCAAGACTGCCAGCGAATTCAGCTACTTCAACAATGAGAAAAAAACCCAGCAAGGGCGTTCCCCCGATGGCACCATGAGTACCGTGGGGGACGTGGGTTACGTTGACGACGGATTCCTGTTCCTCACTGACCGTGCCACTTTCATGATTATCTCCGGCGGCGTGAACATCTACCCGCAGGAAACTGAGAACCTGCTGATTACCCACCCCAAAGTCATGGACGCAGCGGTCTTCGGCGTGCCCAATGAAGACCTGGGTGAAGAGGTCAAAGCGGTGGTACAGGTCGTGGACGGAGTAACAGCGGACGAGGCCCTGGTAACCGAATTGATGGCATTCTGCGCCGAACATCTGAGCCACCAGAAGTGCCCGCGCTCTATAGATTTCGAAGATGAACTTCCGCGCCTGCCCACCGGAAAACTCTACAAGCGTCTGTTGAAAGATCGCTACTGGGCCGACCACACAAACCGCATACTGTAACTACAGTACGCTGGAATCAGTCCGACTGCTGTAGGCGCGCCCTCTCCTATCGCAGACGCATTCGTCGCGTAGTGATCTATTGTGTGTCTACTGGCTGGTGATTCACTCTGCTACGAATGTGTGCCCTGCCCCTATCTATAAGTCGACCAGGATCAGCGGTACGTATATCTCCTGGCTGCTCAAACCGCCGTGGTAACCCACCAACTGCGGAGTTGTGTCGCCTGGCAAACTGTCGATCATTACGTAGCTATCCTCCATAACAAGCGTGTAGTCCCCGGTTCGGTTGGCCAGTTCTGGATGCGCGCGCCCCAGTCCGTACAGGTTCTCGTCCACCAGATCCTGGCTTACGTACAGCTGCGCTATTCCAGAAAAATTTTGTTCGACATAATCTTCGAACTGGGGCCGCCTGTCGTGGCGTACATAACAGTATGCGAGGCGCGGTTCACCGCACAGTGGAACCTGCAGACAGGCTTTCAGCTCAGGATGGTCAGACAGGTCTATGCGCTTCTCTGGCGGTGCATCGACAAAACCATGGTCGGCGGATACCAGCAGGGCGGTGTCGCTGCCGGCCAGTTGATCCACAAGCTTATCGAAAGCTTGATCAAGTTCAAGGAAGTGGGACGCCACCTGTTCACTGCCTACGCCGAAGCCGTGGGCCAGCATGTCAAAACCCGCCCAGTAAGCGTACACGTATTTCTTGCGGGTGTTGCGACAAAGCCGAGCCACTTCGTCAAAGCACTGCTGATAGGTGCCGTAAGGCACCAGGCTTGCCTGTCCACTAACCATGAGGTTGAACTCGGACCCCTGCAGGAAATCTGGCATGACAGAGTAGGTATCCACAGCCAGTCGATCAAAGAAAGAAGGCAAGTTCAATAGTTCCATCGCCACTCTGCCCGATTCACCCAGCTGGGGGCCACCGGCCCGCAATACCCATGGCAATATGGTCACCACGCTGCCCAGCTCGCGCAGGTAAGTAAACCAACCGGTCAGACCGTGTTGCTGCGGCGCCAGTCCTGTGAGGTAAGTGGAAACCGAAGCGGTGGTAGTGGGTGGGGCCACTGCCATAATTTTCGAATGCAGGTGCTCGTACAGGTGACTGTCAGGATATTGGCTCAGGTATTCATAGCCCAGACCGTCTATGACAAGCATCACCACGTTGCGGGCATTCGCCAATGACTGTGTGTCCAGGCCGTCCAAAGGAGGATACAAACCCACATCGCCGCCGCGTACTGAAGCCAGCGTCTGCATCAGGTTGGCGATGCTACTGCCCTGATAGTCGGGAAAGATGACCTGCTCATACATTGTCAGAGTTTCCACAGAATGTCGTAGAGTTTTTAGGTATACGAGACAAGGTAACCCCTCCAGACCTAGTAAATCCAGCCCTTGCGCTCACAAAGATACCCTACGCCTTGATTGCTGCGGTACTTTCGGGAATCACCTATCTACAGAAGCGAACGAAATTGCCAAAGACGCAGATCTGGACTTTTACGCCAGAACGCTGATCTCTGCAACATGGCTCCTATACCGCGTAAGCTCGCTCAGCAACAGGTCAGAACCCAGCATGAGGAGTGCTGGAGTCACTTACAATCCGAGGAAGCGCCGGATACGAGAAAAAAGGGTATTGAAAAGCCAACTTGTCAGTGCGGTTTGCCCAGGTGCCTGCCGACCCGGTTGATCAATTCCTGCAGTTCACTCGCTTTACCCTGGTGGATCGCACTACGGTCAGTTTTGACCTTTTCTTGATGGTAGCAGGCGGTCAGTTCCGGTAGCACGTCAGCCAGGAGACTCTGCAACTCATCAATCCGCGCCTGCAATGCGTTTATATCGTTGTCTGTGTCGGTCATGGTCCAGCCTCTTGCATAGTACTGTACAGATTATAGACGGTTTCAGTGACGAGGCTGGGAAAGTTCCTATAAACCACTTTATAATACCTTTGTAACTACATGTTTATTATGGGTAATATAGGGTATAACCGAATTCCGCGAGAACCGAAGTGAAGCCAAGAAATAATTTAGTACTTTTGCCGAAAAATAATGTTCACGAAGGTTTGCATCTCTAAGGCAAGAAGTTAATTGCTTTACCTGCAAAGAAACTGGGGTCCTCCCCCTCGCTTTACATTACCTATATGCTATCGATATCCGTCGGCCAAGCGGTATTTTTATCCGCGCTGGATGGAATTTCCGGATTGAGTGTTGCCACGATAGTGACGCGAGGCTCGATCCCATCGAAGCATTGAGATCGGAGTAGCCTGGATTGTGAGCAACAAGACTACGCTGGGACGCTCTACACTGATAGCCCTGGTTATCGGTAACATGCTCGGTGCCGGCGTCTTCACCACTTCAGGATTCGCAATGGGGGATCTCGGTTCCCCGGTATACGTTCTGCTCGCCTGGTTTGTTGGCGGCTTACTGGCCTTGTGCGGCGCCTTCAGTTACGGCGCATTGTCGAAGTTGATGCCTGTATCAGGTGGGGAATACTATTTCCTTTCACGCTCCATGCACCCGCTGGCGGGATTTATTGCGGGCTGGATTTCGCTATTGGCGGGATTTACCGGCGCCATCGCCCTTGCCGCGCTTGCCTTTGAAGCCTATGTCGTGCCACCCGAATGGAAGCATGTAATACCCGGGAACACTGTGGCAACGATGGCGATTCTGCTTGCGGCCCTGGCGCACGGTCTGCACGTAAAGTATGGCACCACCCTTCAAAACGTTGCCGTTGCAGTAAAGCTTGTTTTGATCTTCGGGTTTGTCCTGTTTGCGCTTCTTGGCACTTCCATCGGCTCCTGGGAGGGCGTCGTGGCCTGGCGCAAGACTGAGCGGCCCGAGTTTTCTATTCCGGCCTTTGCGATGACTCTGATGTGGGTCTCCTACAGTTACTCAGGCTTCAATGCATCGGCATACGTCGCCAGTGAAGTGAAAGATGCGGCCAGAAACGTTCCCAGGACAATGATCCATGGGACATGCATCATCATGCTTGTGTATCTAGTGTTGAATGGCATTTTTGTATTCGCCCCGGCACCGGAAAATATTGCCTTTCAAGCGGATGTCGCAGCGCTGGCAGCAAGCGCACTGGCTGGAGAGGCATTGGCCAGTGGCATGCGAGGCATCATCGCTATCGCCATGTTTACTTCCGTTTCGGCGATGGTTATGGTCGGGCCCCGCGTATATGCGCAAATGGCTGAAGATGGGCTGATGCCCGCCATCTTGCGCTTCAAGGGCGAAGTTCCCGTCATTGCTATCGCCATGCAGGCGACTCTGGCCATTGTTATTGTCTGGATAACCGGGTTGCGGGAGCTGTTGTCTTACCTGGGATTCACGCTTGGCCTCAGTACTGTGGTGACGGTGGCCAGTCTTTTTATTGTCGTGCAAAGAAAGCAGGTTGAGGCCGGTGATTTGCCAGGCTATCCCTGGGCGCCGATTGCCTTCATTTTTTTCACCTTGATGTTTTCGGGACTGGCGGCGACCAGGAATCCCCTGGAGATGCTGGCGGCGTTATTAACGATACTCTCTGCGGTGATCCTTTATGCACTGTTTGGCAGCAAGCACCAGAAGCTGCGTAACGATTCTGCATAGCGCCGCAGGCCTGTTGGAGGATAATGGAAGCCCTGCCGGGGATTGCTTATTTTCAGCGTTTCAACAACTTGTCAGTATCTCGTTATGCTCTAACCTTAGGGGGAGTCTTGTATTTATTTTTAGCCAATGCCTTTTGGGTATGCCGTTTCTGATGTGAGGGAGAAGATTATGCCTGCCAAAAACCTTGCGGAATTTCTGAACGCCAACCAGGTCAAGTATGCCACCATCGCCCACTCGCCGGAGTATACGGCAGCAGAGGTGGCTCAGTCAGCCCATATCAAAGGTGAACACCTGGCCAAAAGCGTGATTCTGAATGCCGATGGCCGGTTACTGATGATCGTGCTGCCGGCAAGCCACCGGGTTGATCTGGACACACTCAAACCGGTGATCGGTTGCTCTGAGTTGGAGCTGTCATCGGAAAAGGAGTTCAAAGACCGGTTTCCCAACTGCGAACCGGGAGCTTTGCCGCCCTTTGGCAATCTTTACGGCATGGAGGTCTACTTCGCCGACTGCCTCGCTGAAGACGAGCTGGTAACCTTTTGCGCTGGCACCTACTCGGAACTGATCCAAATGGATTACAAAGATTTCCACCGTCTGGTAGAACCGAAATTAATCTCAGCGGGTTTTGTGCATCTCGGTGATACGCCTCCCAGAATGAAGGAGCATAGGGGAATCCACAGAATCTAATGGGCAGCAGGGGCCGTGTTGATCGGGACCAGTTGAGCTTTCGACGGTTCAGACCGGCATGCAAAAAGCTGTGCGCTACAGAAAGGCCAGACCTCCCGCTTAGCGCCTTTTTCAGTTAAAGCTTCTGAAATTTTTTTGTAGCGTGCTCTTGCTTGCGATTGCCGCGCATGTTCGCTACTTTGTGCGGATATTGAAACCTCAGCCCAGGCCAAACATATGACCGTACCCGCCATAGAAAATATCCCCTTCCTTAAAGAGGACACCGTCAACCAGGTGCGCTGGATCACGCTCAACCGGCCAGAACAGCGCAATCCTCTGTCCAGCTTCATGCTGGAAGAACTAAGCAGGGCTCTGGCTGAAGCGGGCAACGACCCACAAATACGAGCCATTGTGATAACAGCTGAGGGCCCCGTATTTTCGGCCGGGCATGATTTACGTGAGATGAGCCGCCAGGAAGGCGAAGATATAGAAGCCCAGCAGGCGCGCATGAGCAGTATTCTTGAACTCTGCGCTGCGATGATGCTGGGGATCATACATTCACCTAAAGCCGTGATCGCTTGCGTACAGGCCCCAGCAACCGCTGCTGGCTGCCAACTGGTCTCAGCCTGCGACCTGGCAATCGCCTCGGAAGATGCCACTTTCTGTACCCCGGGAGTCAACATCGGTGCCTTTTGCACGACGCCGTTAGTCGGTATTGGCCGCAACATCCATAGGAAACACGCCATGGCCATGGCACTGACAGGGGATGCTATCTCTGCCGAGGACGCTGTGCGCATAGGCCTGATAAACGAAGCCGTACCCTCTGAGCAACTCCTTGAGCGCACGCGTGAGCTGGCTGAGCACATTGCCTCCAAATCCGCCCAGGGCATAAGCCTGGGAAAAGCCGACTTTTATCGCCAGGTGGAAATGCCGATCGAGGATGCCTTCGCTCACGCGAATGAGGCCATGGTACGCGCGATGACCTCAGCGGATGCCCAGGAAGGTAAAAAGGCGTTTTTTGAAAAAAGAACGCCGCAGTGGGGTGAGGTATAAAGCGCGGTGCCGCTTGGCAGTGACCAGGCCATAGCCAATGTGTTGCGCACGGTAAAAACCGTCGCCCTGTTGGGAGCCAGTAACAAACCCCAGAGCCCAAGCTATCGGGTAATGCAATTCCTCTTATCCCACAACTTCAAGGTGGTGCCAGTCAATCCCGTCCTGAGCGGGACTGAATTACTGGGGCAGCGGGTATACGCGTCATTGGCAGAGGTGCCCTGCTCTATCGATATGGTCGACGTGTTTCGCAATGCCGCGCACCTGCCAGCCATTGTTGATGAGGCTATTAGCCTGGGTATAGGTACACTCTGGACCCAGCTCGACGTCATTGATGCAAAAGCGGCCAGCCACGCAGAACGCCATGGCATTCGGGTTGTAATGGATCTCTGCCCAGCGATCGAGTGGCCTCGTCTCGAGCGGGCCGGCCTGCTGTAAGTCCGTATCTGGCCCTGAATGCAGTAACCATCCCTTTTGTCGCTAATGGCCATGCTGATGGCGCGAACGGCCATGCCTTCGGCAAGGCTGCCTGGCTATAGTTACCTCCAGACGCTACATCCATCCAGGTTCGCCCAGGCGTACAAGATCCCTACCTTGCCCTCGATTTCGAGGGCTTTTTTTCAACCCATATTTGCGGGATGGCCGGCTATAGTATCTTTACTGCCATGCGGCCTTGGAGCCACACGAAAGAAATAGGTAGTGGAGGCTCGAGTGGAGATCGAAGGAGGTCTTAGTGATGGGATCATGGCCTGATCTGGTCGGCGCGCCAGCTGTTCTCAACCTCTGGGTCGGATTGGATGTCAGCGCTTTTTCGACATACGGCCGAAACGCGAGCTGCCGCAATTCCCGTGTGGCCAGCGATGGCATCCGCGTGATGATGATCGGGAGCGCCCTCCTGGGCCGCATCGCGAAGAAATTGTACTATCACACCCTCGTGGATCTTGAATTTTACCCAGCGGTAGATAGCGATATGTGCAGCTACAGCCACAACCACCACGACAGCTATGATGACCTGTGATTCCATTTTTCAAACCTTATAGACTCTGGCAGTAGCCAACCATAAAAAAGGGCAGATAAAAATCTGCCCTTTTTAACGTGAAGCGCGCTGTCATGCTAGAAATCGTAGGAGATTCCCGCATACCAGTAGGCCCCGTTGAAGCCAAAGGGCGCAGAACGACGAGAGTATTTAAACACTCCCGGGCTGTCGACTATGATGTTCCCGCCCGGCGCGTCTTCCAGCGTGCCTCCGCGGCTGTTGCCAATCTTGTTCTTGTCCGGGTACTCGTCAAATACGTTGTTGCCACCAATGGTAAACCCTAGGCCACTATCCAAGGTGTACCTGGCACTGACGTCAGTGACAATAACCGCATCGAAGTCCTGCGTTCCGGTATCGTATACCGTGTATTCGCCAAAGCGGTTAAATGCAAGGTTGAGCTGAAACTTGTTCAACTGATACAAACCGCTCAGGCTAACGCGGTCTTCCGGTTGCCACTCTTCAATAATCGAAATAGCCTGCTCGCCGAATACATCGTCAGGGTCCACCGCCGACAAGCCGCCTGCAGTGTAGGTATCTGTGACATCTGTTTCGGTCTTATTGGCTGCAAGGGTCACATCCAGGTTGCCACCCAATAGTTGAATACCCGCATAGGTCATGATCAGGTCAAAACCCTCGGTCTCCGTATCCGCTCCATTGAGGAAGAATTGACCCGAACTTGCACCAACCACTCTAAGGGCGTCTCCCAGGTTGCCGCTGGGGTCGTCATCCGCTCTCAATTGATCGCTGATGACAATACGGTCGTCGATCTCGATGTAGTAATAGTCAAACGTGATACTCATTTGATCCAGTGGGTTCCAGACAAAACCGGCGCTATAGTTGTTCGAAGTTTCCTCTTTCAACGAAGGAATACCAATAGCCTGGGCAAGCTCGCCATCATTTCTAAACGTACCCACCTGTGTTGAAATCTGGGGACCATCAGGGTCATCCGGGTTGGATACAAACTGTGTACTGATGTTGTTGAAATATTGTTGCTGCATCGACGGTGCCCGGAAACCGGTGCTCACCGAAGCCCGCAGGCGCACAGAATCGGTTATCGCCCAATTACCCGCTACTTTGAAATTAGTGGTATCGCCAAAGTCATCGTAATCATCGTAACGAACAGCAGCACTGACCAGCAGGCTGTCAGTGAACTCGTATTCTCCATCGACATAGACGGAATAAACATCCCGGTCTTCATCCACCGACGAAATAGGTGCGATACCATTGAATCCCTGTATGGCGCCCGGGGCATTTTGTTCGTATAACGGCTCCCCCTGCACAGAATCAAAATCTTCATAGGCATAAGGTTTGCCCGGGTTGATCTTGTATTCATCGATGCGGAACTCACCACCAAATGCCAGTGCAAGATCACCGAACTCCTGGTGGAAATCCAGATTAAGTGTCTGCAGACCCAATTCCAACTTATAAGCATCGGCTGTTCTTGGTATCGTTGATCGAATTTCGTCGTCGCTTAAGCCTTCACCGAAGTTCAGGAAATTAACATAAGAATAGTTGATTGAGTTTTTGGTCTCATACTGTATTTCGTTTTGCCCATAGGTATAGGACAGATCCATTCCCAGGCCACTCTCAAAATCGATTCGATAACCAATATCGAAGGAGTAATCGTCTATTTCAGAGTTGATCTTGGGCAAAAAACCATCAGGAATTACGTTGTCGCCATCATCCAGGTAAGAAGAACTACCGGAGCTGGGGTTGCGGTAGAAGGCGGCAGATTCATTTTCGCGATCAGAATAGGTTGCAAAGCCGTACAACTCGCCACGGCCCATGCTGTAGGCTGCATTGGCTATCAACGCAATCTGCTCTGAGTCCGCATCACCTATTCGGAACACGTCTCTGCTGATTGTTAATTCCCTGGGGTCATTAATCTCATCGATACCATTCCCATCAGTATCGGTACAGCCGCCATACATACAAGATCCAGTGACTGCGGCGCGGTCTGTATTACCTCGATCCCGGTAGTTAAACGTGAGGTTCATAAACCCGGAGTCGCCCAACGTAAAACCCGAGTTCAAATCGATATTAGTCGTCTCACCATCATCCTCGGTGTATTCACCATAGGAATATGCCGCCCTGCCGCCTTCATCAGCATCATTAAGTACGATGTTGATTACCCCGGCAATTGCATCGGAACCGTACTGGGCCGCGGCGCCATCGCGTAAGACTTCAATACGTTTTATGGATGCAGCGGGAATGGCATTCAAATCAGTACCCGCTGTGCCGCGACCTACCGATGTATTCACGTGAATCAGCGAGGCCTGGTGGCGCCGCTTACCATTCACCAGGACCAGTGTCTGGTCAGGACCAAGGCCCCTCAGGGTGGCAGGCCTCAGCGCGTCTGTGCCGTCACTGATCGCGGAACTTGAAAAGTTGAACGACGGAGCAAGACGTTGCAACATTCGCCCCACTTCGGTTTCGCCTGTATTTTCCATGGCCTGCGCAGTCAGTACATCAACAGGCACCGGCAAGTCCTCTGCCGAGCGTCCCGGGGCACGGGTACCCGTGACGACCACTTCTTCCAGCAGTTCGTCCACCTGCGCACTCACCTGCGCGGATTGGGACAGCGATACCACGGCCGCTGTAACAGCCAGGAACATTGGGGTATAGGAATATTTCATGGGTCGAGCCTCCAGAACATTATTTTTGTATTATTTCGGGCTACCAGCACCATCGTCGAGACGAATAACGTCTAATCGACTCTTGGCAGATCGATTGCCCGCTTACGCTCATGCTGCCAGCTCCTACCATAGCACGGCTGAAAGTCCTGATTAGTAGAGATATCGGAATTGTAAATATTTCACAGATCGTGCAGTTGCCGTAAATATTCGCTGTTCCTGCTCTTTCCAATGGCAAATTGACCTGCCTGGGCCTGTAAAGGAAAGCGCCAGGATTCCAGCCACTGTCCTTGCGCTGGTTTACGGTTTTCCTCCTTAAGCTGCCAAGCAAGATCGCCTGACCTATACTGCTGAGAATGACCACATATACCACCGGGTAACTGTTCGCATTCCTTTTTTATTCAGGATTTCGATTATCCAATAGATAACTTCAACTCCAGGACGAATAACTCTATGTTTGGTGACAACCCTAACGATGCCCTACTCCAGTCCAGTTGGAATGAGTTCTGTGACCAACTGAAAAACGCCGGCGAACTCATATTCCGCGATACCACTCCCGCCCATGATATTGATCGGGCCAAGGGGCTGCGCCTGCTGGCGAGAAATGTGTCACTGGCGCTGCAGTTCCATCTTGATAACAACGACCCCGACTTCCCCGAGCTCCTGCACTATTTTGACCCGATTAGAAAGCAAGGGGGGGATAACCCGGACGCCCTTTACGTTGGCGCTCCTGTTAACGGTAAGCATACCTATCGCATCAGTGGCCAGCGCGGGAACGCCCGCTACTTTGCCGTAACGGTACTGGAGGATGGCAATACGCCCTGGGGTGGCGCCGTGGTCGGTAATCTCATTGACTCTGAGATCGAGGTTGATGAAGAGGGTAACTTCGAAATCATCGTAGGCCCCGATGAGCATGCCGGCAACTGGATCAAAACGACCCCCGGAAGCTGGCGGCTGACTATTCGCCAATTCTTCGCCGACTGGGAAAATGAACAGCCCATGGTGGCGCGCATCGACCGGCTGGGGGAACTGGAGCACGACCCGGTACTGACCTCTCAACAAGTCCAGCAGGGCCTCCAGGACAGCGCGGCCTGGATACGCGACTCCACCTGGTATTGGGCAGATATGCTGGACAAGTGGCAAGCCCAACCGAATAACTTCCTCTCCTACAGGCAACTGGATGATAACGCCATAGACGCGACCCCCGGCGGCGAACCGCTCATTTGTTACTGGCGGGTGCCGCAAGACGAAGTCCTGGTAGTGCGGGTCACCCCGCCAAAGGCAAGCTATTGGGCGGTGGAGTTTGGCAACTACTGGTGGGAGTCCATGGACTACCGCTATCGCCTGTGCAGTACCAACTGCCACCACGCGGTGCTCGAAGGCAACGGAGAGTTGATCCTGGTGGTGGCGCACGATGACCCCGGCCTGCCCAACTGGCTGGACCCTTCCGGTCATGTAGAAGGCTATATTACCCTGCGCTGGATCGGGGCGGAAAGCTATCCCGTCCCTCACTGCGAGCAGATCAAACGCGACGCCCTGTCGGCGCATTTACCCCGGGACGTTGAAACCATTGGACACCAGGAGCGTCAGGCGCAGCTTACGGCGCGTCGCCGCGGTGTTACCAAGCGCTTCGGTTACTGAGCTGTGCTTGTAATCACTTGTGATATCGGCGGCTACATCGCCGGACCGATGTTCAGCGTCCCTGGCGGCGCCTACATGTATCGTGGATCGCAGCATGAGTAACCCTGAAATCCCACTGTGGACGGCGCCTGCGCATCCCGCCTGGGTCAGTGCAATAAACCAGGAGGGGAATTGCCTGAACCTGCCGGCGGTGGTGCCATTGGATGAGGCCTCACTGCTTGATCATGCCCGCCAGGCAACAGGACTGGATGACTTTGGCGACGAACGGTGGCGAGAGCCTTTCAGGGTGCTAATCAAGGCATTGGAGGAAGAGGCGCAGTTGACCCTCATGGGCCGCCTGATGGCCCGCAGCGACATCATTCTCTGGCTCAGTACCCGCCTGCAGGTAACCGACCTGTTGCAAAGCCACCCGGAAATTCTCGATGAGCAGGTCACGGCGCCAATGGTCATAGCCGGCCTGCCTCGCTCAGGCACCTCGATACTGTTTGAGCTGCTCTGGCAAGACCCGGAAGTGGGTGTACCGCTAACCTGGGAGGCCATTCTGCCCTGCCCGCCCCCTGAACGCGCCAGCTACGACAGCGACCCGCGTATCGACAAGGCCCACAAGCTGGTAACGCAGTGGAACCGGGTGGCACCCGAGTTTGCCAGCATGCACGAAATGGGCGGCAGGATTCCCGCAGAGTGTGGTCTGCTCATGGTGGGTACCTTCATCAGCGACCATATAGCCGCATTGCACCAGACCCCCGGCTATAGCATGTGGTGTGCCCAGGCTGATTACCTGCCGGTTTACGCCTATCACAAACAGATACTGCAGATTCTGCAGTGGAAAAACCCTCGTCAGCGCTGGTTGCTCAAGGCTCCCGAACATCAGGTGCACCTGGAGACACTGCTGCAGGTCTATCCAGATGCGCGCATCGTGCAAACACACCGGGATCCTCTCAAGTGCATGGCATCCACCACCAGCCTCATGGGCACCCTGTATCACATGCGCTCGGACCAACCCTTCAATGCCGAACTGTTTGAGAACATCATCATGGGTGAAGCCACCGCGCAACGCCTGGAGAAGGTTATCGAGCAGCGCGAGAACGGCGTGGTACCTGATGCCAGCATAGTCGATTCACGCTACCAGGACCTAATGAACGACCCCATAGCTTGTATACAGAATATTTACGCTCACTTTCAGATGGATCTTTCCAGCAGCGCGCTCAGCAACATGCTGAAATACCTTGAAGGCAAACCGAAAGGAAAATTTGGCATTCACCATTACGAAATTGATGAACACCGCAGCAAGGAGCGCCCGCTGTTCCAGCGCTATCAGGAGCTCTACGGCGTACCGGATGAAATGTAGGTTTAGATTTTCGCGCTATCGGCATAGAATTACCTATCTGCGTCATCTGGCCGCGGCAAGTAATTCCAGATATTTTATATAAAACAATAAGATAAGTAGTTATTATCATGTTTTTTCTATAATACATGTGCTCCGACACCGTGATCATGACCAGGCTTTTAGAATACTTTTTAAGGACAAATGTATGCTCAACCTTGTTAAGCGCCAGCCCCTGGCCACCAGGCTTATGCTTTGTCTGGCACTATTGCCCGGATTGGCCGCAGCAGGCAGCGGTCGTGGGCTGAATCCATGGGCCAAACTGGAATTGTCTGTCGCCGGAGTGGACAAATACCTGGGTAGATATGAGCCGGTTAAAACCGAAGATGTTGGTGACGGCTGGGTGAAACACAGTTTTGACTCGGCCAACGGTGACGGCCCTATCTGCATCGACGGGTCGGATTACGCGGTGTTCACCCGCAAGGGCCGGGACCGCAAGAAACTATTAATCATGTTGCAGGGCGGCGGCGCATGCTGGCAGGGTCTGTACGCGTGCAACGAGTCGCTAGACGCCCAGGAGCAGCAAGCTCCGGCTCCGCGTCAGGGGATCTGGGATTTTGACCGCAAGGATAACCCATTTGCCCGCTATTCCATCGTTTTTGTGCCCTACTGTGACGGGTCGGCATTTGTCGGGGATAACAGGGTTGACGATCCGTTCTTCGATGCGCAAACCGGGGTGGACGGTGTACGCCATCACCGCGGCCTGCGTAATCTCAGTGCTGGCATGGACGTAGCCAGGGCTACCTTCAAGAATCCCAAAATGATTACCGTAGCAGGATCCAGCGCGGGCGGTGTAGGCGCAGTTGCTTTCGCACCGTTTTTGACCCGGTTTGTCTATGGCAACAAGATCAAGCGCTTCACGGTATTGAATGATGCCGGCCCGATCGCCCTCAGTCAGGATCCCCAGGCGGCAATTGTGGCCAGAGTCGAAGACTGGAAATTCGACCAGTTCTATCCCAGCAGTTGCACCGACTGCAGTCCGTTTGCCGATAACACCGTCATCCTGAATTGGCGGCTGAAGAACGACACAGGCGTGCGCGATGCTTTTTATGAGACAGATGCAGATACAACTAATATCTTCTTTGCCAGCGCCAACCTTCCCGGCAGTCCACCGTTCTTTCTCCTGTCCCAGAACATGTACCGCGATATCGTGCTGGATGGGCACGATGCCATAAACGATGCCTACCCCGATCGCTACAAGCGTTTTATCGTCAGCGGTGATCGCTCCCATACCGCGCTACAAACCGATCTTTTTTATACTCAGGATGCCAATGGCGTGCCACTAAATGAGTGGACCAAGGCATTTATCGGCAATAAGAAGTCGTGGATTGATATCGTCGAAGATTTTATAGCAGCACCGCCCCTTTGAGGCCCTGAGCAGCACCAGGTAACCGCCTACCCCCGTCGCTACCCCGGGTAGAGTGGCACCTGCCCAACGGGAGCCCGAGGGTAGATCATGGGCATAATAGATCAGTCATCGCAGGAGTGAGTAATGATAAATGACGCACACCCGGGCGCGCGGCAGCTGGCGTTCCATGCCGTTGTTGTACTGGCCCTGGGCATGATTTCCGGTTATCTATGGGGTAATACCATGGCTGATCCGGATGCTACTCTGACCCGGGCGGCCGCCTGGCGATTGGCCCACATAGAGGGCTTCGCCAACGGCGTACTGATGCTGGTCATCGCCCTGTCCTACTCCCTGGTGCAACCCAATGTAAAAGCTGAACTGCTCATTCGTTACGGCATGATCATTGTGGGCTATTCAAATATTCTGGCGAGTATGTATGGTGGAATATTCGACGCGCGTGGCACCCTCCCCAATGCCCAGTCTTCGGTTCACGACCTCGCGGTGTTCTTTGGCTTTATGCCGGGTGTTATCGCTATTTTTGTCGTGCTGGGTGCCATGGCCTCCTCCCTGCGCAAAACTGCAGCATGATGGAGGACTATCAAACCGTTCAGTGTTGGCTAGCGCCGCCTTCGAGATATAGAGCGCGCACAGCTATAACTGCTAGACTACTACGCTAGATCTCACCCAGATAAATAGATATACACCACGCAAGAGAGCCGCACCATGACAGAAGCCGTCAAATCTCCACTGGAAATGTTTTATAAAAGAGAAGCCGAGGTACCTGAGCAGGTCTACCTGCGTCAACCGCAGGATTTGCAGTGGAGCGAGTATACCTGGGGTGAAGTAGCGGACCAGGTGCGGCGCATAGCCAGCTTCCTGGAGTCCCGGGACTACCCCCCGGGGAGTCGCATCGCGATCTGGTCTTCGAACAGTAAAGATTGGCCCATTGTCGATCTGGCGATCATGTTGGCAGGCCATATCAGCGTGCCGATCTACCCTGGGCAGGATACCGGTTCGGCCAATTACATCCTCGATCACAGCGGGGCCAAGATGGTTTTTGCCGGCGAATTCGACCAGGCGGCCAATGTTGCTGATGCGCTGACAGACGGTATAGCGACTGTGGCCATGCACGGTTGCACCATAGCCGCAGATACCAGTTTGGTTGATATCATAGCGCAGTACCAGCCATTGACCTCGTCGCCTGTACCGGACCCCGAAGATATTTTTACCATTATTTATACGTCGGGAACCACCGGTAATCCCAAGGGGGTGATGCATATGTACCAGACTCCCGGTCATGTATTACCCGGGATACTGGACACCTTCGCGATGAACGGTGAAGAGAACCGGCTATTTTCATTTCTGCCCATGTCTCACGCGGCTGAGCGCATCATGATTGAGATGAACAGCCTTTACGCCGACAACGCCTCTATCTCTTTTTCCCAGGGACTGGCGACCTTCGGCGACGAGATTCGCTCGGTGCAGCCCAGCTTCTTTTTCGCCGTGCCGCGCCTGTGGGTCAAGTTCAAGGAAGGTATCGATGCTGCCATTCCCCCGGAAGCGCAGGCTCACTTGAATGATGAACAGAAGAAAGCGGTGGCCACGCAACTGGGATTAGGCCAGGCGCGGTTTATCCTGACCGGTTCAGCGCCCTGCCCTCGCGATGTCCAGGATTGGTTTCTCAATATGGGTATCGCCCTGCGCGATGGCTATGGCATGACCGAAAACTTTATTCATGGCTGCGCCTGGATGCACAATGACCAACCCGTGTCCGGCTGCGTGGGACACCCCATGGATAAAAGCATACAGGTAAGGCTTTCAGATACCGGGGAGATTCAGTTCAAGAGCAAGGGCCTGATGAAAGGTTACTACCTCAACCCGGAAAAGACCGCGGAAGTATTTGACGACGGCTGGTACTGCACCGGGGACTCGGGCAAGTTTGATGAGGATGGCAACCTCTGGGTGACCGGGCGCACCAGCGAGGTATTCAAGACATCCAAAGGTAAATTTATTGTTCCCATGCGCCTGGAGGACTTCTTTGGCCGCTGCCACAAACTGGCGCAGTTCTGCGTCATGGGGCATGGACTGGACCAGCCCATCCTGCTGACTACCCTCTCGGAAAGCGGTAAGGCCATGCCCGAGGATGCGTTGAAAGCCGAGTTAATGGCCTTGTTGGAGGAGATCAATGCGGAAGTGCCTGCCCATGAGCGGGTTGGCCAGATCTACGTGGTGCCTGAGTGGACTATAGAAAATACGCTGCTGACGCCCACCATGAAGATAAAACGCAAGCAGATCGAGGATACCCACAAAGCCGCGATTGAGGCCAATCTCGGCGGCGATAAAGTGGTTTGCCTATAAGGGGTGCAAAATAACAGGCAGCTCGGTGTAGCCCATGACAAAGTTCGAATGCACACGCACCGGCTTGCCCACCACCTCGATACGCTCAAAACGCGCCAGTACCTCCTCCCACAAAACGCGCAACTGCATTTCAGCCAACCTGTTGCCCATACAGCGGTGAATGCCGAAGCCGAAAGATATATGCTGGCGCGGATTCGGTCGATCAACCAGGAACTCGTCCGGCCGCTCTATAACCTCATCGTCGCGGTTGCCGGACACATACCACATTACCACCCGGTCGCCTTTCTTAATGGTTTTACCGCCCAGTTCCACGTCCTCGGTAGCAACGCGACGCATATGCGCCAGGGGTGTTTGCCAGCGGATCACTTCACTCACCATGCTGGGAATCAAGCCGGGCTCAGCCTTGAGTTTTGCAAACTCCGCCGGATTCTCGTGCAGGGCCAGTACGCTCGCGCTCATTGAATTACGCGTCGTGTCATTGCCACCCACGATCAACAGCATCAGGTTGCCAAGAAACTCCAGTGGCTCCATATCGCGAGTAGCCGGATCGTGAGCCAGTAAGGAAATGAAATCCGTGCCACCGGGTTTGTCCGCCCGCTCATGCCATAGCTTGTTAAAGAAAGGCAGGCAATCCTCCATCAGGATTTTCTGCCGCTCTTCCTCCGAGAGATCACCGCCGACATTGGGGCCCGAAACGGCCACATCAGACCAGTAGGTCAGCTTACTGCGTTGCTCAAAGGGAAAATCAAAGAGCGTGGCCAGCATGCGGGTTGTCAGCTCGATCGATACTTTATACACCCAGTTGAATGGCTCACCGAGAGGCAGATCATCGAGTACTTCTATCACCCGGCTGCGGATTAGCGCTTCCATTTCGGACAGGCGCTGTGGCGCCACGGCGGAGACTACCGCCTTACGCTCCGCATCGTGCTTGGGTGGGTCCATGGCAATAAACATGGGCGGCTCAAAGTCGATAGTGGCAACGCCAATGCCGATGGCAGGTTCTGAGGAAAACAGACCATGATGGCTGTCTACGAAGACAATATCGTTGTACTTTGTCACCGCCCAGTAGGGACCGAAATCGCCGCCGGGGACGAAGTGCACCGGGTCTTCACTGCGCAAACGGCGAAAATAATCCCAGTGCGCCTGGTGCTCAAACAGGTCCGGTATGGCCGGATCGATGTCTTCCAGGTTTAAACTGTAGGGGTCGGCAATTACGGGCTCAGCGCTATTCATAGTTTACGATTCCAGGTTTTTTGAATTTGTCACTAAGCATAGCCCCCTATCCCGCCCAAGCCAATGCCCAGCGAGCTTACCAGCCAGCTTTTCGCCCTGTGTTTAACCGTGCGCAATAAGATAGGCGCGTCCAACCGTCAAACGCGCGTAGCCCAGCGCGCGTGAATTATCTTGAGGTGACATTAATTTCTATTTGTATCTATCTGTAAATGCTATATATTTCGCTTATAGTCACGCGGTTTCTCTTCCTTTGCCTGATTCCGGTAAGCAGCGAACTTTTCACAACATCAGGAATCTATAACACAGAGTTTGACCCCTCGCCTCACGGCGTTACACTTAGCGATTGCATGTCAATCAGGTAGCACTATTTTGAAGCCATATAAGCACCTCGGGGCGGCCTTCGGGCTAGCCATTTCCATCGTCCTGCTGAGCACCCATTCATTACCTGCAAGGGCGCTGATTGAATACAGCGACGGTCAGCGTAGCACCATGGTGGAACTGATCGAGCAGCTGGAAGATCGCCACTACGCCAAGCTGGAATACAACGACGATTTTTCCTCCCAGCATCTGGACGCCTATGTCGAGAGCCTGGATGGCAGCAAAATGTTCTTCCTGGCCTCAGACCTGGAAGAGTTCGAACAGTTTCGCTCGGTAATGGATGAACAGTTACCCAAGGGTAACCTGGATGCGGGCTTTTTCATTTTCAACCGCTTTCAGCAGCGCCTGGAGGCCCGCCTGGAAAAGGAACTGGAGAATCTCCCGCAAACCGTCGCCGCAATGGACTTCAGTGTCGATGAGACTTATCAGATTGATGTCGAGGAACGCAGCTGGGCCGCCAGTAGCGCTGAACTCGATGACCGCTGGCGCAAGCAACTCAAGAACCAGGTACTGAGCCTCAAACTGGCTGAAAAGCCCGAAGATGACTTGGTGAGCACCCTGGAGAAGCGCTATCAAAACCAGCTCAAGCGGGTAAAGCAATACAACAGCCAGGACGTATTCCAGATTTACGCCAACGCCCTGACCGGCTTGTATGATCCGCACACCAATTACCTGTCGCCGCGGCGCTCGGAGAATTTCAACATCAATATGAGCTTGTCGCTGGAAGGTATCGGCGCCGTGCTGCAACTTGAAGACGAATACACCAAGGTGACTCGCCTGGTGCCGAAAGGACCCGCGGACAAACAGGGCGAGCTGCACCCGTCTGATCGCATCGTCGGCGTTGGCCAGGGCACGGACGGCGAGATCGAAGACGTTATCGGCTGGCGCCTGGATGAGGTAGTGGAACTGATACGTGGACCCAAGGACTCCACCGTGCGGCTGGAGGTCATTCCTGCGAAATCCAAGGCCACCGACCAGCGCAAAGTCATTACCATCGTGCGCAACGAGGTAAAACTGGAGGAGCAATCCGCCCAGAAAAGCATACTGGAAATTCCCAATGGCGACGAAATAATCAAGATCGGCGTGATCGATATCCCGGCTTTCTACATTGATTTCGACGCCATGCGACGCGGCGACAAGGAGTACAAGAGCACTACCCGTGATGTACGCAAATTGCTTGAAGAGTTGCAGGAAGAAGGTGTCGATGGCCTGGTCGTAGACCTGCGCAACAATGGCGGCGGCTCCTTGCAGGAGGCCAATGAACTCACCGGGCTGTTTATCGAATACGGGCCCACGGTGCAGATTCGCCACTCCTCCCGGCGGGTCTGGCGCGACGGTAAGCGCCTTAAAAGCGAATACTATGAAGGCCCGTTGGTGGTGCTGGTTAACCGGCTAAGCGCCTCTGCTTCGGAAATTTTTGCCGGCGCCATCCAGGACTACCAGCGCGGCATCATCGTGGGCGATCGCTCATTTGGTAAAGGCACAGTGCAGACGCTGATTCCGCTCACCGAAGGACAGTTAAAGATAACCGAGAGCAAGTTCTACCGTATATCCGGTGACAGCACCCAACACCGGGGCGTGGTGCCGGACCTGGCTTTTCCCACGGTATACGATCCCGAGGAAATCGGCGAGAGCGCGCTGGATCATGCGCTTAACTGGGACCAGATAAACCCGGTACGGCATCATCGCTACAATGATCTTTCCACCGTGTTGCCCGCGCTGACAACACAGTTCCAGGAACGCAGTGGGAAGAATCCGGATTTTATATACCTGGAAGACCAGATAGCCCTGGCGGCGAAAACCCGGGAAATCACCGAGCTGCCCCTGAATGAGCAAACGCGCAAGGCTCTCAGGGAAAGTCAGGAGGCAAAGGCCCTCTCCATTGAAAACAAGCGTCGCAAGGCCAAGGGTGAAGAGTTGCTGACCTCGCTGGACGAAGAGGCTGGGGAAACTGACGAGGAAACAGAGTCGGACCTCGATGCCGATGCCGAAGCCGAAGCCGAAGAGCAGGACCCGAAAGATGATGTGCTGCTGATGGAGGCCGGCAATGTGCTGGCTGATGCCCTGATAATCAAGCGGCAGCGCTTCGCCGCACACAGCCCGGAAGAAAGTTAAGGCCTCAGGCTTCCCCGAACCAGGCTAGATCCTCATGTAGCCGCACCACGTCGCCCACGATAATCAAAGTGGGTGCCGTGGGTTTCTCTCGCCGTACAATCTCGGTCATCGTTGCCAGTGTCCCACGCAGTACCCGCTGCTCCATAAGCGTCGCGCGCTCTACCAGGGCTATGGGAGTCTCCGGCGACCGGCCGTGGGCCTGCAACTGCTCGCAAATCATGGGCAGGCCCAGTAAGCCCATGTAGAACACCAGTGTCTCCGTGGTGGACTGGAAACTGCTCCAGTTTTGATCCACCGAGTCATTCTTGAGATAACCCGCGACAAAGCGCACGGACTGGGCATGATCCCGGTGGGTGAGTGGAATGCCCGCGTAGCAGGCCGCTCCGCTGCCCGCTGTAATACCCGGTACCACCTGGAATGACACCTTGTGTCGCGCCAGCAGTTCTATTTCCTCACCGCCGCGGCCAAACACGAAGGGGTCCCCGCCTTTGAGCCGGGCGACGCGCTTGCCTTGCAGGGCGAGATCCAGCAGCAGCTGATTGATTTCCACCTGGGGTAGCGCATGCTCCGCGCGCCTCTTTCCCACATACACACGCTCGGCATCCTTGCGCGCCATTTCCACGATTTTCGGCGCGACCAGGCGATCGTATAAGACCACATCGGCGCGTTGCAGCAAGCGGGCAGCCTTGAACGTCATCAGGTCGGGATCACCCGGTCCGGCCCCAATCAGGTAGACCTCACCCCGGTAGAGTGAATCCGCGTCGCGCAGTCGCTCTCGCAGCTGCTGTTCCGCCGCCTGCTCCCGTCCACTCATCACCTGCTCTGCTACAGTGCTTTCCATAGTCTGTTCCCAGAACAGGCGGCGCGGCCCCTCTTCGGGAATATGTTCTTTTACCAGGGTGCGCATGCGCCCCGCGAAACGTGCCAGGCGACCATAGGCGGCGGGCACCAGGGCTTCAATTTTGCGCCGCAGTAATCGCGCCAGTACCGGGCTCTGGCCACTACTGGATACCGCGATAATAATGGGGTCGCGATCGATGATAGCGGGAAAAATAAAGGTGCAAAGCTCGGGATCATCGACAACGTTCACCGGCAGTGACAAGGCTATCGCGTCATCGTGGACACGCTGGTTGACCTCCCGGCTGGGCGTCGCGGCAATGACCAGCTTTTTGCCATGCAAATCGGTTTCTGCATATTCCGACTGCTGCCAGATTCCACCGTGCTGCGCCAGTGACCCTTCCAGTTCGGGGCTGATCTGCGGACTGACCACAGTCAGGTTGGCACCGGCGCGCAGCAACAGGCGCGCCTTGCGTGTGCCCACGGTGCCGCCTCCCACCAGCACCACCGGGGTACCCTGCAGCTGTAGGCACACCGGGAGGTATTGCATGCTAGGCCCCGAGAACGGTGACGCCGCCCATATAGGGCTGCAGTACCTGCGGGACTAAAATACTGCCGTCGCTGCGCTGGTAGTTTTCCAGCACCGCGACCAGGGTGCGGCCCACGGCCAGACCGGAGCCGTTGACGGTATGCAGCAGCTCGGGTTTGCCCGTTTCCGGGTTGCGCCACCGTGCGTGCATACGCCGCGCCTGGTAATCGCCAAAATTACTACAGGAGGATATCTCGCGATAAGTGTCCTGGGCAGGCAGCCAGACTTCCAGGTCGTAGGTCTTACGCGCGGAGAAGCCCAGGTCACCACCACACAGTATGACCTTGCGATACGGCAGCTCCAGTTGTTGCAGCACAGTTTCCGCATGCCCGGTGAGCTGCTCCAGGGCATGGTCCGATTGGGCCGCGCGCACCAGCTGCACCAGCTCCACTTTTTCGAACTGGTGCTGGCGGATCATGCCCCGCGTATCCCTGCCGTAACTGCCCGCCTCGCTGCGGAAACAGGGCGTATGGCAGGCGAAGCGAATGCCGCCCTCACCCAGTTCCGCATCCTCGAAAATACGATCCCGGGCGACGTTGGTAACCGGCACCTCGGCGGTGGGAATCAGGTAAAGATCCTGGTCAGCGTGCAGCTTGAACAGGTCTTCCTCAAATTTTGGCAATTGCCCGGTACCCTGAAGCGAGTCGCGATTCACGATATAGGGCACATAAATTTCACTGTAGCCGTGTTCGCCGGTATGCAGGTTAAGCATGAACTGGATCAGTGCCCGGTGCAGTCTCGCCAGGTTCCCATACATCACGGTAAAGCGCGAACCGGTGATTTTTCCGGCAGTCTCGCTGTCCAGTTGCCCCAGTGCTTCACCGAGGTCCACGTGGTCCCGGGGGGTGAAGTCGAATACGGCGGGATTGCCCCAGCGGCTGAGTTCCACGTTGTCGTCTTCACTGTTGCCGATGGGAACCGCGGCATCAGGGATATTGGGCACACTCAGCAACAGGGCTTCCAGTTCGCCCTGCACGCGCCTGGCCTGTTCGGTCAACTCATCGAGCTGCGCGGCGATCTTTTCCAGGGTCTCATTGACCTCGGCCTTGGCCTCGTCAACGCTGCTGCCCTGCCCCACCAGGACACCAATTTTTTTCGAGGCGCTTTTTCGCTCCGCCAGCAGGTTCTGGCTGTCTATATCCGCCTGCTTGCGTCGGGCATCCAGGGCCCGGAACTGGTCGACATCGAAGACAAAGCCGCGGGTTGCCAGGGCCGTAGCCACGCCCTCCGGATCCTGCCTGACGGACTTGATATCCAACATTCCATTACTTCCTGTTACTGATGATTTGCAATTTTGACCGGCATCTCGCTACGCCACCACGCGGGTGAGCTGTATCGCCAGACCAGCCATCACCACGCACAGCACCGCACTACCGAGCATATACGCCAGCGCATGCACTACATGACCGGCCTCCAGCAGACTGATGGTTTCCAGTGAAAACGTGGAGAAGGTGGTAAATGCCCCCAGGAACCCCACCATCAGCACACCACGCCAATCCGCATGTATCAACTGGCGCTCTACCAGCAGCACGTAAACAATGCCAATGGCGAAAGAGCCAAGCATGTTTACCAGCAGGGTCCCCATGGGCAACTTGCCTTCCCACAGGCTGTGCACCCAGTTGGCCAACAGGTAACGCGATACGGCCCCGGAGGCGCCGCCCAGGGCGATAAATAACAGGTATTTCATGGTTGGACGGGGTCTTGGCTGCTCGCTCAGTCGTAGCGACGTATTGTACTGGTTTTGTCGCGCTCGCGCAGGTACTGCAATTTTTCGCGAATCTTCTGCTCCAGGCCGCGATCTACCGGGTGATAATACTGGCGATCGCGCAGCGCGGGCGGGAAATAGTTCTCACCGGCGGCATAGGCGCCCTCCTCATCGTGTGCATAGCGATAGCCCGCTCCGTGGTCCATCTCCCGCATCAGGCTGGTGGGTGCATTGCGCAGGTGCAGCGGCACCTCGGCGCTATCGCCACTTTCCACATCCTGGCGCGCCTGTTTATAGGCGGTATATACCGCATTGCTTTTGGCGGCGCAGGCGAGGTAAAGAATGGCCTGGGCAACGGCCAGCTCACCCTCGGGACTGCCCAGGCGCTCCTGCACCTGCCAGGCATCCAGGCACAGAGTCAGGGCGCGGGGGTCGGCATTGCCGATATCCTCGCTGGCCATGCGCACCACGCGCCTGGCGATATACAGCGGGTCGCAGCCACCGTCCAGCATACGGCAGAACCAGTACAGCGCGGCATCTGGCGCACTGCCACGCACGGCCTTGTGCAGGGCACTGATCTGGTCGTAAAACAGGTCGCCGCCCTTGTCGAAGCGGCGCAGGGAGGCTTGCAGCACCTCTTCCAGGGTTTGTTGGGTAATCTGGCCGTCTTCCGCCAGGTCCGCCGCCAGTTCCAACAGGTTGATGGCACGCCGGGCATCGCCGTCGGCCTGCCCGGCAATACGCTCCAGACAGCCTTCCCCGGCCGCTACCCGGCCGGGCAAAGCCGCCAGGCCGCGAGCAAGTACGCTCTCAATATCGGCCTGCTCCAGGGCGCGCAGCTTGTAAACGCGGGAACGGGATAACAGGGCATTGTTCAATTCAAAGGAGGGGTTTTCGGTGGTGGCGCCGACGAAGATCAGCGTACCGTCCTCTACATAGGGCAGGAATGCGTCTTGCTGGGATTTATTGAAGCGGTGCACCTCATCCACAAACAACACGGTATCGCGCCCCTGGGCCTTGTATTGGCGCGCCTGGGCGATAGCGTCGCGTATCTCCTTCACCCCGGACAACACCGCGGATAACTGCAGGAAATGGGCGCTGGCGCGCTCCGCGGCGATACGCGCCAGGGTAGTCTTGCCAACACCCGGCGGCCCCCAGAAAATCATCGAGTGCAGCTGCCCGCTATCGATAGCCTGTCGCAGGGGCTTGCCGGGGCCGAGAATATGTTGCTGACCGACATATTCCGCAAGACATGAGGGCCTTAGTTTAGCTGCCAGAGGTTGGTAGCCGGTAGCCGTGGGTCCGGGGGGCGCTGCAGCCACCCCAGCCGCAGAGGATGTGAACAGGTTCGGCTGGCCGTTGTCACTGCTCATAGTAGAACGTATCGGCATCCTCTGGTGGGACAAAAGAGAAGTCCTGTGCGGACAACCCGCCATCGACCTCCAGGTTCCCGAATTCAATGGTCACGCGCTGGCTCAGGTTGTCCAGTATCTCCATGCGCTCGACCAGGAAGCCGCGGATTTTCAGCGACAGGCGGCGAAAACCGGGATCGCCGGCCAGCGGAGTCAGAGCGAAGACACCCTCCCCTTCCTCCATCACCTGGTAACCCTCGCGCAGGGCTTCTTCATCTCCACCTAGCACCTGCAGTGGTGACATGTTTGCCTGCCCCGCAACGGGTCGGCGGGTAACCGTTTCCAGGTCGCGATCGTAATGCCACACCCACTGGGGATCGGCGATAATCAACTGGCTGTCGGGTACCTCGATTTCCCAGGCAAAATAACCCGGGCGCAACAGCTTGAACCTGCCCCGGGATTCCACCAGCAGCACGCCGTTCTGCCCATATTGGCGCTGGGTGAAACTGCCCTGTAATTCCTGCATACCATCCAGGGCCTCGAGCAGTTTGTCCGTGGCGTCCTGTGCGCGCAAGCCGCAACAGACCAGCATCAATCCCAGAAAGGGCATCCATGTCTTCATCATTGCGCCGCGCATCATCATTCTTCCGGGGGCGGCGGCGCGAGCACTTCGCGCTGCCCGTTGCTGCCCATCTCGGTGACCACTCCGGCCGCTTCCATCGCCTCTATAAGACGCGCCGCTCGGTTGTAGCCTATGCGCAGTTTCCGCTGCACCGAGGAAATCGATGCTCGCCGGCTCTGGGTTACATAGTGCACTGCTTCGTCATAGAGCGCGTCGCTCTCGTCATCACCGCCCGAGGCACCGGATTGCAGCTCCCCCGCGGTGACCGGCGTGCTGCCGCCCTCTTCGAGTAAGCCATCGATATACAGCGGCTTCCCGCGACGTTTCCAGTCGGCGACGACCCGATGGACCTCCTCGTCACTGCAGAATGCGCCGTGCACCCGGTTGGGCACACCACTGCCGGGTGGCAGGTAGAGCATATCGCCATGGCCCAGCAGCTGTTCCGCACCGCCCTGGTCAAGGATAGTACGCGAATCCACTTTGGAGGATACCTGGAATGCGATGCGGGTCGGCACGTTGGCCTTGATCAGCCCGGTGATCACATCCACAGAAGGCCTCTGGGTGGCCAGTATCAGATGGATGCCCGCTGCCCTTGCCTTCTGCGCAATACGCGCGATCAGCTCTTCCACCTTTTTGCCGACGATCATCATCATGTCGGCGAACTCGTCTATCACTACCACCACTGCGGGTAGTTTTTCCAGGTCCGGCGGTGTCTGCTGCTCGTCCGTTTCGGCAAAGATGGGATCCGGGGTCCACAGCGGATCGGGCAGGGGTGCCCCCGCCTTGATCGCATCCTCGACCTTGCGGTTGTAACCGGCCAGGTTACGTACTCCCAGGGACGCCATCAGCTTATAGCGTCGCTCCATCTCAGCCACACACCAGCGCAGGCCATTGGCCGCGTCTTTCATATCCGTAATAACCGGCGTGAGCAGGTGCGGAATCCCATCGTAAACCGATAATTCCAGCATTTTCGGATCCACCAGGATCAGCCTGACATCCGCAGGGCTGGACTTATACAGCAGGCTGAGCAGCATGGCGTTGACGCCCACTGACTTACCCGAGCCGGTGGTACCGGCGACCAGCAGGTGGGGCATCTTCGCCAGGTCAGCCACGATGGGCTGTCCCGAAATATCGTGCCCCAGTGCCAGGGTCAGGGGCGACTTGGACTGATCAAACGCCTTGGAGGACAATACCTCGCGGAAGTTGACGATCTCCCGATCCTCGTTGGGTATTTCGATCCCCACCACCGACTTGCCGGGGATGACCTCCACCACACGCACACTGATCACCGCCAGTGAACGCGCCAGGTCCTTGGCCAGGTTGGAGATGCGCGAGACTTTGACCCCGGCAGCCGGCTGGATCTCAAAGCGGGTAATTACCGGCCCCGGGTATACCGCGGTGACTTGCGCGCTAACACCGAAATCCGCCAGTTTCAGTTCCAGCAGCTTGGACATACCCTCCAGGGCCTCTTTCGAAAAGCCCCTGCTCGGGTCTTTCACTTCCTGGTCCAAAAGCTCCAGGGGTGGCAACTCGCCGGTTACCGGGGCGTCAAACAAGGGCTGCTGCTTTTCCTTCTCCGCGCGATCGCTCTTTTCCGCCTTCGCCTTCAGCGGCTTTATTTTCGGCGGCTTACGCTTTTTCTCTTTCTCAAGGTGCTCGGTGATAACGACTTTGCGCGCCTCGACGGCCTTTTCCCGTTCACGTTTGTCGCGCAGTTCATCGAATGTTTTACGGCACCAGTTGCGGCTGCGGGTAAAAGCGGCAATGCTCCAGGCGCCGATCTTGTCCATCAGCGTCAACCAACTCAAGTCGGTAAAGATGGTCATGCCAAACAGAAACACCGCCAACAGGATCAGGCGACTGCCCACTGCGCTGAAGGCCACCGTAAAGCCGTCACCGATGGCCTGGCCCAGGATACCGCCGGCGCCCTGGGGCAAGCCGGAGTTACCACTGTCATTCATCGCCGCCAGAGCGGTGCCGGCGATCATCACCAGTACCAGGCCCAGCGCCCGTATGCCAAAGGTCAGCCAGTCAAAACGTTTATCATCATGGCGCTCCAGCAAAATAACCAGGGCGCGGTAGGCCAGCAACAGCGGGAACAGGTAGGCGGCGTAGCCCACCAGGGAGAAAAAGACGTCAGCCAGCCATGCACCGGTGGGGCCGCCCATATTGCTGATTTGTGCGCCACTGCCGGTCGCGGACCAGCCCGGATCCCTGGGGCTATAGGTCATCAGCGCCAGTAACAGGTAGAGACAAACGGCGGTGACGCCGATAAATGCCCCTTCACGCAGACGCGGACCGAGGAAATTTTCGTTATTGGCGGTTTCCGGCACTGGTTTTCTGGTCCTTAGTGGCGCCTTCGAACCGTGCCTGACACGGCGGCCCCAAACGATTTATTGCAAGAGTTAATTGTGAACGTATTTATCATTTATTTCAAAGGGTTATAGCGGATTTTTAAAATTATCCTAGTCTTTGCCGCAACCCCGCCTTTAAAGTACCATAGTGCGCCCCAATAGACAGCAATATCACCGGGTACGTCCCGCGACAAAAACCAGCGAACACGCAGCAGGAACCATGCTATGAGTAACGTGCAGCATCACCGCCTTATTATCCTTGGTAGCGGCCCCGCGGGCTATACCGCAGCGGTCTATGCCGCCCGGGCCAACCTGAGCCCGGTCGTCATTACGGGCATTCAGCAGGGCGGGCAATTGACTACCACCACCGAGGTGGAAAACTGGCCCGGCGGTCCCGCGGACCTGCAGGGGCCGCAATTGATGCAGCAGATGCAGGAACACGTGGAACGCTTTGACGCCCAGGTGGTATTCGACCATATCGACGAGGTCGATCTAAGTGAACGCCCCATCCGACTGCAGGGCAGCGCCAGCTATAGCTGTGACGCCCTGGTCATTGCCACCGGGGCTTCCGCCCAGTACCTGGGCCTGCCCAGTGAAGAAGCCTTTGCCGGCAAGGGCGTGAGCGCCTGCGCCACCTGCGACGGATTCTTCTACCGCAATAAAAAAGTCGCTGTCATCGGTGGCGGCAACACCGCCGTGGAAGAGGCCCTGTACCTGGCCAATATCGCGTCTGAGGTCGTTCTGGTGCACCGCAGGGACGCATTGCGCGCAGAAAAAGTGCTGCAGGATCGCCTGTTCGCCCGGGAGAAAGAAGGCAAGGTTACCATCATGTGGGATCACACGCTGGACGAAGTATTGGGCGACGATTCAGGTGTCACCGGTATACGCGTCCGTGCAGTCAAGGATGATAGCGTTGCCCAGGTCGATCTCGCCGGGGTCTTTATCGCCATAGGCCACAAGCCCAATACGGACATTTTTGCCGGTCAGCTGGAAATGAAAGACGGCTATATCAAAATCCACAGTGGCACCGAAGGTAATGCCACTGCCACCAGCATGCCCGGCGTTTTCGCCGCTGGCGATGTGGGTGATCATGTTTACCGCCAGGCGGTAACTTCAGCTGGGTTCGGCTGTATGGCGGCTCTCGATGCCGAGAAATACCTGGACAACCTGCCAGTTGCCTGAGTGCCGGGCAGGGTGAAAAGTCTATGCCCTGCCCACGGGCACGCCAGCGCACCGTCTGGGGCATAATAGCTGTATGCGAAAGGTCAGGCAGCTACTCCCCGGCACAGGATTCCCGCCATCCAGCGAGGCGCTGGAGTACCCCAATGGCCTGATCGCCGTGGGCGGCGACCTGGATATTGACACACTGCTCGCCGCCTACAGGAGGGGCATCTTTCCCTGGTACGAGGAGCCGCAGCCCATCCTGTGGTGGACCCCCGACCCGCGCTCCGTCCTGTTCCCCGACGAGCTGCACCTGTCCCGGTCACTGCGCAAAACCCTGCGCAAAGATGCATTTCAGCTATCTGTAGACCGTCATTTCCCTGAGGTCATGCACCACTGCGCGCAACTGCGCGGCGACGGCCTGGGCACATGGATCGATGAGCATATGATCGCTGCCTACAGTGCACTGCAGGCACAGGGAATCGCCCATTCGGTAGAAGTGCTGGACCGTGAGGGGGAATTACAGGGGGGCCTTTACGGCGTCGCCATGGGGCGGGTATTTTTTGGTGAATCCATGTTCAGTCGCGCTACGGACGCCTCCAAGATCGCATTGGTGGCCCTGGTACATATACTGCGCCGGGGCCAGTTTCATATGATTGACTGCCAGGTGGAAAGCGACCATCTGAATTCCCTGGGGGCGCGTAATATAAGTAGACTGGACTTCGAGGAGCGGCTTGCCCAAACTATAGACATGGAGACGAATCCCGACATCTGGCGGCTGCCGGCGAGCTGTGGAGAACTTTTGTGACTTCGTCCATGCGCGACCTCAAGGTATACACCACGTACCCGCACAGTTGCAGTTACCTGGAGGAGCAGGAGGCCACCACCCTGTTCGTCGATCCGCGTCAGCAGATGGACAAGACCCTGTACAGCAATCTGTCGGTTCTGGGCTTCCGGCGCAGCGGCAATCATGTCTACCGGCCACACTGCACCCACTGTGATGCCTGCATACCCGCACGTATCCCGGTAGCCAACTTTGAAGCCAAGCGCGGCCAGCGCAGGTCCCTGTCGCGCAATAGCGACCTGCGGGTAGTGCGCAGTGAAGATATCCGCGATGACGAAGCATATGACCTGTACCGGCGTTATATCGAGCAGCGCCACTCCGATGGCGATATGTACCCCCCGGACAGGGAGCAGTACGAATCCTTTCTCAATAACGCCTGGAACTGCACCAGTTACTACAGATTTTACCGTCAGGATACCCTGCTGGGCGTCGCGGTAGTCGATGAACTGGTGGATGGGCTGTCTGCGATTTATACCTTTTTCGATCCGGAAGAGAAAAAACGCGGACTGGGTAGTTTCGCCATCCTCTGGCAGATCGGGAAAACGCGAGAGATGGGACTGCAATACCTGTACCTGGGGTACTGGATTCGCGACTGTCAGAAAATGGCCTACAAGGCGGAATTTCGGCCGCTGGAATTGTACGTCAACAGCCGCTGGACCAGCCTGCTCTAGTCCTTGCCACGAATACCCCTGCTACCCGCTCACAGTGGGAGTCGAATTAAGCGCATCGCTTCCGTCGGCCCGCCCCGAAAGGGCCAGCAATTGGCATTTTTTCGGCTGGTACTGAACCCGGCTTTCAGGCAAAATGCGCCCCTTGTTTTT
>JARFQU010000024.1 GCA_029287595.1 Halioglobus sp. | reverse complement strand
GTCGCATATGTAGCGGAAGAAAGTACCCAGGGGGCCATCGTTGTTGAATGACAGGGACAGGGTGCAAATCGCGCCATTTTCTGCCTGCATCTGTATCGACATATCCAGGGCAATACCGAGTTCCGGGTGAATGGGTCCCTGAATGGCGTTTGCCTTCACGATGGGGGACCCCGCCTGGTAGGTGAACAAATCCACAGTATGGGCGGCGTGGTGCCACAGCAGATGATCAGTCCAGCTGCGAGGTTCGCCTTTTGCATTAATGTTCTTGCGGCGGAAGAAGTAGGTCTGCACATCCATCTGTTGGATATTGAGTTCGCCCGCTTCAATACGGTTGTGAACCCACTGGTGCGACGGGTTGAAGCGGCGGGTATGTCCAACCATGCATACAAGCCCGGACTCCTGCTGGGTGCGCATAACCGCCTCTGCATCTTCCCAGTTATCTGCCAGGGGAATCTCTACCTCTACATGCTTACCTGCCTTCATGCACTGGATTGCCTGCGATGCGTGCTGTTGAGTGGGCGTACAAAGAATTGCGGCTTCCGCTTCTGTTTCGGCCAGCGCTTCGCCGAGATCGTTGGACACGTGCCCGATCCCGTACTCGCCCGCAACAGCCTGGGTCTGTTCGGGTGTATCCCCTACCAGGCAGACCACTTCCATGCCGTCAATATTCTTTATGACGTCGAGATGCTTGATACCGAAGGCACCTGGGCCAGCAAGTAGTACTTTCATTCTATGTCTCCTAATAATTCTCTAAGCTGAAATCAGTTTGCCGATTCCTCGGGCCAGTACAGTCGCATGGGATTATCTACCAGCAACTTCTGCTGTAACTCGGGCGTGGCGGCAATCCGCGGAATATAGTCCACCAACAACCCCTCGTCCGGCGTGTGTGAGCGCATGTTTGGATGCGGCCAGTCCGTGCCCCATAGCACCCTGTCCGGGAAGGCTTCAACAACCTTGCGAGCAAAGGGAGCCACATCGTCGTAACGGTAATCCTGCTGTTGTGTAAGGCGCTCAGGGCAGCTCACCTTGCACCAAAAATTGTCGTTCTCCTGCAACAGCTTGAGAAACAGGCTGAATTCCTCGCCATCGACAGGCTTGCTGACATCCGGCCTACCCATATGGTCCACCACCACTTCGGTGGGCAAGGATGTAAAGAAGTCGTAAAGCTCCGGCAACTCTGACGCTTCGAAATAGATAACCACATGCCATCCCAGGGGTTCGATCTTCGCGGATATCTCTTGCAGGGAATCGAAGGGCAACTTGTCGACCAGACGTTTAACAAAGTTGAATCGAACGCCGCGCACCCCCGCCTCATGCAGCTGCTGCAGCTCTTGTGTGGAGACGTCGCGCCGGACTGTGGCAACACCTCGTGCCAGTCCATTGGAATCCTGTAGCGCATCCACCAGGGCCCGATTGTCAGCGCCGTGGCAGGTGGCCTGCACAATCACATTGCGGCTCAGGCCCAGATGGTCGCGAAGCGCCCAGAGCTTTTCCTTGGGACCGTCGCAGGGGGTGTATTTCCGCTCCGGTGCGTAGGGAAAAACATCGCCGGGGCCGAACACGTGGCAATGGGCATCTACCGCTCCCGCCGGGGCGACAAATATGGGTTTGCTGGGATTCGGATGATAGACCCGCCAGCCGAAATCCATGGTGAATTCACTCATGGCCTACTTACCTCTCGCTACCAGAGCCGCATTCAGACGAGGATATACCCTTCTGGCATTGCCTTCGTAGACCTTGTAGAGGTCTTCCTCGGAAAGTTCCAATGCGTCGACGTAGCGCTTGGTATCGTCGAAATACTGCCCGGTCTCCGGGTCGATGCCCCGTACCGCGCCGACCATTTCCGATCCAAACAGGATATTGTCGATATCGATCACCCGGAACAACAGGTCGATACCCGGTTGGTGATAGACGCAGGTGTCGAAAAATACGTTCTTCATCACGTGTTCAGCCAACGGCGGCTGCTTGAGCATATCTGCCAGGCCGCGGTAGCGCCCCCAGTGGTAGGGCACCGCACCACCGCCGTGGGGAATAATAAAGCGCAGCTCGGGAAAGTCTTTGAACAGGTCGCCCTGGATAAACTGCATAAAGGCCGTGGTATCAGCATTGATGTAGTGTGCACCGGTAGCGTGGAAATTGGGGTTGCAGGAACCGGACACATGGATCATGGCGGGCACATCGAGCTCCACCATTTTTTCGAAGAAAGGGTACCAGCTGCGATCTGTCAGGGGCGCTGATGTCCAGTGCCCACCCGACGGATCAGGGTTCAGGTTGCAACCCACAAATCCAAGCTCGTTCACACTGCGTTCCAACTCGGCGATGGAGTGCTCGATGGAAACACCGGGCGATTGGGGCAGCTGGCACACGCCGATGAAATAATCCGGATAGAGGTCGACAACCCGCTTGATCAGGTTGTTACAGGCCATGGTCCACTGTTCTGACACGGCCCGGTCTCCCAGGTGATGGGCCATTGCGGAAGCACGTGGTGAAAATATGGTCATGTCCGCCCCGCGTTCTCGGAGCAACCGCAACTGGTTCTGCTCTACGCTTTCGCGAATCTGGTCATCGCTGATCTGCGGGACCTCTGGCAGTGTCCTGCAGGCTTTATGGGCCTCCAACTGCGCCTCCCTGAACAGCTGGTGAGGCTCAGGAGCTGTGGTGTAGTGCCCGTGGCAGTCGATAATCATCGTGTTCTCTCAATTTCCTGCATTGTTGATTGCTTACAAATGGCGTCCAGCATGCTGTCCAGGGAGTCTTCATCCAGCGCTGAACTGAACTGTGGCGCCCACGCCTGGCGCTTCACGCAGCCCTCACTCATCCAGGGGCTGTATCCTGCCTCCTCGATGGTACGGGCTACCTCGCGCATTTCGGAAGCGCGGCGCTCCCCGTGCTGTAGTGTCCGGGAGATCAGGTAGCGGGCCTGTTGCGGCCAGTCTGGCCCGGGAAACAGGTTGTCCAGCGAGGCCAGGACCGTGTCTTCAACACCATAGTGCCTGGCTGCCAGCAGTGACTCGGTGACCAGTGCCTCCATCCCCTTGACGATCACGCTGCGGCACATCTTGGTAGCTGATGCCACACCGAGTTCATCAGATACAGTCCGGCAGTTGCTAAAGCCCAGTTGTAAACCAATGGTTTCCAGTTCTCTTGCGTGTCTGCCGGACAACAGAACCGGAGCGGCCACACGCAGGGGCATAATCGGCGACATCACCGAGGCCTCGACAAATCGTCCCCCGGCTGCTTCAACCAGGTCCGAAGTCGCCTTCTTGGTGCCCGGCGAGACCGAATTTAGGTCAACAAACAAGGCGTCCTGCTCCAAACCGGGGAGAATGGATTCAGCAGCACTGAGGGTCTGGTCTGCGGTGACTGCCGAGAACATCAACTGGCACCCCTGTGCCGCTGAAGCGGCACTTTCAGCCGCGCAGACCCGTTGATCGAGTTCTAGCTCCGCCAGGTTGCGCGCGGCAAAGCTGCTGGCATTATCAAACTGGTAGTCCCACACACGCAGGCGAATACCTGGCGTCTGCAGCAGGTCTTCCACCAGGACACGGCCAACCTCGCCCAGGCCTATAACGCC
>JARFQU010000228.1 GCA_029287595.1 Halioglobus sp. | reverse complement strand
GCTGTGTCCCGCGCTATGGCCAGCGCCTGTTCAGGCGCCATGTGCGTGGGCCTGCCGTGGCCGATCTGCTGCATTCTTTCCTCCCACGCGAGCAGGGCGGGCAGCGACTGCAGCAGGCTGGCCGCGCTGGCAATATTGCCCCGGCACATCCAGATAGGGAAGTAGGCCAGGATATCCGCCCAACTGGGGGTATTGCCCAGCACATAGCCCCTGCCGACGGCGAGCATTGTTTCCACCAGTTGCAGCTGCGCGCGAAACTGTGAGTACAGGTGCGGTAACTGCTGCTCCAGCGTACTGAAATCCAGAAAGTTAAAAAACTCACGGCGGTCCTGCAGGATGTCCTCCGGCAGCTCGGTATTGGTGCCCATGGAAAGCCCGGCGCCGGGCTGGAAAAAGGCATTGTCACTCCACTGGCTCAGCGCCAGACATATCCCCCTGCTGTTATGGGGAAACAGGGAGGGTGTGGGAAAGCGCTGCTCCAGTGCCGCAGCGATGCACTGGGTGTCGCAGAAAATGTCTGCGCCGATCTGCATTACCGGGGTTTTCCGGTAGCCGCCGGTCAGCGCTGTCAGCGCCGGTTTCGGCATCACCATGGGTATCTCTACCGAAAACCATTCCAGGCCTTTTAGCCCCAGCGCCAGGCGCACCTTCTCGGCGAAGGGGGAGCTGTCAAAATGATGGAGGATGATATCGCTCATTCTTTGGCTGTCTTTTTAACGGTTAAAAAAATGGGCCAGCATCAGCTGACCCAAGTAGCACCACATCTAAATATTACTTGCTGAAACAACAGGCCGCGGTGAAGCTGCGGCCTGGCACTAGATGTCACCCAGGGAAATGCCCAGCTCTACACCCCAGACACGAGGTTCGGCGTAGGTGGAGAAAGTCCACAAGCCGCCCACGTACTGCGACGCATTCTTGTAACGCTCATCATCCAGGTTCTTGCCGAAGGCAGCCACATACCATTTGCCACTGGCATGTGTGTACTTGATGCTGGCATTGATAAGTGTGCGATCCTCCAGGTAGGTATTAAACTCGGGTACCGGGGTGCCACCTGGAAAGCCGTCACTGGCCGCATCAATCGCATAGTAGTTCGTGCTCTCATCCTCGTAGTACGCACCCACGATAGTAGTTATATCACCCCAGTTGCCCACGTCGAACTGCCAGGTGACATCGATTCCCGCTGTCCACTCTGGTGCGCGGGTGACATCGTTGCCATCCAGGGATACTTCAGGTGTCGAAGGGTCCAGATCCAGATCAAGACCGAACTCGTCGTATTCGGTATCTAGGTAGCCGACGTTGGCATTCACGGTCAGACCTTCTGTCAACAGCAAGGTGCCCTCGAGTTCGAGGCCCCATGCAGTTACCTCGGCGGCATTGAAGACCACGGTTTCCTGTGAAATCCCCTGGGTGACAATAGTGGCGCGCTGCATGTCAGAGTACTCTACGTAGAACGCGGCAGTGTTGAGTCTCGCCCTGCCATCCCAGGTGTCAAACTTCAAACCTATTTCATAGGAGTCGGCTTCCTCAGGGTCATAACGCGTCGATTTCAGCGGCACTGCCAATGCAGAGCCCGCCTGGTCACTGTAACCACCAGACTTGAAACCGTGGGAGAAGCTGGCGTAGCCATACAGGTCATCGGTGAACTGGTTGGAGATCAGTACTCTGTAGGTCACCTCATCCCAGTTTTCATTATCCGACTGGCAATCCAAGGGGTTAGCAGTGTTGCAGGGGTACTTGCCTGTATTGTTGACGTCAATGGGCAGGGTTCCAGGTGACTCCCCGTATAATACTACCGGCGTGCCTGGGCGCGAGAAGAACTCCTTCTGCTCCCAGGTCCAGCGCGCACCTGCCGATGCGGTCCAAGTATCCGCAAACTCGTAGGTACCGTCAAAGAATACGGCCACGGACTCCATGTCCTGATTGTTGCCGATAATGAGGGGGTTATCATCATCTAAAACACCTGGTACGTTCGAACCGAACAGCTCAGTAATCCCCAGGTATTGGATTACATTGAAATCTGTTTGGTCCTCCTGGTAAAAACCACCCGCGACGAAGTTGAAGGGACCGTCGTAATTTGATGCTATCCGGATCTCCTGCTGGAAAGTTTCTCGAGTATCGTAACGAACGGCGTCGAAAATGGACACGATGGCATCTTCGTCACCGACCTCACCCGTATATGTGCTTGGCAGGTACGAATCCTGATCGCGATAGCCAGTCACGGAGTTCAAGGTGTAGTTTCCCACTTCCCAATCTATATTCAGGTAGTAGCCATCGACATCGATATTGTGGCCATCACCAAAGCGTAGTCCTGTCGGTGTGCCGTCCGCCAGGCGATCGCGATTGGTGATGCCTGCCTGGTCTAGAGGGTCGCCCTTGGTGACGCCAGGTAAACCGATAACGTTGAAGAACTGAGTTGAGTTCGGATCTGTATCGTTCACCGCTGGTGGAGAGTCACCCTGGTCATCCAGATACTCGTATTGGAACAAAACGGATAGCTTGTCTGTGGGTGTCCACAGTAGTTTGGCGCGCCCGGAAATGCTGTCATCACCCCCAAGGTCTTTGCCATTGCCTATGTAGTTACCAGCTCCAGAGTTGGGGCTGTCTTTGCCATTTTCGTAATAGCCATCACTCTCTCGGGTCATGGCTGCGAGCCTGAACGCCAGCCTGTCATCGATAATGGGAACATTGATAGCGGCCTTGAATTCCTGGCGGCCGTAGTCGCCAAGCATAGCGCTGGCATCCAGGCCAAATTCGTTTAGCACTGGGCGTTTGGTTCTAACGTTTACCACACCAGCGGTGGTGTTTTTACCAAACAGTGTGCCCTGGGGTCCGCGCATAACCTCTACAGATTCAATGTCATAGGGGTCCAAAAGCTGTGTCTGCATGTGGGGTACTACGAAATCGTCTACCAGCACGCCCACCGGCGGTTCCCAATAGACCAGGATGTCGGTCTGTGACGCACCGCGCATGGCGAAACCTGCAGCGTTGAAGCCGGTGATCTGGGCTGCGGAAAAGTTTGGCGTTAACAGAGCCACATCGCCGATATTGGCGGCAAACATACTGTCGAATTTTTCGCCACTGATCGCCGTTACCGCGACCGGCGTGGTTTGCAGGTCGGACACGCGGCGTGTGGCCGTAACCAGTATCTCTTCCAGTTGCAAGCCTTCCTGTGCCTGCAGCTGCAAGGGTGTCAGGGCCAATGCAGGCGCCAGGCCCAGCAGCAGGGACGCCTTGATGCGCTGCCAGTTCAGGTATTGCGGAGTGCGTTGGAGTGTTTTCATTTTATGCTCCCGTGGGGTTTTCCCATTATTTTTAAAAACTTGAATCTTATTCAAGATTGCACTTGATACTTGTTTTTGTCAAGTAAATATTTCCTGCCTTACAACTCAGACATTAAAGTTTTTATCGTCTGCAAAGGGCCTGGTGCACCTGAAATAATTACTGCCTCAATCCTGTGCCAGACGGCGTTCCAGTTCAACGTGAAAATGTCGCAAGCGCTGCTCCTGCTCGCCCCATAACTGGCCCTTGAAGCCGCGGCTGCGCATGCCCTGCTGGACGATTGGCATCAGCGTGGAATCCTGGCTGAGTACCTGGCCCAGGTTGGCATCCTCCTCAATGGTGTAGTGCTCCGTCTGGGGGCGCACGCTGCCGCTCACGTCTGTGCCCTCGGGCAGGCCCATCCATCCGGGCGGGCAGTAGTTGGGGTCCTCTACGGGGAACATCAACGTCATAGTGTCATAGTAGAAGCGCTCGGGATCGGTTTCGTGTGGCAGGAAGCGCATCAGGAACGCGGCTTCCGGGTGACAGCCAATCTGCACATTGGGGAAAATACCGGTGGCCCAGCTGTCCGACAACTGGCCGTCGGTGAAACGTGAGTAGTCCAGTCCCAGGCGCTTGGCGCGCTCGCGCTTGCCCTTCTGGATAGCCTGTCGCACATCCGCGGCGGTACCGGTGAAACCCTCCGGATCGATACCCGCGTCGCGCAGCATGATCTGCAGGCCTTCGTTGACCGTGGTCTGGTCGTGGGCGCGCGGGCTGGGCTGGCCCAGTGGCACGATCATGCGGCTGGCCCCGTGGGGGTAGAGATCGTACTGCACGTTCAGGTCTCCCATCACGCCCCGGGTTTCCGGGTGTACCGCATGCAGGTGATAGCTCTCGTAGAAAGCTTCCACACCCACCTTCCAGTTGGAGCCCCATTCGCTGCGCACGTGGCGCACGACCTTCATCTCATCGATTCTGTAGGTCTCCAGGTAGCCCTGGGGCAGCCCCAGCATTTCCAACAGGGGAGGCGGGCTGTCCTGCATGTTAATGAAAACGATACCCGCGTGTTCTTCGCAGGCCACAGGTGTGAGACCGGGGCGCTGCGCGATCACCTCGGGGTGGAAGGTCTCCTCGTCGGTAATACGGCGCAGTTCGCCGTTGTTGTGGAAGCTCCAGCTGTGGAAAGGGCAGACAAACACCTTCTTGTTGCCTCTTTCCTCGAATACCAGCTTAGAACCGCGATGGGCGCACACGTTATAGAAGGCTTTTACCCCCTCCTCGGTGCGGGTGACGATGATGGACTCCTGGCTGATATCGAACAGGAAATAGTCTCCCACTTCCTGCAGGTCGGCGCTAACGCCGGCAATAAGCCAGGTGCGGGTCCACATTTTCTGCCACTCGCGGGCCATGTAGTCGCGACTGAAGTAGCCTTCCTTGCCGTAGCGCTCGGTGCCGTTGTCTATGGGGGGTTGCTTGGCCTCCAGGGACTCCGGTGGTGCATCGGGGTTGATGATGGCAACCGGGATAGTTTGGGTGTTCATGAAATAACTCCATTATCCGTCAAACGAAAAACAGGTAGTGAAACATCCTCTGACCAGGCGCTAAAGTCTACCGCAACCGTGGCGCCGACAAACACCCGTTCAGGTTCTGCATCGACGATATTACTCATCATGCGCGGTCCCTCCGCCAGATCCACCAGGGCCACAATATAGGGCGCAGGATAGGCGTCTGAAATGCCGCGGCGCACCACGGTGAAGCTGGCTACCGTCCCCGCGCCACAGGCGCTTATCCATTCCAGGGTAGCGGCTCCACAGTGGCTGCAGAGTGTGCGCGGATAGAACTGGTGCTCGCCGCAGGCGGTGCAGCGTTGTAATTTCAGTTCGCCCGCTTTGCAGCCTTCCCAGTAGGGCTGCGTCAGCGCGGTTGTGGGTGGCAGGATGCGGGACATATCAGCGGTCCCTGCCCAGTATGAGCGTGGTGTGGGATGACATGATGCCGCCCTGGGCGTGCACCAGGGCCAGCTCGGCATCGGCCACCTGGCGTTCGCCGGCAGTGTGGCGCAATTGCCACACGCTTTCGGTCAGGGCGAACATGGAGCCGGGGTTGCCGGGGTGGCAGTGTGAGAGTAATCCTCCGTGGGTGTTTACCGGCAAGCTGCCGCCGGGGCGCAGCGCGCCGGACTCGGCGAAGGCGCCACCTTCGCCCTTGTCACAGAAGCCCAGGTCTTCCAGCTCCACCAGTACTGTGGGAGTGAAACAATCGTAAAGCTGGGCCAGGTCCAGATCACCTGGGCCAACACCTGCCATGGCGTAAGCCCTGGCGCCGGATTCGCGGGCGGCCGAGGTGGTCAGGTCGTGGGCCTGGCTGATGTGTTCGTGGCTGTGTCCCTCACCAGCGCCAAGCAGGTAGACCGGGTCATGGGGGAAATCCCTGGCGCGCTCGGCGGAGGTCATGATAATGGCCGAGCCACCGTCGGATACCAGTGAGCAGTCCAGCAGATGCAAAGGATCGGCAATCATGCGCGATGCCAGCACATCCTCAACCGTGATCGGCTCGCGCATCTGCGCCGCGGGGTTGCGCGCAGCCCAGGCGCGCGCGGCCACGGCTATTTCCGCAAACTGGCTTTCCGTGGTGCCATATTGTGCCATATGGGCCTGGGCGATCAGCGCGTAATACGCGGGTACCGTTGGTCCATAGGGTTGTTCGAACTGCGGGTGGCCGGTGGATGATTGCACCAGCATGGCCTGCTCCCGGGTGAGGCCACTGCGCATGCTGTCGGCCATGCTGATCAGGATGACATCGGCCATGCCCGTAACAATAGCGGAGGCAGCGTGATGCACAATGGAGAAGGTGGTGCCGCCACCCGCGCCGACGCTGATGCAGTAGCGCGGGAAGATTTGCAGGTACTCCGCGATGGCCTCTGCGTGATAAAGCATCGGCTGTGCCATGGCATTGCAGGTGACCAGACCGTCTACCTGGCTTTTGTCGATACCGGCGTCCGCCATGGCCGCCATGGCTGCTTCTACGCAGAGCTCCGCAGGCGTGCGGCCCGGCAGTTTGCCTACCGCGGTATCCGCGGCACCGACAATAGCTACCTCGCCTTTCAGGCCCTTGTTTGCCATGAATCGTTTATCCGCCTATTAATATTCGTTTTCAGCCCGGGTGGAATTTGACAATGGCCACGCCGGGGGTGATGACCTCGCCTGCCTCGTTGCGCACAAACACATCGACCTCGACTTCTCCCTTATTCGTATCGCAGCGGGTGACCGTGCCCCCGGAGCGCAGGGTCTCACCAATGTATGAGGCTATGCGGTTGGAATACTCAATGCTGGTAATTCGGCCGTCGTCGCCCAGCCATTCCTCCAGGCACTGGTGCAGCCAGTCTCCCAGCAACGGCCCGGCTATCACCAGGCCGGGGTAGCCCTCCACATCGCGCGCATAGGGCTCGTCAAAATGAATGCGATGGCCATTCCACAATACCGCGTTGTACAGCATGGACTGCACGTTATCCGGTTTGAATTCGCGTTCCGGCAGTTTGTCGCCCACCTGTATTTGCGTCACCCGAGTGGCCTGTGTTCCACTCATCGCAGTATCCTCGTGGTTTTTTCGCGGATCACCAGCTCGCCGTCATCGTTGCGGACGTCCATCACCACCTCGTAGAAAATCAGCGCCCCGGAGCGCCCCTGCTTTTCATAGATATCAGTCAGGGTGCGGGTGGCGGTCAGCCAGTCGCCGGGGTAGACCGGTTTGTGGTATTCGATTTTCAGTCCCCCGGCCATGGCCTTTTCCAGCGGGAATTTTGGTAGCAGGCTGTCGATGGATACACCGTCCGCAGACAGTTGGTCCAGCTCCACCACATCCCAGAACAGGGGTACATGAAACATCGGCGGCGCCTCGTCGCCATCCAGGTACTTGCGCTGCCGGTTGCTGGTAGCCACCGCATACTTGCGTATGTCGCGCCGCGTTACCAGTTCCCGGTGCGGTTCGCTGCTGCGGCCTATGGTGGACAGCAATTCCTCATTCAACAGGGCGCTCATATTTTTTTGCCTTCTGTTTCCCAGTAGGGGTCGCGCAATGTGCGCTTCAGAATCTTGCCGGTGGGTGCCTTGGGCAGGCTATCCACAAAGTCCACCGACTTGGGCTTCTGGTATGACGCCAGGTGCTCGCTGGCCACCGCGATGATGTCTTCCTCGGTGGCCGTCGCCCCCGGTTTCAGTACCACCACCGCTTTTACCGCTTCACCCCACTGTTCGTCGGGTACGCCGAATACCGCGGATTCCAGTACTGCGGGGTGCTGGTGGATAGCCGCTTCCACCTGGGTGCTGTAGATGTTTTCGCCGCCAGAGATGATCATGTCCTTGGCACGATCGACGATAAAGATATAGCCGTCCTCGTCCCACACCGCCACATCTCCAGTCCACATCCAGCCATCGCGGATAGTCGCCGCGGTAAGCTCCGGGCGAGACCAGTAACCCACCATATTGGCATCCGACTGCACCAGGATCTCCCCGGGCGTCTGCCCGTCGCGGGGCACGGTGTTGCCTTCGGGGTCTACGAGTTTTATCGAGGTGACGAAGCCCTCTCGACCACAGGATGCCAGGCGTTCCGGATGGTCGCCCGCCAGCGCCGCCAGGTGATCTTCCTGAGACAGGAAGCTCATGGTCATGCCTTCTGTCTGGCCATAACCCTGGATGATGGTACAGGGGAAGGACTCCAGTGCCGCAGCCACAACGCTGCGTGGCATAGGCCCGCCGCCGTACTGGATATTGCGCAGGCTGCTCAGGTCATACTGTTCGAAATTCTCTACCGCCATCATCCAGTTGAGCATGGTAGTAATGCCCAGGAAGGCCGATACACGTTCCTGCTGTATTACTTCCAGTGCCAGTTGTGCATCGAAGTTGATCAACACCAGGGGGCAGCCGTGGGCCTGGTAATTCATCGCCAGTGCGACGGGAATATGAAACATCTGCCCGGTGAGCATGTACACGTCAGAGGGGACTATGCGTTCTGCCACCGTCTGGTTGAGCATGCCCATGTACAGTGAGTGGTGCGTATGCAGGGCACCCTTGGACTCGCCGGTGGTGCCACCGGTGTAGAGGATCAATACCGGGTCATCGCCACCGATACTGTCGGAGCCGGGCGGTTCGCAGTCGCTGCCCTTTGCTACCAGTGCGTCGTAGGAATGGTCGCTGCCAGCACCGAACCCCAGCCAATGGCGTGCCTTGACCTGCTCGCTGAGACGTTCTCGCTCCCCGGCATACTCGCCCGATACAATCACAGCGGAAGGCTCGCCATCGCGCAGGATGCGCACCAGTTCCTCTGTACCCAGCCTCCAGTTCAGCGGTTGCGCGATCAGGCCGCAGCGGGCACAGGCGTAGTAAATTTCCATGTACTCGATGCAGTTTTTGGACAGGATGGCGATACGGTCGCCTTTTTGCAGGCCCAACTCATCGATAAAGGCATTGGCCAGGCGGCGCACTCGCAGATCCAGTTCGCCGTAAGACATACGCCGGTCATTGGGAATGTCCACCAGGGCTTCCCTGTGGGGTGACAGGCGGGCGGTTTTTGCCGGGATTTTACCGATGTTCACTTGGCGACCTGTTTTATCAGTAGGATTTGTCGAGTTCTATGTGGCGATTGGCGATGCACCACTTGCCGTTCTCCTGCACCATGGTGTCGCGGTAGATACCGGCGGTCAGCAGCTGGATTTCGCCGTTCTCGGTGGCTACCAGGGTGAGGTTGGAGATTGCCACCGGGTCGGCGCCGCTCTCGTCAAAAAAGATATTGGAGACCACATGCCGGCGCACATCTGTCTGCGTCGCCATGGAGTCGGTGAACAGCTTCATTATCGCATCGCGGCCCTCAAAGGGACCGATCAGGTCGCCCCCGGCAATGCGCATGCTCATGCTGGCGTCAGCGGCAAAGCCGGCTTCCAGGGTTGCCATGTCGCGCTCGTCGTAGGCCAGGGCGGCGCGGCCCAGCAGCTCATGTATGTTGAGTTTCTGTTCCAATGTCAGACTCATGTTTCTACCTCCATACCAAGAACGTCCAGGGTGCCACGCCAGGCCAGCGAGCCGCCATCGATGGTCCACACTGCGCCGTTGACGAATGCAGACTCGGGGCTGGCCAGGAAGCAGACCAGTTCTGCCACATCTACCGGTTGGCCCATGCGCGGAATCAGGTGTGTTTGGGTCATCGTATTGAGCATGGCTTGCGGGTCCGGGGCGGCTGCCAGGTAGTTGTCCACAATCTGTGTATGGATAGAGCCCGGGCAGTAACAGTTCACGCGAATCTTGTCCGGCGCCAGGTCCACGGCGAGCATCTTGCTCAGTTGCATTACCGCACCCTTACTGGCTCCGTACGCCTGGCATTGGGGGTAGCCCGACAGTGAACTGGTAGAGCCGGCGTTGATGATAGAGGCCGCTGCGCTTTCGCGCAGATAGGGCAGGGCGTATTTGGCGCATAGCCAAACTCCCGTCACATTGATATTCATTACGCGTTCAAATGTGGCGCGGCTCATTGATTCCAGCGACAACTCGCTGCTGAGAATACTTTCGTGAACACCGGCGTTATTGTGCAGAATATCGATACCGCCAAATGCCTCTGCGGTAGCGGCCATCAGGGCCTTTACCTGCTCCTCGTCGGTGACATCGCAGTGCTGGTAAATGGCTTCGCCGCCGGCGGCACAGATTTCCTCAACCAGTGCTTGCCCGTCGGCGTCATTCATATCGGAGACCACCACCTTCGCGCCGCGAGCTGCTGCCAGTCGGGCCGTGCCCGCACCGATGCCCACCGCCGCACCGGTGATAACAAATCGCAGACCTTCGACACCCATGATTCCGCTCCATTTTAGAGTTATGGGGGGATACTAGATTAGGTTTGAATAAAATTCAAGAAATGAGTTAAGCTGTGCGAAAGCGTTTCGCGATTGAACGTTCTGTCAGACAGACAAGGTAAAGGTCTATGCCGAAACCCGTAAGCCGACGCAAGAAAGCTGGCAAGACTGCCCCGGTAAAGCCCGAGTCCCGGGGCGACCAGCGCCGCCGCCGCATCTTCAGGTCGCTGCACGACTGCATCCTGGACAAGGGCTATGTGAAAACGACCCTCGCCGATATCGCCGAGGGCGCGGACATGAGCGCCAGTCACCTGCTGTACTATTTCAAAGGCAAGGAAGCCATTCTGGAGCAGTACTTCGAAAGTGTATCCGTACAATTCCTGCAGCGCATAGCGGGCTTCAGCAACAGGGAGCCGCGCGAGCAGATTCAGTTACTGGCGGATTTCTGGTTCAAGGGCGAGGCGAGTACGCGCCAGGAAATCGGCTTTATGCTGGAGTGTTTCGGTGCCGCGGTGAACGATGACGTATTGCGGGTCACCAAGGCCGAGTTCGATACGCACTGCAAGGCCTACCTTATCGATATCTTCAACGGTGCCCCCAGCATTTTCATGGATAACCCCAAGGACGCTGCCGAGGTGTCCTACTCGCTGATGATAGGGCTGCGCTCAGCGGTTTACTTCGATGATGATATCGATCTGGCCGACGCGCACCGCCTGTTCCTCAACAGCACGCTTTCCATGTGCGGCCTGGTTTGAGTCAACGCAATCGCGGCAGAACCTTCTCCGCGATGTAACGCATCCTGCGATTACCCGATTCGACGCTCTCGCCGGGAAATTGCGCCCAGAAGTGGACGTCCCGGATATTGGGGTAGGTTGTAAGCAGCTTACTCAGCTCACTCACCGCGGTTTCGGCATCCCACAATTCATAGAGTCCGTTGGCGATCGCAGTGGGGGCGTCCTCGAACAGGGTAGCCTCCTGTGGCGGTCCAAAAGCGCCCCATTTAATGTACTCGTTTGTCTGGTAGAGAATATGCTCGCCGATGCGCGCGGCTTCCGCTTCCGGGTCTTCGGCGATAATGGCCCAACAACCCAGCACAACACTGCCGTCGGTCACGGATTTCCCCTGTTTTTCCAGGGCCTCGCAATAGTGGTCCAGGCCCAGGCCCCCGGTGCATAAAAAGCCGTCTGCAACCCGGGCAGCCCGCTCGATAGCCGGAGGTGCCATGCCACCCAACAAAATGGCCGGTGGCTGCGCGGGCGTGGGCGTGACGCAGAGGTCTCCCACCTCGAAGCGTTTGCCGGAAAAATTCACGGGCTTTCCCGACCAACTGCGTCGCAGTATCTCGATGCCCTCTTCAATCAGGCTGGGGCGATGCGAGAGCTTGCGACCGAACTGGTCGAACTCCATTTGTCGATAGCCAATACCCACCCCCAGGTCGAAGCGGCCACCAGTCGCAATCGACAGGGTGGCTGCATCCTCCGCCACGCGAATGGGATCGTGCAATGGCAGTAGCATGAGGTTGGTTCCCAGCTGCATGTGGCGGGTGCGGGCGCCGATCATGCCGGCCAGTAGCAACGGGGACGGGGTATAGCCATCATCGCAAAAGTGGTGCTCTGTGAGCCAGCAGGAGTTGAAGCCCAGGTCCTCTGCCTGGCTTATCTGCGCCAGGCGCTGGTCGTAAAATTCTTCAAAGGGCTGGCGCCACTGGGCCGGGTTGCGGAAGTCGTACCAGAGGCCAAAATCGGTATTGCTCGTCATTGTGTTTTCCTTGGTCAGCCGGGCAGGCATTCGTTGGCGAAGTTTATGAGCTCGGCGTTGTAGGCCTCACGGGCCTCGATAAACGGCGCATGCCCGGCGTGGTCAAATTCGACTATCCGGGTATTCGGGTTATAGTCGCCGACAGAACGACACACTGCCGGATCCACCACGGCATCCTGGCCGCCGACGAAAGACAGTATAGGCAAGTTCAGGGCCGACAATGTGGCGCGCTGGTCCAGTGGACCCAGCTCGCCCAGGGCCTGAGCAGCCTGCGGCGAAGCGTCCATAAAAATCTGCCACATCCACTGCACGGTCGCTTCACTGACCTCGGTGGCGCAGACCCCCTCCGACAAAGCCCGCAGGAAGTTGACGCGATCAGCGGCCATGGCCTCCAGGGTGCCTGCGAGGGCCTCATCAGTGCCCCCATGGGGGAAGTCCGGCTTTTGCAGGTACGCGGGGGTGGCGCCGCAGGTAAGCACCAGACCACTGCAGCTGCCCCCCAGCGCTGCCGCCGCCTCCACTGCGACTGCGCCACCCAGTGACCAGCCGTTGAGAACCACGCTGTTCAGCCCCAGCTGCTGCACCAGTGCGACGACGTCACCGGCGATGGCGTTGATACCCATATCATCGAAGTCCTTGTCAGACTGCCCGCAACCGCGGTGATCCAGGCAGACAACACGGAAACCGGCACCCAGCAGGTCGGGGACAGTGTAATCCCACAGTCGCATGCCCATGCCCCAGCCGTGAATCAACAGCAGCGCACGATCCCCGCTGCCGTTATCCTCGTAATATACCCGGTGTCCATTTTCCCTTTCCAGATAAGCCATCGCCTTACTCCTTCGCGCTCAGTAAATTTCTTATGTTGTCTTCGTAATCGTCGAACAGCTTGTCCAGGTCCAGGTCCTCAGCGCATACCAGCCACTGATACACCAGCCCGAAAATAAAAGCGCAGTACTGCACCGCGAACTGTTCTGCGTTGGTCGCCGAGTTTATTTCGCCGCTGGCTATGCCCTCCCTGATCCATTGCGTCGCGTCCTTGCGGTAGACCTTGTGGTGATCTGCCAGTTTGTTGCGAATTTCCGATTCATGTGCCAGCGATTCATACCACAGCAGATACATGGCATGCATATATTCGGGCTCCAGTTTGAGGAAGTCGCGCAAGGCATCAGCAGCAGCCAGCACCGCAGCGATACCTGTTTTGTCCTCAATGTAGCTACCCAGGTGCTTTTTCCAGCGCGCGTCAAAGTGCGCGAACAGCTCCAGCATCAGCCCGTCTTTGGAGCCGAAGCGATAGTTGGCGAGCCCCCGGCTGTAGCCCGCGGTTTCACCGATTTCCTTGAGTGTGGTTTTTTGCGTGCCGCGCTCATTGATCAGGCTGATCGCCGCTTCGAACATGCGCTGGTCGGATAGCGCGGTGCGCTCCGCCTGGGTCATGCGTGCGCTACCCTTCTGGTTACTGGCTGGCTTTCCCGCCATGACTATTTACCCCCTCGGTATCCTGCCCGATAAGACGGTGTTACTCCCGGCTCAACTCGATATTCAAGCCGCCCTGCTCATTGGCAGTTCGCAATTGTTTTTTGTCCATCTTGCCCACGCTGGTCTTGGCGATCTCATCGGTGAAAACCCAGTATTCCGGAATCCAGAACTTCGCCACGCGATCCGCCAGGTGCTGGCGCAACTCGCCGGCGGTAAGGGAATCGCGCTTGCGCACGACAATCGCCAGTGGCCTTTCCTGCCAGCGTTCATCGGCGGTGGCTATGACCGCAACCTCGGTGACATCGGGGTGCGCGAGCAGTGCATTTTCCAGGTCCACCGAAGAGATCCATTCTCCCCCGGACTTGATGACATCCTTGGTGCGGTCGGTAAGTTGCACGAAGTGACGCTCGTCTATGTGGCCCACGTCGCCGGTGCGCAGCCAGCCGTCCGCAGTGAAAGAGTCCGGCGCTTCATCGTTGTGGTAGGCGCCGGTTATCCACGGGCCGCGCAATTGCAGTTCGCCAACGCTGGCACCGTCGTGTGGCAGTGGCGCACCGCTGTCATCCACCACGCGCACCTGCACCCCCGCGACGGGCCTGCCGCTCTTGGCGCGCCAGGGTGTTTCCCCGCCCGGTCCCGGGTCCCTGGGCGGATGGGAGAGGGCGCACAGCGGGCTGGTTTCGGTCATACCCCAGCCCTGCAATACCGGTACGCCCCATTTCTCTCTGGCGGCATCGATCATCGCCGGTGCCACTGCGGAGCCGCCGCATACCAGCATACGAAATGAACTCATATCCAGGCCTTCCTCGTCCGAGGCCCGCAGCAGGTCGCCCAGGATGGTGGGTACCATGGCGGTAATCGTGGGCCGCTCGGAGCGCACCATGGATTTGATGCCTTCGGTCTGCAGGTGCGGCCCGGGCATGATGAAGTCGCTGCCGCTGAACCAGCCACTGTAGGGCAGTCCCCAGCTGTTGGCATGGAACATCGGTGGCAACAACAGGATGCGATCGCGTTCGCTGATACCGAAGGTGTCGCTGGCGCGGGATGCCATGGAATGCACGAAGGTGGTGCGATGGCTGTACACCACACCCTTGGGGTTGCCGGTGGTGCCGCTGGTATAACATATCGCTGCAGCAGAGGTTTCGTCGAGCTCGGGCCAGTCGAACCCCTCGGGCGACTCAGCCAGCAGCGCTTCGTAGCTGCTGCCGGTGATGTCGCCGGGCAGTGCGCCCTTGTCCTGCTCTCCCACCACCAGGATATGTTCTACGGTGTGCAGCAGTGGCAATACCGGCTCGAACAGCGCCTGCAGGCTGGCATCCAGGATGATCACCCGATCCTCGGCGTGATTGATGATATAGGCAATGTGCTCGCTGGACAGGCGGATGTTAACGGTGTGCATGATGGCACCCATGGAGGGAATTGCCAGGTAGGCCTCCATGTGCGCGGTATTGTTCCAGCTGAAGGTGCCAACGCGATCGCCGGGTCCTACGCCCAGGCGGGAGAGGCCTGAGGCGAGGCGTGTCGCGTTCTCGGCAATCTCGCCGTAGGTGGTGTAGCTGGTGTGGTCGCCGTCGAACACGCCGACCCTGCTGTGTGGAAATACCTGTTGCCCGTGCTGCATGATGAGCTGCACGGTCATGGGCGTGTGCATCATTGTCGCTTTCATCACCAGTCTCCCCCGGCGGCCAGTTGCGCTTCCTCTAACAGCGCCGGCACGTCGTATTCCAGGCCACGGGCGTAGGGGGTGTCCACCTTGCCATCCAGGTACAGGCCATAAGCGCCCTCGACGATCGCCGCCAGTCTCCAGAAGGCGAAGCACAGGTAGTAATTCAGGTTATCGATGGCGACGCCAGTGGTGTCAGACCAGCGCTGTGCCAGCAGGCGCCGGTCGCTGATGCCGTCAATACGGGTCACCGCCTGCACGTGGGCGAAGCCCGGGGGATTGACGCGGCGTGGGCCCCAGAACATCAGGAACAGCCCCAGGTCGGTCAGGGGATCGCCGATAGTCGCCATCTCCCAGTCGATTACCGCCAGCAGTTCCGGGCCGCTGGTGCTGCACAGGGTGTTGTCCAGGTGGTAATCGCCATGCACCACGCCAGTGGGGCCATCCGGCGGCAGGTTTTCGAGTAACCAGGCACCAATTTGCTCCAGTGCCGGCAATTCCCTTGACGGGCTCTTGCGACGCACCTCCAGCCAGCGTTCGATCTGGCGGCGCAGGAAATTCTCGGGCCTGCCGATGTCACCCAGGCCCAGTTCCTGCCAGGGCGCCAGAGCGATGGCCGCCAATTGATCAGTCAGCTGCAGGCCCAGCTTATTGATCGCGGTTACGCCGTCGTAAGATTCGGGCAGCGTCTCGGTAATAGAGGTGCCATCGATATGTTCCACCAGGGCAAAGGGTCTGCCGATTATCTTGGTGTCTTCGCACCACGCCAGTACTTGCGGCACTTTCACATGCCCGTGTAGTGCGCCCATTACCCGGGCTTCGCGCGCTACACCGCGATGGGCCTTGGGGGAAATGGTGTCGCCCGGTGGAGTGCGCAGGACCATGGACCCCTCTGCGGTGTCAATCAGGCAGGTGACATTGGAGTTGCCACCACTGAGCTCCTTCACCAGACGCACATCGCTGCGCTGCAGCTCTTGCGCTATCCATGCCTGCAGACGCGGCGAGTCTATGCTCACCGTATCAGCCCGCTATTCCAAAGCTGCTCATGAGTCCGCCGTCTGCCGGCACAAAGGCCCCGGTCATATAGCGTGAGCGTGCGACCCATTCCACCACCTCGGCGATCTCGTCCGGCTCTCCGTAGCGGCCCATGGGGATCTTGGCGCGCATCGACTCCAGCGCCTTCTCGGACAAGCCGCCGGTCATTTCCGTAAGCACCAGGCCGGGGATCACCAGATTGACGGTGATGCCACGCTTGGCGAGTTCGATGGACAGCGCCCTGGTCAGGCCGGCGAGGCCCGCCTTGGAGGCCGCATAAGCGGAGTCACCCGGGAACCCGCGAAAGCCGACAACGGCACCGATATTAACGATGGCGCCGCCTTCTCCCAGGTGCTCAGAGGCGGCTTTGCAGACAGTCATGGCGCCGGTCAGGTTGGTATCTAGTACCGACTGCCAGTCGTCGGATTCCAGCCTGGCCAACTTGCCGCCCCGGTGGGTGCCGGCGTTATTGACCACCACATCCAATCTGCCCCAGTGGGAGATAATCGACGCGATGGCTGCAGTAACCTCTTCTGCCTTACTGACATCTGCGCGGCAGGCGAGGCAGTTAGCGCCCAATTCCTGCGCCAGGGCGTGCACCGTATCTCCTCGCGCGAGCAGTGCAACGCGGTCGCCCGATGCGACAATCCGTCGGGCGATGGCAAGGCCTATCCCCCTGGATGCGCCGGTAACTAGCCATACCCGGTCGTCCTGCATAACACCTCTTATCGCCTTATAGCGCTTATTAGATTTGCTTGTTTGTGTCTAGCAAGTATATAATTTGACCCGGTCAAGTCAAGGAAAGGCGCTAATAAGTGTCCTGACGCCACTTTAAATAAGTGAGCTGATGCCACTTTTGGTAAGTCTGGCCTACTATTATTAACAAAACCTCAGCAAAGGGGCAGCCAGTGAGTTGGAGCTTTGAAACCGATAGCGAATTCCAGGAGCAGTTAAACTGGATTGACACCTTCACCCGGGAGGAGATTGAGCCGCTGGACCTGGTGTTTCGCGGTCCGGGCGACCCCTGGGATCCGGATTCCCCCGCAGCAAAAGCAATGGCACCGCTGCGCGCGATAGTAAAAGAAAAGCGCCTTTGGGCTTGTCACCTGGGCCCCGAGTTGGGCGGTGAGGGCTATGGACAGGTCAAGCTGGGCCTGATGAATGAAATTCTTGGCAGGAGCCGCTTTGGCCCCAGCGTTTTTGGCTGCCAGGCCCCCGACTCCGGCAATGCCGAGATCCTGGCGCACTTCGGCACGCCACAGCAGAAGGAAAAGTACCTGCAGCCCCTGCTGGACGGCAAAATCGCCTCCTGTTACTCCATGACCGAGCCCCAGGCCGGTTCTGACCCCGCCGAATTTACCTGTGTGGCAACCCGCGACGGCGATGAGTGGGTGATCAATGGCGAAAAGTGGTTCGCTTCACACGCGCGTTTTTCCGAATTTCTGCTGGTCATGGTGGTCACCGATACCGAGGTGCCCATTCACAAGGGCGCGTCTATTATCCTGGTCGAAAAGGGGACCCCCGGCATGGATATCCTGCGCAACTCGGCAGTGGGCCCCTATGTGGAGCAGGGAGACGGCGTTCACGGCTACATTCGCTTTACCGATTGTCGCGTTCCGGCGGACAACCTGCTGGGAGAGGAGGGCGGCGGCTTCCTGGTCGCACAGACGCGCCTGGGAGGCGGTCGCGTGCACCACGCGATGCGCAGCGTGGGCGTGCTGAAAAGAGCCATGGACATGATGTGCGAGCGGGTAGTCAGTCGCACCACCAAGGGGGGGCTGCTGGCTGACAAACAGCTGACCCAGGAAAAGATTGCCGACAACTACACCCAGATACTGCAATATCGCCTGCATGTGTTGTACACCGCCTGGTTGATTGACAAGTACAAGGAATACAACCGCGAGGTGCGCAAGGAAATCGCCGCGATTAAGGCGGCCACGCCCAAGGTGCTGCAGGATTGTATTTACCGGGCGATGCAAGTTCACGGTAGCATCGGTGTATCGGATGAAACCCCATTCATGACCATGTGGGCTAATATTCCAGAGCTGGGTATGGTGGATGGACCGACAGAGGTGCACAAGGTCACCGTGGCGCGTACCGTGTTGCGTGATTACCAGCCGGCACCGGGCCTGTTTCCGACTTATCACACGCCTACAGAGCGTGCCAAGGCGATGGAGAAATACGGCCACTATCTCGATTAGAATAAGCTAAACCAAGCCTCGAATAATTAGATAACTGCAGGATAGGAAGCACGATAATGACAACTCAGCAAAAACCAGATTACGACGCCATTGCAATCGGAGCCGGCTTTGCCGGCCTCGCCCTGATCCACTATCTGCGCGAGGCAGGACAGTCCATTCGCGTGTTCGACCGGGCCTCCGACATCGGCGGCACCTGGACCTGGAACCGCTACCCGGGTGCGATGACGGACAGTGAGAGTTACTACTACTGCCTCACCTTCTCCAGGGAACTGCTGCAGGAGTGGTCCTGGACTGCGCGTTATCCCGATTGGAAAGAAACCCATAATTATATGCACTTCGTCGCGGACAAGTGCGACATGTGGCGCGACATCCAGTTGAATACGGAGATTGTCAGTGCAGAGTACCAGGCCGATAGCGGTCACTGGCTGGTGACCACAGGCGATGGCGACAGTTTTACCTGCAAGTACTTTATCAGCGGCATGGGTATGATATCGGAGCCGGTGATTCCCAAGATCGATGGCATGGACAGCTTCAAGGGGCCGTTGTTCCACTCCTCACGCTGGCCGGAGGGTCTGGACTACGCGGGCAAGCGTGTCGGCATCATCGGCGCCGGGGCGACCACCGTGCAGATGGTACCCGTGATGGCCAAGACCGCGGAGAGCGTGACCGTGTTCCAGCGCACGCCGAACTTTATTCTGCCTGCCATGCAGCAGCCCATGACGCCCGAGTGGGAAAAAGAGATCAAGGAGCACTACGACGAGATCGTCGCCAAGTGCCGCAACCATGTATTCGGCATGGCCTTCGACAGCCCCGTGGGTCGCAACGTGGCGGATACGTCACCCGAAGAAGTGCAGCGGGTTTTTGAAGAGAACTGGACCGGCAGCTTCCGCTGGGTGTTCGAGACCTTCGACGATCTGCTGTCAAATCCCGAGGCGAACAGGCTGGCGTCGCAGTTCATCATAGACAAGATGAAGGAGCGGATTGACGATCCCGAGATCGCTGAATTGCTGACTCCCTCTACCGACGACTACCCGCTGTTTGCCAAGCGTCCGCCCCTGGATCACGGCTACCTGGAGGCCTTCAACCGCGACAATGTTCACCTGGTGGATATCAAGGACCGTGAGCCGATTACCGAGATCACGGAAACCGGCGTGCGCACCACAGAAAACCTCTACGAGTTCGATATCATCGTTATCGCCACGGGTTTCAGGGCGTACACCGGTGCACTGGAAGCCTTCCCCATACGCGGCAAAAGCGGCCAGACGCTGCGCGAGAAATGGGAGAACACCTCCAATGCCATTATGGGAGTGTGTGCGGCGGATTTCCCCAACCTGTTCATGGTGACAGGCCCCCAGGCACCGTTCGCCAACCTGCCGACGTCTATAGAGCAGAACGCGATCTGGATCGCCGACTGCATCAAGAAGATGGAGAGCGAGGGATACGATGTGTTCTCACCCAGGCAGGACGCAGAGGACGAGTGGTCAGCCCACGTGTCTGAAGTGCATGCACAGACGCTGATGTCCCAGGGGGATCAGGTGCACTCCTGGATGATGGGCGCCAATATCGAGAATCATAGCCCGCGGGTGTTGATTTACTTCGGCGGCGCCAACGTCTACTACGACAAGTTGCGGGAGTCAGTGGATGCGGGTTTCCCTGAACTGGAATTTCAAAAGCTGGCGAGCTAGCTGGAAAAAGCGAGGCGGGTCGCCTGATCTGCAACTGCGAACCCTGCAGGTTCGCCGGTGGCGGGCTGTGTAAATAAAGCGGCAGGACCGCGGCAGGTCGATAGCGGGGGTCAAACCTCGTTCTGAACGACGACGAGTGACGCCCTGCCTGCCCTGGTCCCGCTGCTGGTTGCGCCCCTGACTACTGCGGCGCGGGGTTGATACCGGCGTCGCGCACGGTGGTGCTGTGGTAAGCGCGGGGGCTGTCACAGGAAAGTACACCGGCTCCGATCTCCATGGCTTTCATCCAGCCCTGGCCGTTGGTGTAGCTTTCCCAATCCGCACCCATAGACAGGTAGTCCGGGTGGCTGGTGACGACCTTGTAGTCCCAGTCGGGGTTGTTCTGCCCGAAACCCGGGAAGAATACCCACATGCCCGCCTTGGAACCTGTGCTGTCCAGATGTGCAGCCCAGGCACGGTGCACTGCCATGGCATCCGGAACCGTTTTGCCCTCGGCCACGGTGCAGTTGGCAAATACCGCCACGCCGCTTTTGCCGGGCCATCCCTTGGCGGGTGGCCGGATATTGACCGAGGCCGCATTGGAGTGTTCGCCGCAGTCGATGACCTCGTCGAACTCATCGCCCAGGTTGCCGCCATTGTCGGCCCAGTGCTGCATGCCCTTACCCATGTCGTTGCCATTTTGCCACACGCCCAGCCACACCACGTCGACCGGCATATTGACCGACGACAGCACCGGGGTCATCACCCAGGCGCTATAGGGTGCGCCCTTGGTGTCGTCCATCCACTTGTTCCACTTGGCCACCACTTTATCCAGGTCGCCGCGATTCTTGCCATCGTTGTAGTTGCACATGTAGGCGTCTATAGCGGCAAAGTTTGGAGGTGGTGGGTCCTGGGCGAAAACGCTGGCGCCCCAGGTCAGTGAGAAGAGACAGGGTAAAACCCCGAGTAGTTTGATTCGCTTCATAGTGTTCGCTTCCTTGTTGTCATTAAATCAGGGTGATGCCAGCAGACAGCAACCGCTCCTATCCAGTGGAGTGTTGAGTATAGTCCAGCAGCATAGTATGGAAGCCTGGTTACAGAACTATTGATTATTAAAAAGTGGGGTTTTATAAATTTTTATAGTGATGAGCGAGCGTTAGCTCGCTGCCCGGGGGGATGCCCTCGCGCTGGTGACCCGCGTTGGTGCCGGTTGGTCTGCCGTGGTGGTCCGGGCCGCTGGTCTAGGGGGAGGCCTGTTGCACCAGGATCAGCGCGTCGGTCGCAAAGCCGGCCTGTTGCGCCTGCTCCAGGAAGTGCTCCATGACAGCGCTGCTTACCGTGGGCGTGCGCGACAACAACCACAGGTAGGAATGATCCGGCCCGGCGACAAAGGAATAGGCGTAGTTCTCATGGTCCAGGCCGAACACCAGGTAGGAGCCGTAGAAGGGCCCGAAGAAGGAGACCTTGAGGTGCCCCTCGCCGGGATCGCCGACGAAATAGGCCTTGCCCTCAGCCTCGCGCCAGGTGCCGTCCTCGGTGGAGTAGCCCCGGTTGATGACACGCACCCCGCCGTCGTCGCGCAGTGAGTACTGCGCTGTCACCTGCTGCAGC
>JARFQU010000203.1 GCA_029287595.1 Halioglobus sp. | reverse complement strand
ACCGACCCGGACTGGGTAGCCATGGACCTGTTTTCCCAGGCCGAACACGATGAAAATGCCCAATCCATCCTGCTGTGCCCCCAACAGCAGTACCTGGATGCGGTGCAGGCCAGTATCGACAGGCTGTTGCCCGAGATGGAGCGAGCGGACATCATCCGCAAGTCCCTGGCGGGTCGCGGCGCCATGATCCTGACTCGCGACCTGGCGGAGGCCGTGGCGGTAAGTAACCGCCTTGCTCCGGAGCACCTGGAGTTATCCGTCGCCGACCCCGAGGCGCTGTTGCCTGCAGTGCAGCATGCGGGGGCGATATTCATGGGTGCTTATACCTCGGAAGCGCTGGGCGACTATTGCGCCGGACCCAACCATGTACTTCCCACCTCACGCTCAGCGCGCTTTTCCTCGCCCCTGGGAGTGTATGACTTCCAGAAGCGCAGTTCCCTCATTATGTGCAGTGAGCAAGGTGTGCAGGAGTTGGGCCGTGCCGCGTCAATCCTGGCCCGCGGCGAGTCTTTGAGCGCCCATGCTCGCAGTGCCGAGCTGCGCCTGCGCGCAGCTGACAGCGAGTAATCCCTGCGGCGTTCAGTTCTGTGCCGACAGGCGCAGCACCCCTACCACGGTGCGCAATTCCAGGCTCTGCTGGTTGCGCTGTACCGAGATCGCAACGGTGTCGCCTGGCCGCAGCAGGGCGATGCGATGCATGGTCTGCCGCCCGTCCTGCACCGCCTCGCCGTCTATGTGGGTGATGATGTCGCCCACCTGGATGCCGGCCTTGTCCGCAGGGCTCTTACCAGCCACGGCCACCACCACCAGCGCTTGTGTGCCGGCACCGTTGCTGGTGACACTGCTCAGGGGTTCTACACTCACACCCAGCCAGCCGCGGATGACCTCGCCGTAGTCGATCAGGTCCTGCATCACAAATACGGCCAGGTCTACCGGGATCGCCAGGCTGATACCTATTCCCGTGGCGGTGCCGTTGGCCGGGGAGTTCGCGGTGTAAATGAGGGTGTTGATGCCCAGCAGGCGCCCCCGGGTGTCGATCAGGGCACCCCCTGAGTTGCCCAGGTGAATGGTGGCGTCCGTCTGAATATAGTCTTCATAGGTATTGAGCTGCAGCCCGTAGCGACCCAGCGCGGAGACGATGCCCTGGGTCACCGAGTGCCCAAAGCCCAGTGGATTGCCTATGGCCAGCACCACATCCCCCACCCTGGCGGCGTTGGCATCCCCCAGTTTGAAGGGCTGCAGGTCAGGCAATTCCACCTGCAGTACCGCCAGGTCAGTGGCGGGGTCAGTGCCGATCACCACCGCATTGGCGGAACGTCCATCGTGCAGCAATACCTGTATCGCGTCTGCACCGGCGATGACGTGGTTGTTGGTGAGAATATGTCCCTGGGCGGTCATGATCACCCCGGAACCCAGGGAGCGCTCAATACGCTGGCGCTGTGCCTGGGGGCGGGCAAATTTGCGGAAATACATATCATCCAGCAGCGGATTGCGCCGGCTGGTGACCAATTTTGCGGTATAAATGTTAACCACTGAGGGCGTGGCACTGCTGACGGCCCGCGAGTAGCTGACCGGCTCCTGGGAATACCTGCCAGTGGCCGGCGCATTGGGCAGCACCCAGCGATCCAGGATCAGCAGGGCTGCCAGCAGTCCGGTAAGCGCCGGCCAGGTTATGAATTTCAGGCTGTCTTTCATGGGGCTGTATTATGTTGTTTGCTGCCGCATTGTATATGATGCGTCCTGAGCGACAACAGTCTAGAAACGGATGAGAGGCAAATGAGTGTAGCGTTGCGCGAATTGGTCAGCTACCTGGACGCCCTGCTGGAGCCGTGGCGCTTTCAGGACTACTGCCCCAACGGGCTGCAGGTGGAGGGGCGGCCCCAGGTGGCAAAGGTGGCCAGCGGGGTAACGGCCAGTCAGCGGCTGCTGGATGCCGCGGCCGAGTGGGGTGCTGATGCAGTCCTGGTGCATCACGGCTACTTCTGGAAGGGCGAGGAGCAGGCGGTGGTCGGAATGAAGCGCCGTCGCCTGGCAACCCTGCTGGGGCATGACATCAGCCTGCTGGCCTATCACCTGCCGCTGGATGCTCACCCCACCCTGGGTAATAACGCCCGTCTGGGTGAACTGCTGGGTTTACAGGATCATCGACCCTTGCAGTCCGGGGGTGAGGGCGTGGGCAATATTGCCGAACTTCCCACGGAGCTTCCGGTCAGCGAACTGCTGGCTGCGCTGCGGCGCATTACCGGCCGCGAGCCCCTGCATATTGCGGCGGATGTGGCTGGCGTGCGCCACATTGCCTGGTGTACCGGGGCCGCCCAGGGTTACATAGAGGCGGCAGTTGCCGCGGGCGCGGACGTGTTTATTACGGGAGAGGCCTCAGAGCAGACGGTACATATTGCCCGGGAAGAGGGCATTCACTTTATCGCTGCCGGACACCACGCCACCGAGCGCTACGGAGTGCAGGCGGTGGCGGAACAAGTGGCGCAGGAGTTCTCATTGCAGCACCGCTTTATCGATATCGATAACCCGGTGTAGCGCGGTGAGGGCGACTCAGGTTTTACCGTCAACTGCTTCGGAGGGCGTTGTCGCCGGCGTCGGCTTGCGCTCCAGCCCGAACTCCTCGTTGAGCATGCCTTTTTCATCCGGCGAAGTTTTCGGAGCGTAGTCCAGGGGTGGTTGCACGACCGCCAGGTGAGCGGGTATTTCCGCGGGGTCACCACTGCCCTCCAGTCGCTCCAGTGATATCGGTCCCTCACCCTGGCACAGGGTGGCGGCACCTTTGGCCAGGTGATTGTGCACGTCGCGGTAACTTTCCGTAAGACCGTTCAGCAGTTTGGCGGTGTCGCTGAAGTGCTCGACCACCTCGTCTTCATAAGCTTTTTTATCCTGCAGCACCTGGTCGAGTTTGCGCTCCACCTCCCTGTACTTCTGCCCGGCGGGTGACGTGCGGCGGCCCAGTAACAGGCCCGCCAGCAAGCCTACAACCAGTGCGGCTGCGGCCGCGGCGACCAGAAAAGTCTGGGTATACTCAGGTGATTCCACGGATAAATCCTCTACCACGATGTCAAAGACGGGGAGTATACCTCCATTGCGATGCAGACTGTAGCGCTGCGACAGACGCGGCGTTGCCAATAGCGCAAGCGGTGGGTAAAGTGGCCGCTCGCGAGCTCTATGGGAGCAATCCCCCGATATGACAACTCCCTGGCAGCGCTATCAGGCCGATCTGCAGCGTGAGGATTTTACCCATGACCCCGCCCAGGAAGCGGCGGTGATGTTGTTGCAGGAGCTCTACGAGCGATTGCTGGCCAGGCACACGGAAGGTGGCCGCGGCGGTCTGTCGGGCTGGCTGCGCAAAATACGGGGGGAGGCACCCGAGCCAGAGGTGGGTCTCTATCTCTGGGGTGGGGTGGGGCGCGGCAAAACCTACCTGGTGGACAACTTCCACGATTGCCTGCCTTTCCCGCAGAAGCTGCGGGTGCATTTTCACCGTTTCATGCGCCGTGTTCACACCGAGTTGACCAGCCTGGAGGGACAGAAAAACCCCCTGGAAATCGTGGCAGACCGGCTGGCCCGGGAGGCCCGGGTAATCTGTTTCGATGAGTTTTTCGTCACCGATATCGGTGACGCCATGATCCTGGGAGGCTTGATGGAGGCGCTGTTCGCCCGCGGTGTGACCCTGGTAGCTACCTCCAATATCGTGCCGGAAAAGCTCTATGAGAATGGCTTGCAGCGCCAGCGTTTCCTGCCGGTAATCGCCCTGGTGGAAAAATATACCCGGGTAGTCAATGTGGATGCGGGGGTGGATTACCGCCTGCGCACCCTGCAGCAGGCGGAGTTGTATCACTACCCCCTGGATGAAGGGGCTGATGAGAGCCTGCAGGACAGTTTTCAGCGCCTGGCCGTGGAGCCAGGCAAGCATTGGGAGCGACTGGAGATCAATGGTCGCTACCTGACCTGCCGCTGTGTGGCCGAAGATGTGGTCTGGTTTGACTTTGCCGAGCTGTGTGACGGCCCCCGCTCTCAGAACGATTACATCGAGCTATCCCGGATCTTTCACGCCGTGCTGGTTTCCGGGGTGCCGGAATTCGGCCCGGAACAAAATGACCAGGCGCGGCGTTTCATCAACCTGGTGGATGAATTTTATGATCGCAACGTGAAGCTGGTGCTGGCAGCGGCCAGGCCTCTGCTGGAGCTGTATGCCGGTGGTAGCCTGGGTTTCGAGTTTCAGCGCACGGTCTCGCGACTCCAGGAAATGCAGTCTCACGAGTACCTGACCCGGGAACACAAGCCCTAGGGGTTGGCAAAAGGATTCCGGGCCCTGGTAAGTGGGTCCCCTGGGTTTGGGTAAGTCGTGAATTTTATTTGATTTTCCGCTTGAAACGGGGTGGTCCATTGGGTAGTATTCGCGTCCTCGAAATTGGGCCCCTCCAAGAGGCTGTTATTGATGAAAACTTATAGTGCCAAAGCAAGTGAGGTCAACCACGACTGGTTCGTGGTAGACGCCTCCGACAAGACTCTGGGCCGCCTGGCCAGTGAGATCGCGCACCGTCTGCGCGGCAAGCACAAGGCCGAATATACCCCCCATGTTGATACCGGTGACTACATCGTGGTGATCAATGCGGAGAAGGTAAAGGTTACCGGCGCCAAGACAACCGACAAAATGTACCACAGCCACACCGGGTACCCCGGTGGCCTGAAATCGATTTCTTTCGAGAAATTGATCGATAAAGCCCCCGAGCGTGTGATCCAGGGTGCGGTCAAGGGCATGTTACCGCGCAACCCGCTGGGACGCGCCATGTTCAGGAAATTGAAAGTGTATGCCGGCAATGAGCACCCTCATAGTGCCCAGCAGCCCCAAGCACTGAACATCTAACGGATATTATTTATGTCAGCAGCTAATCAGTATTACGGAACTGGTCGTCGCAAGACCTCCACCGCCCGCGTTTTCCTGCAGAACGGGGAGGGCAATATCACCGTCAACAAGCGTCCGCTGGACGTGTATTTCGGTCGCGAAGTGGCCCGCATGATTGTGCGTCAGCCTCTGGAACTCGTTGAATTAAATGATAAATTTGATCTCAACGTAACGGTTGAAGGCGGCGGCAGCTTCGGCCAGGCCGGTGCAATTCGCCACGGCATCACCCGTGCCCTGATGGAATATGACGAGTCGCTGCGCGGCACCCTGCGTGCGGCCGGTTACGTGACCCGCGACGCCCGTGAAGTGGAGCGCAAGAAGGTTGGTCTGCGCAAGGCGCGCAAGCGTCCCCAGTTCTCCAAGCGTTAAACGGGTTGGTCCCGCGGCAACAGCGGGGTGCGAGCAAGATCCAGAAACGCCCGGTTGCGATGTGCTCCGGGCGTTTTTTTTGACAATTCATTGGCC
>JARFQU010000194.1 GCA_029287595.1 Halioglobus sp. | reverse complement strand
CCGCGGTCCTTGTGGTCGCCGGCGGCGTGCTCGGAGCCGATAAAGTTCTCGCGCAGTTCACTGCCGTCGTTATCGCAATAAGCCACCATAAACCCCATGACCTTGCCCGCGGCCAGTGATTGCGGCTGGTTGTCACTGGCGCCGTCCCTATAAGCGTCGGTGTAGATATCAATGCTGACCTCCCATACGACTTTATCGCCATGCTGTTGCCAGCGGCTTTGCACATGGTCTGTATAGGAGTGCGGTAGCTTGTCGGTGCCTATGTCGATAGCCTGGTTGTCCAGCGACAGGTGGTAGGCAAAGGCGTTGTGGTTGAACTGGTGGTTGCCACCTGAATGATCCTCATCAATGAATATTTCCAGGCAGTCATCATCCCAATACTGTACCAGCGGGTCGCGGTGGGTATCGATCAGCACGTCGTCGACGATCTCCACCAGAAGGTAGATTTTGTCCTCGGTCCATGTGACTTTATAGCGCCCCTGAAAGTCCTCGTCGGAGAATTCCGGGCCCAACCAGAGGTTGTCCAGGGCCCGCCAGGGCGCCTTTTGCCAGACAGGTTCATCGGCTACGCCATCCACCAGCGGAGCTTGCTGTGCCCTGGGTGCGTAGTAATGGCTGCGATCGGCGTCGTGTGTCGGTGCTGAGTACGTCGGAAGCGCGGCGGCCAGGCAGAAGACACACAGCGCTGCATTCAGGTACATAGTTGTAATAGACATGGTTTGTCACTCAGTTTTTGCAGTCCGGCGGCGCTCGTTATTGTCTGTCTAGAAGCGTGACAGGGTCTTTCTGTCGCGCCTCCAGAGCAACCAGTTACCGCATTAATGGGCATAGTATTGATCATGATTATGTCATAGTCCTATAGAAATCAGACGAGCAGGACCTGATTTGAGGCGGAATCGACCTCGATCACTATGGATAAGAAAAACTGCCTCCAGTGCCGGCGCTGGATTGGGAGTCAGACGCTTTAGGCCTATAATGTGACAATGAATGATAACGATACTGCGGTAGACCGCGGATTACACCGGCTCACGCAAAAACTGTATGAAAATAGAGATTTGCGTTTCTGGTTTTGCCAGATTATCGGCTGGGCGGGCTATTCGATAGTCACTTTCCTCAGTATCACCCTGGTGGATGACCACGTGAGTTGGCCCCATGTAGGCCATATTATGCTTTCTGCAGTTTTGGGGGTATTGACGACCTGGTCCCTGCGCCCCTTGTTTCGGCAAACATTCAATCTATCGGTCGCGCCAAGAGTGGCTATAGCCTCAGCGGCGGTGCTTTTGTCCAGCGGTGTGTGGACCGTGCTGCGCATTGTGGTGTTTGCCTGGATAGTCGGTGAAACCGCTATCTGGGATGAGTTCAACTACTGGTACTTTGGCTCCCTGTTTGTCTTTTTGAGCTGGACGGTGCTGTATTACGGCATTAAATACTATGAATTACATGCCCTTGAACACCAGAAACTGATTGAGGAACACGCGCTGAGGGAGGGAGAACACCTGAAACGTGTGCAGGCCGAGTCGGCTGCGCGAGATGCACAGTTGCAGATGTTGCGCTATCAGCTGAACCCTCATTTTCTGTTCAACACCCTCAACGCTATCAATGCGTTGATCGCCCTGAATGAAAATGATAAAGCGCGGGAAATGCTGCAGTTGCTCAGTGAGTTCCTGCGTCACTCGCTGGAGCACGATGGCATCGAGAATGTGAGTCTTGAGCAGGAGCTCGAATCCTTGATGTTGTACCTCAATATTGAGAAAACTCGCTTTGAAGATAGGCTCACCCTGGAGTTTGATGTTTCCGCCCGGGCCCGCCAGGCAAAGGTCCCGGGGCTGATTTTACAGCCTATCGTTGAAAACTCGATGAAATACGCGATTGCTGAGAATGAGGATGGTGGCACCGTTCGGGTGAAGGCCGGCGTATCAGACAACGTGTTGCTGCTGGAGGTCTCGGATACGGGGCCGGGCATGAAAACAGCACAAGCTACCGAGGGCCGCGGGGTGGGTCTGCAAAATACCCTGCAAAGATTGCAGACACTGTATGGAGACAACTATTCTTTCGAGACCTTAAACACGGAGCCCACTGGATTGGCGATCCAGATTCGCTTTCCATTTGATGCCGAATCGCCCAACCTTGGCAAGACGGGTGCCCCGTCGTGACTAAACCGCAGCTTCGGCTAAGAACTATTATCGTCGACGATGAGCCTCTTGCCCGTCGCCTGCTGCGGTCCCTGTTGGATGATATTCCAGAAGTGGAACTTATCGCGGAGTGCCGCAATGGGCGGGAGGCGATAGAGGCCACCCGGGAGCTGGCGCCCGATCTGTTGATACTGGATATTCAGATGCCGGGCTCCAGCGGCTTCGACGTGGTGAAGGAATTGCAGGCGGATATTATGCCGATGGTCGTTTTCTGCACTGCTTATCAACGCTATGCGATTGATGCTTTTGATCTGCACGCAGTTGATTATATGCTGAAGCCAGTCGACGGCAAGCGCCTGCAGCGGGCCATAGCAAGGGCACTAATGCGCTTCACAGGCAGCGATGATAGCGCAGCAGAGCATAAGTCACCATTGCTTGGCGCCATCGACGAAATGGCGCGTAGGGTGGGTGGCAGGTCCGACGCAAAAAATCCGGAGCGATCAGCTGAAGAAGCGCTTGCCGCTGACAGGAAAATCGCAATAAAAGACAATGACAGCACGGTATTGGTTGAGATCGATGATATCGATTGGGTAGACGCCGCGGGTGATTATATGTGCGTACATGTGAAGGGCGAGACCCTGATAATGCGCAGTACCCTCAAGAGCCTGATGTCCAGGCTGGACGGTGATAAATTCAAGCGCATTCATCGCTCCACTGTGGTCAATCTCGATCGTATCGTGAAGGCAACGCCGCTGCATAAAGGGGAATATATTCTCGAGTTGGATTGTGACCAGCAACTCAAGGTCAGTCGCAATTATCGTGACGCTATAAAGAGATTTCTTACAGACAGATAAGCATCGATCATGCCTCTGCACCTTCGATTATGAATAAGTAGCCCTCCGGGCGGCGGTGGCACCGACTCAACTGGAATACAGAAGCTCACTGGTCAAAACCAGGTCTATCTGTCGTATCCTGCCATTGCGCCGAAATACATGTTCTGCAAGCTCTGCCGGCAGCGCCAGCCCCGGCAGCGTCTGGTGTTCACCATTATCCCAGTGGATAGAGACGGTCGCCGTGGCGCTGTCATCCAGGTGGTAGACCAGCGGCACCTGGCACCAGGTGAACGCCAATCCGCCAGCTGGCACGCCAATCTCCTGCCATTGATCCTTTACATCCAGGAAACGGAACGGGCCAGGCGCGGCGACAAACTCACAGGCGCGCAGCAGACTCGGGTCAAACTGCACGGCGCCGTCGCTAACGCGCAGGCCCAGTTCGCCAAAACGGGTCAATATCTCTTCCTTCACCTGCCCCGTCATGCCCGGTTGCTGGGCACCGATGTGCGCGGGCGTATGGGAGTAGGGATCGGTAGGGAATGCGCCGTATTCGGCCGGGGTCTTGTTGAAGCCTATACCGGCGCGAATGCGGTAGTACAGGCTTGCCAGTCGCTGGCAGATCGTCTCATCAGTGCCTTGTTGTCTGGCGGCAAAATAGCTTTCCTGGGCCGCCAGCAGCAGTTTGGATACCATGTGCCAGTAGATACTGCCAAGTCCCTCAAAACCGAACATGCCGCCAGAGCGCCCGGTAAAGGCTTTGTGCTTGAACACCTGTTCGTAGAGCGCCTGTAGCGGCTGGCGTGCAATTTCCACAGCTTCACCGTACGCTGGTGCGAGCTCGTTCAGCCGGATGTCCAGTTCACCGGTATTGGTCAAATCGGCATTAAAGCGATACTCCCCACTGGCATCGCGTTCAATAATACGATTGTCATCCTGATCCAGCATGGTTGTAAGCAGTGGTAGTGCCTCGACACTCTGCGCAGGCACACAATTCTTTTGCAGAAATCCCGGCAACTGCCGATCAGGGTAGAGCAAAAAAGAGCCCTGGTCGGGGCGAAATACGTCACTGGCGAACAGGGATTCAATCAGGTCAGCTGACTGCTCCGGTGCGATAGCACCCGAGGCCAGCACGGCTACCTGGCCTTCAAGCATAGGGTAAAGCGTGTCGATGGCCAGCGCCTGCGGTTTCACCTCCAGCAGGTTATAGGCGTGGTAGAGACCGTCGCTCCCCAGATTAGTGCCGATGCTGTGATCTATGGCTGCCAGTGCATCATCCAGCATGCTACTTATAGCGCCTGTTTGCAGCTGCGCCACACCGTTGAAGTATTCCTGCTGGTAGATGTGCTGGCGGTAACGACTGGCCGCCTCGCCAAGTGCCAGCAGGGAATCGTAGCGCAGGGTATCGCCAATCGGTTGGTCGCCCAGCTCACCCCGTAAAGTGTGCAGCGCTGCCGCGGTCTCCGCCAGCCATTGGTTCACCTGCTCCGACAGTGTTACCTCACCGGCCTGAGTGACCAGCAGGCGCTGCAGGAAGGTGACGTAGCGGCGCAGATAGTACAGGGTCACCATGGACAAACCCTGGCCTACTAGTGCGTTGTTAGCATCGTTCCACTCGGGACGCTGGGTATTGAGCCAGATGCCACCATCGACCACCAGGTTGCCCAGTTTAGCGAGCAGCGGCACCAGGAGCTTTTCCAATAGATTGACCTGGTACACCTGGCCGTTGGCATTCAGTACCAGCTTGCCATCGGCGCCCATGTCGTCCACCCGCTGCTCAATCCGCGTGGCCAGACCATGGTCATAGACGACGGTGCTCTTGGCGTTTTCCAGCAGTGCCGCAAGCGGTTTGATCTTGTAGGGTACGTTGGCATAGCTGAACAGTGGTTGTTGCAACAACGCACTCAACCGGGCCGGGTGGAATTGCAGGGATAATTCCAGCAACTTTTGCAGATAGATAATCTGGTGGTCGCCCCAATAGCCGATGTAACTCCACGGGTCGTCCGGTTCTTCCACTTCCCAGTCGATACCGTCGTTGGTGATTCTATAGGGGTTATAACCGTCTGCGGTGGAGGCATTGACGAACTTGGCAATCACGTTTTCAATGAATTCCGGATAGCTCAGTAGTAAGGCTTCCCAGTTCTGGAATATGTCGCGCCAGTTACCCTGGTAGGTCAGCAGTCGATGGCCCTGATCATCCTTGAGCTTGATAGCAAACTGATTCCACGGGCGGCTGGGGTCACCGTGGCGGCGACCGAAGGTGATTGGCAGGTATTCGTAAGCCAGACGTTCCAGTTGCGGGTCGTGCTGGGCCTGGATGGTGGTAAGCAGTTCTTCACGCTGGAGGTGCTCTGGCAGTGCCTCCAGCAGTGCCTGGTGAGAGTCGTAAACGCCGCGATTGAACTGCTCCACGTGGCGACGGAAGTGGCTGGACGCAATCAGGTACTGGTTGTCGAAAATACCGCCGCGCAGAGTATTGAATAATACATTGGCATAGTGGTGTGTAGCGACCTCTTCCTCCGCCGTCAGTTGGAAGCCATCGGCGGCTGCGAGTATGCCCGCCAGTGTTTCAGAACCCTGCTTAATTGAATCGCCAAGCGCTTTGGCGAGGGTTGCCGGCTGGCCCAGTTGCTGCAGCAGGGCGACCGATTCACACTGGCTCTGTTCTATATCGGCTACCACCTGCCACTGCCGTGACGACCCCGCGGGCAAGGTCAGTGAGGCGTTAACCAGGTAGGCACCGCGAATGCCGCGATTGTGGTTTTCCTTTTCCACGGCGGCGCCATGGCGGAAATTCTCGAGTTGTTCGCTGGACAGCAAAATGCAGGGGTCTTTCAGCCCGAGACTGAAAACCGTAGTCGCTTTCAGTGATTCACCGGGTTCGGCGCGGTCAGTGATCGCTGAAAACAGGGTGAAGAATGCGAGTCCTGTTTTTTGGTCAAGCTCATTCCATTTATAGGCGTCCACCAGGTAGCTGGAATTGGTCTGGGTGAAGCGCGGCGTGCCCGCTGGCAGGATATTCTGCAGGCCGTCCAGTAGTTCGACTTCGCAATTTTCCCCATCGAGGTTTTCCAGTTCGCATTGCCGCACAAAACCATAGGCGTCGCTGAATGCCCAGCTGTAGCGAAAGACCAGTTGCAGATCGTGGTTGATCTCTTCAAACAGCAGTTTGTTACCCAGCGCATTTTTATACAAATTACGCGTTACGACGTGGCGCCCGTTATGCTCGTAGTTAAACGGTTCCCAGTTATGGCGGCTGCCATTTGCCTCGACCCGTAACAGGGTCTTGCTGCCCGTATGCGCTGTGCTTTCGTAGATTCTGTCTACGGTGATATAGGGGAATAGCGCGGTTTCGGGCGACACCCGGCCCGTCGTCAGGCCGCCATTGGAGGATACAAACATCCAGTGATCGCCGTCGGACACCAGGCTGATGAAAAACGGTGCCATTTTGTCGACATTATGAATCGCGTAGTAACGCTCTTCACCCAGGGTGACAAATTCGCCGGTGACCTGGTCGCTGCTGGAAAGGGAATTAGGCATTTGTCTCAATCTTCCGGGCAGAGAATGTTTTTGTATTTGTTATGTTCGCACTGCAAGGGACACAGCTACGATCGCACCAGACTACGTGAGATTTGACGGATAACAACCAACCTGCGACAAAATGGGCTTCTGACGCGCTCAGGTGGAAGTTTTGCCGCGAACTGCCCGCCGCTTAAATTACGCCGGGAGCTCGCGTTGCCAGGTACGGCTGCACAAGTGGGTGTTTACCAGTGCACGCCGCGCATCACCTGGGAGAACATTTTCTGCGCCAGTTCCAGTCGCGAGGAGGGCACGTTGCCTTTTTCCCGGGCGGCTTCCTCCTCACTCAGTCCACGCGCTGCGGCGGAGTCCGGGAACAGATCGTAGGCCTGGCTCAGGAACGCCTCGGTAACGCTGGGGATGGTGGCCTGGGCGACCGCACCCGCTACGCCCAGACCGGTGGATACCCGCTTGGGTTTGCTGATAATAGCCTTCATCACCAGATCCCTGGCCTGTACTGGTGACAACGTGGGGAACGCCTTATACAGGCTGGTGGGCGCAATCATGGGCGTGCGCACCAGCGGCATGTGAATGGTAGTGAAGTCGATATTATCCGCGGCAAACTCCGGGGCGGCACAGAGACTGAATGCGTCCAGCGCGGCCTTGGAGGCCACATACGCCGAGAAGCGCGGTGGGCTGGTCAACACACCGATAGAGGAGATATTGATGATCTGGCCGTTCTTTTGCTCCTCCATGGAGGGTAGAAAGCCAAGTATCAGGCGCAGCGCGCCGAAATAGTTCAGCTCCATGGTGCGCTCGAAGTCGTGGAAGCGATCATAGCTGTAGCGCACCGAGCGACGGATGGAGCGTCCCGCATTGTTGATCAGAATGTCCACCTGGCCGTGGTCCTTCAGTACGTCCTTCACCAGCTTGTTGCATTTCGCGGCGCTGGATACATCGCAGGAGTAGGCCTGTGCTTTGCCGCCTGCCGCTTCTATCTCGGCAATGGTTTCGTCGAGCTTCTCCACCGTGCGTGCCACCAGTATCACCGTGGCATCTGCCCGGGCCAGGCGCAGGGCGCATTCCTTGCCAATACCACTGGTGGCGCCGGTGACGACCACGACCTTGCCCTTTACCTTGCGCCGCAGGGCGGTCAGCGAGGTGCGGCCTATCATTTTCTTGAACAGGCCGTCCACTTCCTCCACATGGGATTTGGCATCTGCGCGCAGGAATTCGATCCAGTAATCCCACAATACCGGGGCATAGGACTCGTAAGGCGGGCACACGATATCCGCCTCGGACAGCAGCTCCCGGGTGCGGCTGGAGTCAAAGTGCGTGGGGTAGTTGATGTAACCCACCACCTGGGGCGGGATGCCCATGCGGGAAATGAGTTTTTCACCCAGTTTTTTTACCGGGCCCAGATTGCCGATGCCCTTGCCGGCCAGTTTCGTGGCCTTGTCCAGTGCGCTGACATCAATGGCCTTGAGGCGGGGGCCGCCGGATACCTTCATCATGACTTTGAGGAGATCGCCCACGCGGATGCCATCCGGGTCGGTAATAAAAAAGCACTCCTGGTCGTGATCCGGCAGATGGGCGAGATGGTCAATGGCATTAACCACATAATCTACCGGCACGATATTGAGCAGGCCGGCCTTGTTCATCAATAACGGGAAGCCTTCGGGCACTACCGAGCTGAGGTTTTTCAGGCTCTCGAAGAAGTAATAGGGGCCGTCGACCTTGTCCATCTCTCCGGTTATCGAGTGACCCACCACCATGCCCGGGCGATAGATGCGCCAGTTCATGTTCTTTTCCTTGCGTACCAGGCCCTCGGACTCATGCTTGGTGAGGAAGTAGGGGTGCTCCATGGAGCCCGCTTCCTCAAACATGTCTTCGGTGAAGGTGCCTTCGTACAGGCCCGCGGCGGCGATGGAGGAGACCTGGTGAAAACAACCGGATTTCAATGCCTTGGACAGGGCAATGGCCTGGGCCGTGCCCTTGACGTTACTCTCGCGCTGGCTCTCGGCATCGGCTTTCATGTCGTAGATGGCGGCCAGGTGAAAGAAGTGATCGATCTTACCCGCGTGCTTCTTGATCCAGGCGGGCTTTACCCCCAGTTTGGGGCGCGCCAGGTCGCCTTCCACGGCAATCACCTGGTCCTTATCGGCCCCCCACAGTTCCCGCAGCCCGTCTACTTTGGGCATGGAGCCGGCCCTCACCAGTAAATACACGGTGGCGCCACGATCAAGCAATTTGGGCACCAGAAAGCGCCCGATGAAACCTGTACCGCCGGTAACAAAATAATTCATGTACGTATCCTTAGATTTTTTATGGTAAAGCCTATGGTACTTGTTAAACGACTCCGATATAACATAGACCAAAAATGGCGACTATGTAGCGGCTTTTACCAGATTTTGGCGGCAGTAAACCAGGATGGGCAAAACCTGTACAGGAGTCTGTATGGTAGAACTGTACTGGCATACCCGACGTACCAATTTAAGCGCTACGGTTAAGTATGCCGCAGGCGAGCGTAAACAGGACTGAAAGCGCCCCGCGTGAGTCAGCCGGGACGCTCAAACCAGGACGCCCAAACAAGCAACCAGGATAAAAACTATGAAATTCGCCTATCACGCCACCATGTGTCCCCCCGATCAGTACCTGCCCCTGGCAATCGCCGCAGAGGAGGCAGGGTTTGACACGTTTACTTTCCCGGACAGCATCTGCTATCCCCAGGAAGGCTCGGACGTATACCCTTACAATGACGACGGTACCCGGGAGTTTCTCGATGGTGTGCCGTTCCTGGAGCCCTTCGTGGCGATTCCCTACCTGGCGGCTCGCACCGAGAAGCTGCGCTTTACCACCTCGGTGATCAAGCTCGCCATACGCCAGCCGGTGATTGTGGCAAAGCAATTGGCCACTCTGGGGGTGATGCTGGGGGATCGCTTCGGCTTCGGCGTGGGTATCAGTCCCTGGCCCGAGGATTTCCTGGCCTGCCAGATTCCCTGGGAGAAACGGGGCAAGCGCATGGACGAGATGATGGAGATCGTCAACGGCTTGATGAGCGGAGACTATTTCGGTTACGACGGGGAGATTTTCCAGCTTGACCCGATCAAGCTGTGTCCGGTCCCGGACCATCACATTCCGCTATTGGTAGGCGGGCACGCCAAACCGGCCCTGCGCCGCGCTGCTCGCCTGGGTGATGGCTGGATTTCAGCCGGCTCTTCTTTGGAAGAATTGCAGGCCATGATCGGCCAGATCGAGGATTTCCGTAAGGATTACGGTCGCGACCAGGGTGCCTTCGAATATCACGCCATGACAGAAGCAGCCTACTCGACCGAGGGGCTGGACAGCCTCACCGCTGCGGGTGTAACCGAGGTCATTATCGCTTTTCGCAATCCCTACGATGCGCAGCCCGATACCCAAACGGTGGAGGAGAAGATCGGCATGATCAACTGGTACGCCGAAAACGTGATGCGCCC
>JARFQU010000185.1 GCA_029287595.1 Halioglobus sp. | reverse complement strand
CTGTTCACCCTTGCCGTCCAGCCAGCCTTTCACCATTTGCACCCGGTCCAGGTTGGCCCCGATGGGATCGCGGGCCGCCATCACCAGGAAACTGGGAGCACCCTTACCCGGGACAAGGAGGCCACCCATGGGCACACCCCTGGCATAACCTGTAGCGGCGATATCGGGCGCACTTGCGTCTGCGGCAACAAAATCCCAGCCACCAAAGAAACGAACGCTGATGCGCGGTCCTGTAGTGGCGTAGACTTCGCGCCGCTTGATCGCGTCCCAGAGCGCCTCACGGGTATTCTCCCGTGCCCATACGGCGGCATAACCGGAAGATGCTTGCTCCCAGCCCTTTACTACCCGTTCGCCCGCCTGACCCACCAGATGATTCCAACGATTCTTACCCGGCTCAACGCCACTGTGCTTACCAAAGAAATTGTTTTCAGCTACTGCCGCGAGTGATGTGTGGGCGTCGGTAGAGCCTATCATCCCAAAGGCGTAGGGATTGGTACCGAGCTTCGTCTCAAGGGAAAGGCCATTCTTCAGGGCAGAGCGGGCATACTCAAAGGGCAACATGTCCTCGGTCTTGGGCGCGCCCTCAAAGTTACCGGAATCCCAGGTTTCGTAATCGGCGAACTCGTCATCCGGGGACAACAGGGGGTGCGTCTCGCCGTCACCCTTGATCTGTGTGACTTCGACCACAGGCTCCCAGCGAGCCCGCCGCACGGCGTAATCGGCGCCCACAGGGCCGTCTCCGTGACGCTCCGCCACCGGAAACATCAGGCCATTACTCAGATTGCCATTGTGGGGAATAGCCAGCACCTGTCCGCTGGTTGAGGCCTCGTAATCACCGAGGTAGTCCCACAGCTCATCCACCGGGGCATTGCCACGGCTCGACAGTGGCAGCACTTCTCCCACACGTTTCTCACCGTCGCGAAAGATAACCACCCGATGCAAATTGCTACCGCCCGGTGCAGACGTCCATTCAAAACCGAGCAAGGCAGTAAATTTATGCGGCTCATTGTACTTTTCCGCTATCGCCAGCGAATCGCGCCAAATGGATGTTTGCAGCTGTGGTGTAGCCGCGGCATCGAGTTTGCTAAAAGCAAGCTGCCGCGTACTGCGCTGGAAAAATTCCTGGCGAAATTTCTTGCGTTGCTCAGCACTGCCATTGAGCAATTCGTGCCAGCGCTGTATCTCAGGGTCTGCCAGTACCCTTGAATCACCCGCTTGGACCAGGTTCATCATACCCAGCGACTCCGCGTGATCAGCCAGCACCATGAAATCCAGTGGCCGCGACAAGCGGGACTGTATGCCCCAGGTGGTGGTGACGGTATTACCGGACGCAAAACTGAAAGCGGCATCGGGCCCCAGTGTTACTCCGAGGCCGAAGGCATCACTGGACAGGGACGAGTGCAAATGGGTGTCACCCCAGTAGACATTGCGCGGAAAATCATCGCCCACATAGGGGGAGTACTCTGCCGGCGCGGCGCTCATGGCACCGCTACAGGCAAGACAAAATGCAAAGGTGAGCCCAATCCTCTTCATGGCGATGGCACTCCAGCGGGTTGCAACCAGATCGGTGAACTCCAGGCGCGCTCCTGGATAACTTCCGGCACGGGATAGGCCGGCGCTATTGCGCCGTCACTGGCGAGAACGTCATAAGTGCTCCAGCGGCAACTGGGATTTTCCAACACCCGGGCGTAATAGAAGGCGGACTGTTTTGGATCAAACTCCGGGTCCCGCCATACGGTGGCCAGCTGCGAGGCACCACTTTCCCCGGTAGTTGAGCAATTGCTCAGGTCCACGCCGGCACCGTTATCCGGGCAGCGGTGGGTCTCTTCGTCCACTGCCATACCATCGGCACAAGCAACGTCGTAGGTGTACTCCCTGAGCTCGCCGCTGGTATCCATCCAGCCTTTTATGATCTGCAGTCGCTGCAGCGGCTGGGCAGCGGGGTCCTGTGCGGCCCACACCAGTAGCCCGGGTGCAGAGCGCTGTCCGTTTACCGCAAGCGTAGCGCCCATTGGCACGCCCTCGTTATAGGCGGTGTCGATAGCATCTACCGCAGCTGCCAGATTCGCCGGGTAATCCCAGCCGGCAAACAGGCGAATACTGATCCGGTTTCCCGAGGTACCGAAAGTTTCACGGCGTTTGAATGCGGCAAACAGCGCCTCACGTGTATTCTCCTGTGCCCAGGCGCCCACCAGGCCACCCGGGTTGTAATTCACCGCACCCCTGCCCTCTTTTACCCGATGTCCGCCAGTTAGTCGCTTTTCCACAGTGATCTCTCCAGCCTGGTGACCCTGGTATCCAACCTCTGCGGTGTCACCCGGTGTGCCGTTGTGGGTATCTGTGCTGGCGATAATGCCGTACTGGTAGGGGTTAAGCCCCAATTGTTTATTCAGTTGCAAACCCATCTTCAGTGCGTTGCGTACGAACGACGTCTCGCGCATACAACTCACGTCGTCCGCACCTTCACAGGGGCGCAACAACAACTCAAAATCGCAAAACTCATCATTAGTGCCAATACCGGTCTGGCACTCCGAGTTGCCTTTAGCCTGGTAAATTTCGGCCAGACGGTCGTAGCGCTGCCGTAACTTTTGATCTGAGACGGTCCAGTCACTGCCATCAACATTTTTGTTGCCAAAGCTGTAGCCCCAGGCCAGGTTGCTGTTGTGAGGGATGGTGATGACATCACAGTCAACAATGCACTCGCGATCCAGCCACTGCCAGAGTTCCCTGGCGGAAGCCAGGTCAAAGGCACTCATGGCCTCGTCGGGAACTTTATCGGTGGCGAAGATCACGTTGCGGTGTAGCATTCCGCCTTTCGGTAAGTTGCCCGTATATTCATAGGCCTTGAAAGTAGTAAATTCACCGGGCCGGTAAAACTCATCTGCAATCGCCTGTAATTGCGACCAGGGGCTCTTTGCCGCTTCGCGACAGGCGGCATTGCTCTCACAAATTTCGCCCAGGTGCTGGGGCGGATTCATTGCCAGGTTCCTGAAGCCCTGGAAATACAAGCGCAAATCCCTGGCGCGCAGCATCACACAGTTTTCATCAGCGTAGGCTTCGCCGCCCTGATCTACCATACAGCGCTGGTAGTAGCCCAGGGTTTCAGCGTGGTCGGTCACCGCGGCGAAATCCAGCGGCACTTTCAGCTGCCGGTTGCTTGCGCCATCCGCAAGCGGCACCGCCTCACCCTGCGCAAAACGGTAGGCGGCGCGAGGGTCATTGCTGTTGCCGAATATATAGCCATCCAATGACCAGGAGCTATGCACATGCAAATCGCCAAACAGGGCCTTTCTAGCGGCAGCCTTGGCGGCAATGGTCGTTGCCACTGCGGGCGGGGTAGTCGCTGGTTTCGCGGCGTCTTGCGCTACTGGGGACTGCTGCTCACACCCCGCCAGGAACCCCAGCAGGGAAAGCAGTACAAAGGTAGGAGTTTGCTTCATGGGCTCGCATCCTGATTTTTCTTATGAGGACACCATAATAGCGACTAGCCGCCAAGAGCATTTGAGATTTGGCGACATTAAGTTGTGAATTGACGCCAGCTGGCTGACGACAGTGCGCCAGGCTTATACCAGCGCAAGATAACCCCCATCGAGCGCCAGCGTGTGGCCGGTAACCCAGGCGGAGGCGCGGGAGCTCAGGTAAATAGCGGTACCTGCGGCATCCTCCGGGCTGCCGATACGTCCCCGGGGTATGGCATGCAACATCTCCTGTTCGTCCTCCAGCATATGCGCGGTCATCTTGCTGGGGAAAAAGCCCGGGGCGATGGCATTGACGTTGATGTGCTCCGAGGCCAGGTCACCACCCAGGTGACGCGTCAGATGGTGTACCGCCGCCTTACTGGCGGAGTAGGAGTAGTTCTTCATATGAGGATTGGTAAACCCGTTGATGGAGCCGATATTGATAACCCGGGCGGGATCCTCGGCGTTACCGGCGGCCCGCAGCACAGGTAATAACTGCTGCGTTAAAAAAAACAGGGACTTCACGTTGAGGTCCATGATCTTGTCCCAACCGGCCTCGGGAAAGTCTTCAAATTCCGCTCCCCAGGTCGCCCCGGCATTGTTTACCAGTATATCGACCTGCTCTTCACGTTCCTTGATGCTATCGGCGAATGCGGTAACGCCTTCCAGGGTAGCCAGATTGGAAGGCAGCGCAATGCACTCTCCCATTGTGCAGAGTTCCGCCGCCGTAGCATTGAGCTCTTCCTCCCTGCGGGCGGTGATGTAGGTTTTCACACCATTCTCCACGAAGCCCCGCGCTATCATTGCACCTATACCGCGTGAGCCGCCGGTCACCACGGCAACCTTGCCGGATACATCAAAAAGATTTTTCATAGTGAGCTCTCCCTGTAAGTCATTCAATTTTGTGATTAGCGTGATTGGTACCAGATTGGGGACGTATAGGCGCGTTCCTGGATACTGTCCGGGCGCCGGGTGTCCACGTCGACATTGAGCGCGACCACGTCGTACAGCGAGTGTCGCGGGGTCGGTATCTGCAATATTCTTACATAGTAAAATGCGGATTGCCCCGGTCTGAACTCCGGATCCTGCCACAGTGCGCTAAATTGCGCCTCGCCGATGGTGTTGGCATACGAAGCATTAGCCAAATTGACCGTATTGCCCAAATCCGGCAGTCGCCCGTCGGCATCCCGTTCGCGGTCTCCCGCCCAGGCAATATCAAAGACCTTTTCCCGCGACACACCCTGGTCATCAAGCCAGCCTTTTACGATTTGCACGCGGTCGAGGTTAGCGCCCAGTGGGTCCTTCATCGCCTGAACGATGAATACCGGGCCCGCGGCCGGGGCTGGCTGCGCCGGCAGTTCACCACCCATAGGCACACCGCTCGCGGTGGCCCGGGCATAAAGCCCCTCCCCCGTCAGGTCTTCTTCGGTAAAGCCCCAACCACCGAAGAACTGTACCCCGATACGGGGCCCGGTGGTCGCATACACTTCCCGGCGCTGCATGGCGGCGAGGATAGACTCACGGGTGTTTTCCCGGGCCCATACCGCCGCCAGTCCCGATGCCGACATACCCCAGCCATAGGCACCATCCTCGGTCCAGCCGGAATCCTTGTTTTCGGGAATGGAATCCGTGGCCAATTTACCGTGGAAGTTGTCTTCCTCCGCTGATGGCAATGACGTGTGTGCATCGGTTGAGCCAATCAACCCCAGCTGGTAGGGGTTCTGTCCCAACTGCTGTTCCAACTCAAGGCCACGCATCAACGCTGGTCGCAGATAATCACCCACGGCGGCCACATACTCGGAATTCTCACGCTGTATATAAAATGGGTAAGTTTCAAAGTCGGCAAACTCATCATCCGGTGACAGGTCCGGGTGAGTCTCGGAGTCACCCTTGATCTGGGTGATTTCCGCTATCCTCTCCCATTTGGCGCGCAGCGCCACATACTCTGGCGTGAACCCGGCGCCACGCAAGGTTTTAGTATCGAACATAAAGCCCTTGGAGATGTTCGAGTTGTGCGGTATCGCGAGAAAATCGGCCCCGGTGGCGGCACTTGTTTTCTCCAGCCAGGCCCACAGGTCTTCAGGATAGGGGCTGTCGTCCAGGCCGAAAGGCTGAAATTGCTGCGCCACGCTCGCCCCTACATCGGTAAGCACTACCCGGTGGAGGTTGGCGCCACCGGGTATGGAACTCCACTCCCAGCCTATCATCGCCGTAAATTCACCCGGCTTGTTATAGCGCTCGGCGATATCCGTTATCCGGTTCCAGGTATCCACTTCCACCTGCGGCATGGGCGGCAACCAGCCCACGTTACCGTCCAGCCCGGCCAGGGTTTCAACGGCGGCTTTTCGCGGGTCCTCTGGGGCCGGCAGCACATCGACAAACAGCTTGCGGCCATCCCTGGAATCGATCGCCCTGCGCAAGATCCACTGAGCGAGTTTGGCCTTCGCTGCATCGAGTATGCCCAACTCGGAAGTATCCACCCCGTCAAAATAGACATGCCTTATCACGCCGAGGAATTCCGCATGATCTGACACCACCAGGAAGTCCAGGGGCGTTTCAATCCGCACACTGGCCCGGTGATAGGGGTGAATTGTGGGCAAGCCACTGGCATAGCGGTAAGCCGTTTCCGGATCGGCCAGCAGGTTGTTGTTGGCGAAAGCATCCGATGAATAGGTGGTATGCAGGTGGGTGTCGCCCCACAGTAGCTGCTTGCCATCATTGGCACCTGCAGTCGCGACCAGCATCGGCGCAACGAGGCAGACCAGGCTTTTCCTAATTCGCATATTCATATTTTACCTTTGTACATCACTTCATCCCTTGCCGCGCTGGCGGTATTCACTGGGCGCGCAGCCGCGCCATGTTTTGAAGGCGTTGGAAAAGGACGCCTGGTCAGAATAGCCAAGCAACAGGGCTATTTCCGTTATCGCCAGGCGTGGATCGTCCAGGTAACGCTGGGACATTTCCTCCCGCACATCCTGTAATAACTGCTTGAAACTGGAATCCAGCGCACTCAGCCTGCGCTGCAGCGTGCGCCGTGAAATGCCCAGCTCACTGGCCAGTCCGTCTATGGTAAGAGAGCCGCCCGGCAGCGCCCGGCGCACAGCGGAGCGCGTATCACGCAGAAACGGATCCACCACTTCCGGCTCATCAAATACCGAGTGCGGTTGCGCCCAGTAATCGCGGCCGAGCTTGAAATCCAGCTCCACCAGTGGGTAGCGCACACTCTCCCGGGCAAAATACAGGCAGCTGACCTTGCAACCAAAGCGCAGATTGGGGCCAAATGCAGCCTTCAATGCGCCGGTATCATCCGGTGCCGGGTAAGCAAACTCCGCTGCCAGAACCGGGACTGGCAAGGCACAGATCGCGTTGACGATTTCCGCGGAAGATTTCAGCATTTCATCCACCAGCGGACGCCAGCAGCGGGTACTCTCGTGCAGCGGATGCCATTCCAGGCGTATGAATTCGTCCTTGGGCCTGATGAGCACCCTGCCGGTATCACCGCGCAACTTGATAGTGCTGGGGATGACGTTGAAGTATTCCTTCAGGTTGCGGCAGATGGTGGTCATATACAGGTGCAGGTTCATGCCACTGAAATAAATGATATGCCCTACATACAGACCCAGGTCAGGATCCCCCGAACGCTCTGCTGCCAGCCGATACAGCGCCATGTACTGCTGCATCGAGATGCGCTCCCCCGGTGAACGCAATAACTCGGGCTTGATTCGCGCATCGCGCAACAGGGCGCGCTGATCGACGCCCAGGACGGAGGCCGCCTGCAATACCGCTCGCGGACAAAAAACATAGACACTGCCATCGAGCTGGGACAAGGCTAGCGTTTCCCCGCTGCGGCCAGCGCGCGCAGTATCACCGCGCGGGTTTCTGCGGGATCTATCACCGCATCCAGTTCCAGGTGCGCCGCTGCCTCCGTTGCCTTGCCCGCCTCATAGGCCTGTGACACCAGTTTGTCGAACAGCGCCTCGCGTTCGGCGGCATCCTGAACCGCTTCCAACTCCTTACTGAAACCCAGGCGTACCGCTCCCTCCAGGCCCATGCCCCCAAATTCGCCGGTAGGCCAGGAAGCGGCGTAAACCGGGCGAACGAAACTGCCGCCGGTCATGGCCATGGCGCCCAGGCCGTAACCCTTGCGCAGGAAGATCGCCACGATGGGTACACGCATGGCGGCACCCGCCAGGAACAAATCGCCCATGTGCCGAACCGCGGCCTGCTCTTCGCTCGCTGGCCCAACCATGAAACCTGGTGTGTCGGTAAGAGACAGCAGCGGGAGATCAAAGGCATTACAAATGCGCAGGAAACGCGCCGCTTTGCGCGCCGACTCGGCATCTACCGCGCCACCCATCTGCTGGCAATCGTTGGCGATCAGCGCTACGGGACGCCCTTCCATGCGGAGAAAACCGGTGATAATACTGCGACCATAGATACGCTGTAACTCGAGGAAGGACCCCTCATCGGCGAGCGTCTCTATTACCTGGCGCACGGGGTAGGCCCAACGCCGGTCCTCGGGAATCATCTCCCGCAGGGCTTCCTGTGGCCTGGCTGACCATTGCGTTGCCGGCCCCTGGAAATACGACAGCAGTTGCCGCGCCAGAGCAGTGGCATGGGCCTCGTCATCGGCAACGATATCTACCACACCGTTTTTTTCCTGTACTTCAATGGGACCTATTTCCGTGGGATGAAAATCACCCAGGCCACCCCCCGTAATCATGGCGGGGCCCGCCATGCCAATCCAGGAATTGCGTGTGGCGATGGTAAAATCGGCGCAACCAAACAGGGCTGCATTTCCTGCGAAGCAGTAGCCGTTGTTTACCGCGATACGAGGCACCTGTCCGCCTAACGCAGCCCAGGTGTGGAACGAATCAATATTGAGGCCGGCGATCTGGGTAGTGACATCGGTGTCCCCGGGACGACCGCCACCACCTTCGGTGTACATAACCACGGGCAAGCGTAGTTCCCGCGCCAGCTCACACATGCGATCGAGTTTTTTGTGATGAAAAAAGCCCTGGGTACCAGCCAGCACCGCGTAATCGTTGACAATGATAATCGCCCGGGAATTTTTCTCTCCCAACTGCTCGCGATTAATAGTACAGGTGCCGGTGATAATCCCGTCGGCGGCGGTACTGGATTGCAGCTCCTCGTAATCGCGTCGACTGCGCTGGGCCGCGACCGCCAATTGTCCATATTCCTGGAAGCTGCCCTCATCAGTCAGGTCGGCGACGTTTTCCCGGGCGGTGCGATAACCCTTGCTGTGGCGTTTATCGCGCGCAGCGCTGCGGTATTCATCCAGGGTGCGATCCCGGCGTTCTCGCCAGGAGTGCAATTCGGGCCTGCTGTCACTGTCCACCAAAGAACCCTCTGCGTGGCTGGCCGCACACTATAGCGCAGATCACGTCTGCAGGGAGCACCCCTCAGTCGGCGGCCTGGGATCTGCTTTTTCCTCGGAGTCGGTCCTGCTCAGCGCCCTTTCCATACGGGTGCGCGCTTTTCCATAAAAGCGGTGACACCTTCAATGGCATCCTCACTCTCCATGCAGATATGTTGCAACGTGGCCTCGTTGGAGATGGTCTCGCCCACGCTGTTTTCTATTGCCTCGTTCAATGCCTGTTTGGCGTAGCGCAGGGAAAGTGGCGCTCTGTCGGCAAGTTCGGCGGCCCAACTCATCCCCCGCTCCAGCAGTTCATCTGCAGGCACCACGCGATTACACAGGCCCCAATCGAGACACTTCTGCGCGGAGATTTTCTCCCCTGTTGCAATCACCTCAAAGGCGCGCTTGCGCCCCAGGGTGCGCACCAGGTGCCATGTGGCACCACCATCGGGCACCAGGCTGATTGCGGTAAATGCCTGGTAGATAAAAGCATCATCGGCCATCACAGTGAGATCGCAGGCCATGGCGAAGGCGCTGCCTATACCGGCACAGGGCCCATTCACGGCGCTAATCCAGGGCTTTGGCGCTTCCGTGATGGCCATCAACGCAGGCTTGTACTGTCCATTGAGTTGGTCTTCTACGCGAAAATGCTCGGGATCAGTCTGCTTTTCCTGCAAATCAGCCCCCGCACTGAAAGCCCGCCCGGCGCCGGTGAGGACCACCACGCGGATATCGTCGTCTTCGTTAACTTCGCGTATTGCCCACAGAATATCTCGTCGCAGGCTCGCATTAAAACTGTTCAGCGCAGCGGGGCGGTCCAGGGTGACCAGGGCGACCGCGCCCTTGCGCGTCACCAATACGGTTTCATACTCGCTCATAGGCTGCCTCGGTGCTAATCCCGTTCAATGAATCGCGCCGGCTTCACGCAAACCGGCAATTTCCTGTTCTGCAAACCCCATTGCCTTGAGTACCGTATCGGTGTCCTGACCAGGTTGATGGCCGCCATGCTGCACGCTGGCGGGTGTGCGACTGAAGCGCGGAGCCGGCGCCGGCTGGGTGATACCGTCCACCTCTATATAAGTATCACGTGCGACGTTGGCCGGGTGACTGGGCGCGTCCACAAAATTAAGTACCGGGGCGAAGCACACGTCCGTGCCCTCCATGATGTCGCATCACTGGGCCTGTGTCTTTTGCTTGAACACCGCGGTCAGCTTGTCTGTCATTTCTGGCCACAATGCCTGGTTATTCTGGTCGCCGAATTCTTCTTCCGATAAACCCGCCAGCTCTTTGAGCAGTGCGTAGAACTGTGGTTCGATGGAACCAATGGAAATGTACTCGCCATCGGCGCATTCGTAGGTGTCGTAGAAATGGGCTGCGCCATCCAGCAGATTGCTCTCGCGCTGGCTGGCATCCCACATTCCCATGGCTTCGAAGCCATGAAACATCCACATCAATTGCGCCGCGCCATCGACCATGGCAGCGTCGATAACCTGGCCTTTGCCGGAGTTGGCCGCTTCCAGTAACGCGGCGAGGATGCCATTAACCAGCAGCATACCGCCGCCGCCCATGTCGCCAACCAGGTTGAGCGGAGGCACAGGTTTTTCGCCCTTGCGGCCCATGGCATACAGTGCGCCGGTAATGGATATATAGTTGATGTCGTGTCCTGCCGCCTTGGACAGCGGCCCTTCCTGACCCCAACCGGTCATGCGGGCGAACACCAGCTTGGAGTTGCGCGCCATACAAGCTTCCGGACCAATACCCAACTTTTCACAAACACCGGGGCGGTAGGGGTCAATAATAGCGTCGGCGTTTTCCACCATACGCAACAAGGTCTCCAGGCCAGCCGGATCCTTCAGGTTCAACACCACGGATTTCTTACCCCGACTGCTGACATCCTTCATTACCAGCGCATTGGCACCGGTGGCCCTATCGATACGAATGACCTCGGCACCCATGTCAGCCAGGATCATCCCACCCATGGGAGCGGGACCGATACCCGCCAGTTCGATTACCGTATAGCCGTTCAGCGGTCCCATATCATTACTCCTTAGCGAGGTTGCATGCGGATCGCGCCATCCAGGCGGATACACTCCCCATTCATATATTCATTTTCGGCGATGCACACCGACAGATGCGCGATTTCAGAAGGCTGGCCCAGGCGCGGCGGATAGGGGACGCTGGACTCAAGCGACTTGTACACATTCTCGGGCATGGTTTCGAACAGCGGTGTATGGATCAGTCCGGGGACAATAGTGTTCACGCGGATACCATAACTGGCCAGATCGCGCGCCATGGGAATGGTCATGCCAACCACACCCCCTTTGCTGGCGCTGTAGGCGAGCTGACCTACCTGCCCCTCGTATGCCGCCACCGATGCGGTGTTGATGATCACACCGCGGCCGCCATATTCATTAAAGGGTTCGTTCTTCGCCATCTGCTCAGCGGCAAAGCGCGCCACGTTAAATGTCCCCACCAGGTTCACATTGATAATCCGCATGTATTCCGCCATGGGAAACACGCCCTTTTTGCTCAGGGTCTTACAGGCACTACCGATACCCGCATAGTTATTGCAAATGTGCAGGGCGCCAAACTTTTCTACCACCTCTGCCACAGCATCCCTGACGGAATCTTCATCCGAGACGTTGACGTTCCAGAAGGCTACATTGTCGGCGCCCAGCTGTCCGATGACCTCATTGGCGTTGTCTTCGTTCATATCGAAGATGGCGACTTTCGCGCCCTTGGCGACATAGGCTTCTACCGTACCGCGGCCCAGGCCGGAGGCTCCTCCGGTTACAATTGCTACTTTTCCTGCGAGATCCATTAATATTCTCCTCGTTTATGCGTTAAAAATTGCGCGTATTGAAAGGCACATAGTCATCCGAGAGGCAGTCCCGGCTGATAATAATTTTCATGACCTCGGAGCTACCCGCATAAATTGTGGCAATTCTTGCGTCGGTATACTGCCTGCTTATCGGATATTCGTCCATATATCCCGCCCCGCCATGCAACTGCACGCCCAGGTCGGCAGCGGCAATCTGCAGCTCGCTGGTAACCAGCTTCGCCTTGGCCGCATCCACCGCAGTCAATTGCCCCGCGTTAAAGGCCCGTACACACTGGTCCACATAGGTCTGCGCCAGATCCAACTCCGTGCGCATTTCCGCCAGCTTGAACTGCGTGTTCTGGAAGGCCGCCAGCGGTTTGCCAAACGCCTTGCGCTCTTTCACGTAAGCGGCGGCGAGGTCCCATGAAAGCTGCGCCGCGGCAATATAGCCGGCGGCACCCATCAAGCGCTCTTCTGCCAGGCCTTCCATCAGGTAGATAAACCCCTTGCCGGGCTCCCCCAGAACATTGGCCTTGGGGATCTGCACATCGTTGAAAAACAGTTCCGCTGTGTCCTGGGCCTTCATACCCATCTTGTCCAGGTTGCGGCCGCGCTCGAAGCCCGGCATGCCGCGCTCCACCAGGAACAGTGTCATGTGGTGGGGATTGTTCTCTGGATCGGTCTTGGCCGCCACTATCACCAGGTCGGCATTGATGCCATTGGAGATATAGGTCTTGGAACCATTCAATACCCAGTGGTCATCCCGCTCCACCGCTGTGGCGCGCATGCCCGCAAGGTCGCTGCCCGCATCAGGTTCCGTCATGGCTATGGCCAGGATGGTATTGCCGCTGATACAACCGGGCAGCAGGCGTTGGCACTGTTCCTCGTTGCCAAAGCGGGTGAGGTAGGGACCCACAAGGCGGCTGTGCAGGCTGTTATACCAGTCGCCGCAGCGAGCGTAGGCAGTCTCCTCGATGATGATCTGCTCAAAACGAAAATCGTCATCGCCGGTGCCGCCATATTTCTCCTCCGGCCAGATCATCAGGAAACCCTGCGCCCCGGCCTTGAGAAACGCTTCCCTGTCCACTATACCCGCCTCACGCCACCCTTCCATATGTGGCACAATCTCGCTGGCAAGAAACTTGCGATAAGCATCGCGGAACATATTCTGCTCTTCGGTAAACTCCCGTTGCAACATGGTCTGACCTCACAAAGTATAAATTCAAGCGGCGAACAGTATGGTAATCTGTGGGCCGGTCAACAATGACCTGTCCCAACAAATAAATTGACTTGACGTGACAGCCGCCACCAGCGGCCAGACCAGGGAGTGGAATGGAGCAGATACTGCCTGAAAACTGGGCCTTCATGCATTTCGCGATGATTTTCTGTATCACTTGCGCGCAAATGCTGGTGGTCTATGTGCTCAGTGATTCCAGTAACCCCCCTGCCGGCCTGGGGCTCTACACGGTGTACTTCATGGCCGCCCTGCTGGGCTGGATTGCCGCCACCCTGCAACAGGGACCCAACCCGCCGATGGCGGTAGATGTGCCCTCAGTCGCCTCCATTCTCAACAGCTATATCCTGTTCATGGCCGCGGGGCAGCGCGCGGCGATGACCCGCGGGCGTCTGCCGCTGGGTATCATGTGCCTGCTGGCTTGCCTGTGCGTGTTTTTCCTGCCACCGGCAGACATGTTTCTGGTACAGATCGGCAGCGCCAGCCTGTTTTTTGCCGGCACGGGAATACTGTGCGTCTGGCGCGCCTGGACGCAGCACAACATAGGCGACGGCATTATCGCCTTCGCAGCAATGATGATGATTGTCGGGATGCCCGGCGCGGCATTTCAACAGCTGTTCGCCGACAACACTGCCCAGGCCCAATCCATCGCGTTCGGCGTACACAGCTCCGCTTATGCCCTGGTGGCCATTGGCTTCCTCGCAAGTGTACTGATCGAATACCAACAGCATTTATCGCATCTGGCCACGGAGGATCCGCTGACCCGCTTATTAAACCGCCGCGGGCTGGAAGACGCGCTGCATATCAGCCTCGCCAACGCCTCGCGCCACGACCTGCCCACCGCGGCCATTGCGGTAGATATAGACCATTTCAAGCAGGTAAACGACAGTTTTGGCCACGAAGTGGGCGATAGGGTCATACGCCAGGTGGCGGACTTTCTGGAGCGCATGAGTCGGGGCAGTGACGTGGTGGCACGAACCGGCGGTGAGGAGTATCTGCTGGTGCTGCCTAACACCGGGCTGGATGCGGCGCGCGTTCTCGCCGAGCGCATCAGGGCGGCCATTGGTGATCACCCATTGCTGGTGGATAACCAGCGCATCCCGGTCACTGTCAGCCTGGGTATAGCAAGTGCCGGGGGCGAGGTAGACCTGGACACGCTGTCCCAGGAAGCAGACCGCGCGCTATACCTGGCAAAACGCGGTGGCCGCAACCGGGTGGCGTCGGTGGAGAGTAAACCTTTGCACCTGAGCACTGCCACCGTTAAGGATTGATACGGCGATGCGTGATCTCTCCATCTCGGTGCACTTCGTTCGCTCGGTATTGAAAAACGCGGTGGCCCAGGGGCTGGATCCAGTCGGCCTGTTACGCAAAAATCGCATCTCCCCGCGCCTGCTGCTGGAAGATAACGCCAGGGTCTCCATCGAGCGCTTTGCGGACCTGCAGGTCAATACCATGCTGGCCATGCAGGATGAAGCACTGGGCTACGCGACGCGGCGCATGCCGCTGGGCTGCTGGTCGATGATGTGCCACGCGGTCATTGGTTGCGAAACCCTGGGGCAGGCCCTGAGCCGTTTCTGCCGTTTCTACCAGCTGTTCGAATTTGGCATCCAACCTCACCTGGAAGAGAGCCCGGAAGCTGCAATAATCCGCCTGCAACAGGTGGAAGATGACAGTGAACCCGACCCCTACCTGAGTGAACTGGTGCTGTTCAATGTGCACCGCTTCGCCAGTTGGCTGGTTAAGGAGCATCTGCCGCTGCAGGTAGTGGAATTGGGCTATCCCCCTGCCGCCCAGCCCACAGACTACCGCCACATGTTCCTGGGCAACCCGGTGGAGTTCGACCAGGAGCACACCAGGATGCAGCTTGCACCCAGCCTGCTGGACAAGCGGGTTAACCAGAGCGAGGCCTCGCTGCGACATTTTTTACGCCATCCGGTGCTGATAATGCTGACGGGAAGCTATGCCAGTGACAGTTGGACCGCGAGGGTGCGCGACATCGTCAGCGGCAATCTCGCCGATATGCCGGAACTGGGAGAAGTAGCGCAGCGCCTGGAACTTCATCCGCAAACCCTGCGCCGCCGCCTGTCCGGCGAAGGTACCAGCTTCAAGGAAATCAAGAACCAGCTACGCCGCGATACGGCCCTTCACTTCCTTGGCAAGCAGGGCCTGAGTATCGAGGAGATTGCCTACCGTGCCGGTTTTTCCGAGTCCAGCGCGTTTATCCGCGCCTTCAAGGGCTGGACCGGGGTGACGCCCTATACCTATCGTAAAGGCCTGTGATCCGCACCCCCGGCCCGGGGGCATCCCGCTCAGAGATTGCGGAAGTTGGGCGGGCGTTTTTCAAAAATAGCCGTGATCGCCTCGATGTTTTCCGGAGAACCGGCCTGGCGCATCATTGCGGCCTGTTCGGCCTTGATAGCGGCATCCAGCGCTTCCAGGTGATGCATACGCAGGGTGCGCTTGATTTCCCGCAGCGAGTTCACCGGCCACTGGGCGATTTCACCAGCCTTGGCCAGCGCATGCTTGAATAGATTGGCATCGGCAAGTACATCGGCAACAATACCGTAGTTCCTGGCCTTGTCGGCATCGATCCACTCGGCGGTATAAAACAGCTCCGCGGCGCGTTGAGCACCGATGTTGGCCTGCAACATGTAACTGCTGCCCCACTCCGGAGCCAACCCGAGACTGGCAAAGGGCAGGCGCAACCGCAGGCTTTCGCCAACATAGACGATGTCTGCGTGGAACAGCACGGTTGCGCCCCCGCCGACAGCGACACCCTGGGCCGCCGCTACCAGTGGCTTATCAAATTCAACCACCGCGCGCGCCGCAGATTCAAACGGATGCTCCGTCCCGGGTTCGCTGTTGAAGCTGTTGAGATCCACTCCGGAGCAAAAGTTATCACCGGCACCACACAACAACACGCAGCTCACGGTGTCGTCCACCGCCGCCGCGCGAAAGGACTCTCTCAGACCTACCCACATTTCATTGTTGATGGCGTTTTTCTTTTCCGGGCGGTTGATCGTCAGCACCAGCACGCCGTCGCGGTTTTCCGTCAGTATTTGCTCAGTCATGGCCTGGTCCAGTTGTCAGGAGTGAAAAGTCACCACGTCGGCCAGGGCCGCTCGGTCAGTAGCGCAGGTATTGGCAGGTGCATCCGGATCCGGATAGCCGAAAGAGATGCCGAATAATAGCTTGTTGCCAGCATCGATGCCCAGGGTTTCACGCACGAAATCCACCTGGAAACTGAGCGCGGTCTGCGGGCAACTACCCAGGCCATGCGCCGTCATGGCGAGCATCAGGGTCTGGGCGTACATTCCCAGATCCGCGGCCTCGCGCAGACCGAAGGGCTCGGGCAGGAACAGGAAGGCCACATGCGGCGCGTCAAAGAAGATGAAATTGCGCATGAACTGCTGGTGTCGACCCGCCTTGTCTTCGCGAGTTACATTCACAGCGTCGTACAGCGCCTGGGCAGACCCGTGCTGCCGCTGCTTGTACACCCCCTCGTAGACCCCGTCATAGGGGAAATCCATACTCATCTCACCCGCCATAAAGCGCGAGGACATCTCGGCGCGCAGCTTTTCCAGGCTCTCGCCCGAAGCCACGTGAACCAGCCAAGGCTGGGTGTTGCAGTTGCTGGGCGCGCGCAGCGCCACGCTAAATACCTGCTCCAGGGTCTGTTTATCCACAGCCTGTGGCAGGTAGGCCCGCAGGGAGCGGCGGCTGGCCACTACCTCATCAAATATCTTTGCTTGTTCTGACATCTATCTACTGTCCCTATGGAAATGACCGGGCGCTATTATGCGCAGGTCACCCGGCTGATGCACGTTTAATGCAGCGCAGTAAAACCTGCGGCAATAATAATTCCAAAGCGGTCTATTTTTCGCGACCTGGTGTCGCTCAGCTTCCCGTGAACCTGGCGGGACGTTTTTCCTTGAAGGCTCGCATACCTTCCTTGGCGTCGGCGGAAGCAAATACCGGTGCCGCCAGCTCGTCGGAAGCATGCATGGCCTCCTCCTCAGGCATACATTCCTGGTGCTCGCGCAGGGACCGGGTCACCGCCCGCACCGCCAGTGGTCCATTGGCGCAAATCCTGGCGGCATATTCGTGAGCAGCCGCCAGGGTTTCACCCGGGGGCACGATCTTGTTGATCAGACCAAAATCCAGGGCTTGCCTGGCAGTAATGTGTTCTGCGCACAGCAGGATTTCCGCCGCCAGGCAGTAGGGTATCTGCCGCCGCAGACGGATAGTGGAACCGGACATGGGGTACAGGCCCCGGGCCACCTCAGTGACGCCGAATATGGCATTCTCAGCCGCCACACGAATGTCCGTACCCTGTAGTATCTCGGTACCGCCGGCCAGCGCATAGCCTTCCACCGCCAGAATCAGCGGTTTGTTGGGCCGGTTGTCGCGCAACAACGCCTGCCAGTGGATATTGGGCACCTTGCCCATGAGTTCCATAAATTCTTCGGTGGAGCGCTGCTCGCCGTCGGCGCCGGCCTTGAGGTCCATGCCGGCGCAAAAGGTGTCGCCGTTTGCCGTAAGAATGGCGCAATGTAAATCGTCATCCTCTGCCAGCAAGCGCCAGGCCTTGTACATGCCCAGCAGCATCTCCGGGCTGAACGCATTCTTGGCCTCGGGGCGATTGAGGGTCACAACAAGGACGTTGCCATGCTGTTCCACGATGCAATTGTTGGTACTGATATCCAGTTCGGCCATAGCCTGCTCCCCTTCGTTGGCGCGTACGTCACGCGACCTTATGTTCACCTGCCAGTGCAATCTGCAGCGCCTTGGGATAGGCGGGCTTACCGCTGGGCGCACGGGGGACTTCATCAACCACATGCAGCTCCCGCGGGACCTTGTACCCGGCAATGTGCTTGCGCGCGTGTTCCTGCAGTGCTTCCAGTGTCAACTGGGCGTTGCCCCGTCGCGCCACCACCGCAGTAACCCGGCTGCCAAAACGCTCGTCCGGGGTGGCCACGACCAGGCAGTCAAACACCGCGGGGTTGGCTTTCAGTGCCTGCTCCACTTCTTCAGGGAATACTTTCTCACCGCCGGTATTGATGCAGTTGGAGCCCCGGCCATAGACGGTAATACTGTTATCCTCTTCCAGGCGCGCTTCATCGCCCAGCAACAACCACGATTTACCATCGACCTCGACAATGGTCTTTGCCGTTTTCACCGGGTCATTGTAGTAACCCACCGGGATATATCCGCTGCGGGCAAAAATACCCATTTCTCCAGGCTCAACGTGGCGATGGGGTTCGCCTTCGTTATCCGTAATCACCGACATGAATTCGCTCTTGGTGACATTGCCCAGACCCTGGCCTTTCTTGCCGCCGCCGTCCATGCCCATATTGCCGCTCTCGGAAGAGCCAAATGAGTTCGTTATAAATACGTTGGGGAAATGCTGTTTAAACGCCTCCTGCTTGCTTTCGGAGAACACTGCGCCGCCGGAGCCTACGCTGAATATGGAACTGAGGTCCCAGCGACCGGGATTGGCATCCAGTGCATCCAGCAGCGGTACCGCCATGGCATCGCCGACAATAGAGATCGCGTTGACCTTCTCCCGCGCCACGATATCCCAGACGTACTCGCCCACCAGGGAGCGCGCGGGACTCAGTACCACGGTATTGCCCGCCAGCAATTGAATACAGGCATACCACCAACAGGCCCCGTGCATCAGTGGCGCCAGTGCCATACCCACGATGGGAAAATCGCCGATACGCTCTGCGATCTGCTGCGGTTCCGTAATTGCGCCATCCGGGTGAAACCAGCCACCCCCGCCCATGGCAGCGAAAAACACGTTCTTATGTGGCCACATCACACCCTTTGGCATGCCGGTAGTACCGCCAGTGTAGAGAATGAACAGATCGTCGTCGGAACGCTCACCAAAGTCACGCTCACCACTGCAACCGACCATGGCGCTCTCATATTCCACACTGCCAAGATTCGCAGTGTCCGCACCACTGTCGTCTTGCACATAAACCAGCGTCTTCAGGTCCGGCGCAGAAGCCCTGACCTCGGCGATATGCGGTGCGAACTCCTGATTATGAATGCAGGCGACCATATCGGCGTTGTCGAAGATATACAGCAGTTCATCCTGTACATAGCGGTAGTTCACATTGATAGGCACCGCCCGAATTTTGAAGCAGGCCAGCATGCCCTCCAGGTATTCGTTGCAGTTGTACAGATACAGACCCACGTGGTCGCCTGCACCAATGCCCTGGGCCCCCAGGTAGTGCGCCAGCTTATTGGCCCGCTCGTCGAGCTCGGCAAAGGTGGCTCGTTGCTCGCCGCACACCAGCGCGTCCCTGGTGGGAACCTTGTCGGCTACGATTTCGTACATATCGGCGATATTGAAATGCTTGGCCATGTTGACCTCCGTTAACAAATGATCAGGATTTTTCAGATCCCACAACCCACATTGAGAAGAACTGTGCACCGCCACCGTAAGCATGGCCAAGCGCCAGTTTAGCGCCCTCCACCTGGTGCGCACCCGCGTCCCCGCGCACCTGGCGCGCGGCCTCGGCAAAGCGGATCATGCCCGAGGCGCCAATGGGGTTGGAACAGAGCACACCGCCGGAGGGGTTCCAGGGGATGTCGCCGCCTTCATCGAGTGAGGTGGCGCCCTCCATGGTCAGCTTCCAGCCCTCTCCTTCCGCCGCAAAGCCAAGGTTCTCCAGCCACATGGGTTCGTACCAACTGAAGGGCACATAGACTTCCGCACAATCGAGGTCCCGGCGCGGATCCGTGATTCCCGCCTGCTGGTAGACGTCCGCGGCGCAGTCGCGCCCTGCCTGCGGACTCACCTCCTCGCGCCCGGCATACATGGTGGGTTCGGAGCGCATTGCCACGCCGCGAATCCATGCCGGAGGTTTAGGCGATTGTTCCGCCAGGTCCTCCGACGCAATCACCATGGCACAGGCGCCGTCCGAGGACGGGCAGGCTTCGAGAAAGCGCAGCGGGTCCCACAACATGAAGGACTCTTCCACTTCCTGCAGGGTAATATCGGGCTTTTGCAGGTGCGCCAGCGGGTTGCGCGCCCCGTGCAGACGATCTTTGACCGCCACCTTGATACCCACATCGTAGGGCGCTTCCGAACGGCGCATATACTCACGGATAATCGGCGCAAAATAACCACCTGCACCGGCATTCAGGTGCACTGAAAAAGGTTGCGGTGTAGACAGGGCCCACATCGCATTGGATTCGGACTGTTTCTCAAATGCCACCGTCAGTACCCGCTTGAAAGTGCCGCTCTGCACATGGGAGGCCGCCACCAACGCGGTGGAACCGCCCACAGAGCCCGCGGTATGCACCCGCAGCATGGGTTTGCCGTTGCAACCCAGTGCGTCAGTAAGGTAGATCTCGGGCATGATGACACCCTCGAACATATCCGGCGCCTTGCCGATGATCACCGCCTCGATATCGTCCCAGCCCAGTCCCGCATCCTCCAGCGCATTGGCCGCCGCCTCTCGCACCAGGCCGGCAATGGACACATCGCCGCGCTTGGTGGTGTACTTGGTCTGGCCGATACCGACCACTGCTGCCAAATTAGCCATTACGCGCTCTCCACTACAGTTACCAGGTTGTGTTGCAGGCATGGCCCGCTGGTGGCATGGGCAATGCCCCGGCGCGCCTCACCACTGGTGATACGATTGAATAGCTCGCCAATCCGCGACAGGCCCGAGGCCATCATCAGGTTTCCCGCCAGCACACCGCCACTGGGATTCACCTGAGTGTTCTCTCCCAGGCCCAGCGCCCGGGTCAGTATGATTTCCTGGTGACTGAAGGGAGCGTACAGCTCCGCAACGTCGACACTACCGTCGGCCATACCGGCGCCCTGTGCGGCCTGGCGGGTGGAGACTGAGTCCGTGAGATCGCGCATCGCCAGGTTATGGCTCTCAATGCGGTGATCGATACCGCTGATAATGGCATAGGGTACGCCCCACTCTATGGCCTGCTCCACGGTGCAGATAATGACCGCGCTGGCACCATCGGATACCGGCGGGCAGTCCGACTTACGCAGTGGCGATACATAGGTCTCCTGCGCCAGCAGTTCGTCCACGGCAATGTCTCCGCTCAACTGGGCGTGGGGGTTGTTCAGTGCATTGCCGCGCGATCGTGCTACCACCTCGGCCATATCGCGCTCGGTGATCAGGCCCTGGTCCAGCATCAGTCGGGCCTGCATGGCCGCCAGGGAGATGGTGTCTACCCACTGGGGCGCCAGGTAATACGGGTCCAACTGCTGTGACAGTACGATGGGCAGTTCGCCCGGTGAGGATTTGCCAAAGCCATAAATCAGGGCCGATTTCGCGTGGCCCATGCGTATTTTCAGCATCGACTCATACAGCGCCCAGGCCGCGTCCATTTCTACATGGGATTCCTTGATTGGCGGCACAGCGCCCAGCGCGTCCACCCCGGCCACAAAGGCAAAGGCAGCACCCTGCAGGTAGTCGCAGCTGCCGGAACAGACAAAATCCACATCCTGGGCGTTAGCCAGCCCAACCTGGTCAAATACCCGGCGCAATACCGGCATAATCAGTTCCACCTCGTTGGTGGCGCCGGCCCAGGATACGCAGTCTGACTGCTGGTAGCCCACAATCGCTATCTGTTGCATGATCTCAACCCTCCCAGCCGGTTACGGGCATCGTGCCGATTCTATCCACCGGCACATCAGGCTCATCAATGGGCTTGAAATAGCGAATGTTGTCCATGGCATAATCCCACTCCTCCTCCGGCTTCCACAAGGCCTGCACACGCTGGCCTATATGCACTTCCTCGTTCACGCACTCGCTCATCAGGTGAATAAAGGAAATGTTGGAGCCATCGGGCACCAGGTTGGCGATGATATAGGGAGGCTGTATGGGGTTATTGGGGATGGGAATAGCGACAATGGTGAACGACTGGACGGTGGCCTTATCCGACAGCACCACCTCTTCCTCTGTGGGCAAACCGCAGGCGGCACAGGAACCGCGCGGCGGGCAATAGACATTCTGGCAGCCGGGACAGCGCTGGCCGGTCAGCACACCTTTCTTTACCTGCGACAGGAAACGCGCCGGCGCGGACCCTGCGGTGAATTTGTATTGCAGGTAGATGGGGGCTTCGATGCCGGTGATCATTTCTCTTTCTTCACTCATCACTCAGTTCTCCTGCGCCAGCTCGAAACAGCGGATATCGGTAATAAAACCTCGTGTCTCATCGGCCCAAACGGCCTGCACCCGTGCACCGGTTGCGAGCTCGCCCTCGGACTGTGCCGCGACACAGTGGATCATCGCGACATCGGCGCCATCGAGCTTGATCATCGCCCAGGCAAAGGGGCGGTCAAATGGATGGGCGGCGCGCGGCTCCTTGACCCAGGCAAAGCTGACGATTTCACCCTGTTGACCCACTTCCACGAATTCGGACAGTTCTTCGGCGGTTACCGGGTCGTATTCCATGGGCGGGACTATCACGCGCCCGTCACTGCCCTTGATGCCAAAAATCCTGCGATCGCGCAGTTCGGTAAGAAACCGCCCTACTACTGGACCGGTTGAGCGCGTATAGGTAAAGCCAAGCTCGAACGCCTGGGTGAGAACTTCCGGCTGCGACATCGTCACCGCCCTCCTTGCCCGTGGGGAAATTATGGACTGGCAGTATCAGGGAGATCGCGACAGCTCTCAATGACGCAAAGGATCATGTGCCTATGACATTTCAGATCACCGATGGTAAAAGGATGCGCAGGTTGCTTTACTTATACCAGGCCCGCGTGAATTGCCTGGCGCGGCTACCGCAGGTGCTAAAATCACTGATAATGCTGCACTCGACGACCGGCCTGGCTTACATGATGGACAGGCATGACAGCACATAATCAATGACCAGGAGTAATACCATGACCGTTGCCTCTATCGGCTATTTGCGCATTGCAGCCCAGGACACCTCTGCCTGGATGGATTTTGGCACTCAGGTGCTGGGCCTGATGGAAGCGCCCCGCGAGGACGCCCAGGGTGCGCGCTTCCTGCGCATGGATAACCACCCTTTCCGCTTTATGGTCGAATCCGGTGAGCAGGATCGTATGCTTGCAACAGGCCTGGAATATCGCGGCAAAAGCGACTGGCAGTCGGTTTGCGACGCGCTGTCCGAAGCCGGGCATAACGTCACCACTGGCTCAGCCGAAGAGGCCCAGCGCCGTTGTGTGAGTGGCTATGTCAGCCTGCAGGACCCCTCGGGCAACACCGTTGAGCTGTACTACGGCCGCAAATTGGACTACGCACCCCTGAATTCTCCGGTGGGCGTCAAAGGCTTTGTCACCGGGGACGAGTACACCGGTGACATGGGCTTTGGCCATGCGGTGCTGCCGGCGCCGGATATGGAGGCCACCATCGCCTTTTATACCGAGCTGATCGGCCTGGCCGTGTGCGACGACCTGTACCCCCCGATTCCCGATTCCCGTGTGGTATTCATGCACGCAGACAATCCGCGCCAGCACTCCCTGGCACTCTACAACCAGCCCCACCCGGCCGGCGTGGTACATATCATGGTGGAGGTCGAGACCCTGGATGAGGTCGGACTGGCACTGGACAGGGTAAAGAAAGCCGGACTGCCACTGCTCGCCAGCCTGGGTCGCCATGTGAACGACAACATGTGCTCATTCTACGTGCTGGCACCGGGCGGTATCGCGGTGGAGTACGGCTATGACGGGTTATTGGTAGACTGGGACAGCTACACGCCCACGGTGAGTACCGAGGGCGACCTGTGGGGTCACGAGTATTCCTTCCCAGGCGTTAATGATTAGGCTCAACGCACCTCGACGGTGACCGGGATCCAACGGTTGAGGATGTAGCGCAGGGATCCATTCTGCTTCATCAGGCCCAGGGCCCGGTTCAGCTCAGCCAGCAGGGCATCATCGTCCTTGCGCACCGCCCAGGCCAGCATTTCGTCGGTAAGCGGTGAATACAGGCTGATCAGGTCACTGTTTTCCGAGGTCGTCGCCAGTAACCAGCTGGTGGGGGCGTCGTGAATATACAAATCGATCTGGTCTTTGCGCAAGCCCTCAAACGCCGCAGCGGCATCGGTGTAATAGGCGATCTCGGCGTCCTTGAGTTCCTTTTCCGCAAACGCAGCCCCGGTGGTTCCAGGCTCTACTCCTATGCGCACTCCCTCACGATATACCGACCAGGGCTGGGCAAAGCGCGCAACCTTGTCCTTGTGCATGATCGCCATCTGGCCCATACGCATGTAGGGGTCGCTGAAGCTTACCTGCCGCGCACGCTCCTCGGTCACACTAAAGCCAGACATGATCACGTCAATCTGGCCCGCCAACAGCGCCGGCAGAAGCTTGTCAAAGGGCATGGGAACGAATTTCATCTGCCGGCCGATCACTTCACTGACGGCCCTGACATTGTCCGCCTCTATGCCCATCACGCGACCATCCTGCTGGAAAGCCAGGGGCGGATAATCCGGAGATACACCCACTTTGAGTGCATCTGCAAGGGCCAGGGGTGTAGCGAGGGTCAGTAATACAAGCAGCAAAAAACGGTGCAGCATGTTAAATCCTTTTGCGAGATCTGTTATCCGAGGTGCGACAGGGCGTCAATGTAACACCGCCAACCACCTCTGGGGAAGTCGCGCCGCTCAGGCGCTAACAGGCGTATCGGGCTGGGCATCCGGGTGCGCCAGTTGGAACGCATGCAAACCATTACAGTGCTCCCAAACCCGCATGATATGCGGGTAGGCTTCCATTGGTACTTTGAAGCGCAACGCGTTATATACCTGCGGTATCAGGCAGACATCGGCCATGCCGGGCTCGTCGCCGAAGCAGCAGGCGCCGGACTGTGAATCCAGGGTTCTCTCAATGCCGTCAAAGCCGCGATATATCCACTGCTGATACCACTGTTGAACCTCTTCGGGACTGGAGCCAAGGGAAGCCTGCAGGTAGTTGGTTACCGACATATTGTTCAGGGGATGAATGTCGCAGACGATGGAATTGACCGCGCTGCGCACCAGTGCGCGTTGCAGCGGGTCACCGGGTAACAGCGGCGGCTGCGGATGTAATTCCTCCAGCCACTCCAGGATCGCCACAGACTGGCTGATGAGGATACCGTCATCAGTCTCCAGCGCCGGCACCAGGCCCTGGGGGTTTTTCGCCATGTAGTCGCAGGATTTCTGCTGCGCACGCAACAGGTTGACGGGAAAATAATCGTAAGCCAGCCCTTTCAGCGCCAGCCCGATGCGCACCCGATAGGTCGCTGAGGAGCGGTAGTAGGAATACAGTTTCATGCCTGTGTATCCGGTAGTGATAGCAGTGGGTATTTCACTACAGTCGCGGCGATATTGCCAAGAAAATCGCAAGCCGGATCACAGCGGACCCCCGGCGGGATCTGCATTGATTGCCGAACACCAATTCATCATGCTAGTGTTGCTCGTTGCTGCCCGCCCGAGCAGACGGTGCTCGGCTGCAAGCACCCGTAAACCCAACACAATAAGGTCTATTTTATGCGCACATATATCAAGACAACTCTTATCATGCTGCTTACCTGCCTGCCCTTCCAGGCGAGCCACGCGGATGAGTACAGCGACGCCCTGTCGGTATTCCAGAAGGCAGGCGAAAGCGGTGCCTACTTCGACAGCGCCTACGGCTATGCCATCTTTCCCACCATTGGTAAGGGTGGCATTGGCATCGGCGGCGCCCACGGCAAGGGCAAGGTGTACAGCCAGGGTACAGCCATCGGCAAAACCAGCATGACGCAACTCACCATCGGCTTGCAATTGGGCGGCCAGGCTTACAGCCAGATTATTTTTTTCGAGAACGCCGAAGCCCTGAAGCAGTTCACCTCGGGCAATTTTGAGTTCAGTGCCCAGGCGACAGCCGTGGCGATAACCGCAGGTGCTTCAGCCGAGGCCAATACCGGCGGCGGCGCATCTGCCGGGGCCAGTGGCGGCAAGAACGATGCCAGTACCACTTCCGCCGGATATCGCAAAGGCATGGCGATCTTTACTGTGGCCAAGGGCGGCCTGATGTATGAGGCCTCCCTGGGCGGACAGAAGTTCAGCTACGAAGCGCTGTAAGAAACCGAGCCCCTACGCGGAATCACTGCTGCGCCCGGGCCTCAACCCGTGACCAGACCCGCAGCAGGTTACCGCTCCAGATCTGCTGTATTTGCTCAGGCGTGTACTCGCGGCGCAACAGCTCTGCTGTCACCGCCGCCGTTTGTGCCGCCTGGTCCCAGCCCTTCACACCACCGCCACCACCAAAGTCTGAAGCAATGCCCGCGTGCTCGATCCCGGCCAGTTGCACCACGTAATCGATGTGATCGACCAGGGTGCTTACTGTAGCGCGAGGCCAACGCTCATCCAGGTCATTGATGCGCAGACGCAGTTGGGCATGCTGTTCCTGGCTGGCTCGCAGGAACCAGTCCGCCCCCTGTAAGCCAAGCTCCTCGCGAATGGCGCCCATAGCCGTGGCATTGTCTTCACTGATCTCGCGCATATAGCTGTCAAAGGCCACCAGCTGTATAACCCCGTCACCCTCCGCTATCGCGAGAATCTCCTCGTCAGTGAGGTTGCGTGGATGGTCGTACAGGGCTCTGACCCCTGAGTGAGAGGCGATTACCGGGGCCTGTGAGAGCGCGGCCGCCTCCAGCGTTGCTTCTTTGGAGGCATGGGACACGTCGACCATAATGCCCAGCCGGTTGAGTTCACTGACCAGGCGCCTGCCGGTAGCGGAGAGCCCGCCCGCATCGGGCACCGCTTCCCAGCCCGAGGCGCTGCGCAACATGGAACTGTCCGCGAGCTGGTTATGTCCCACATGGGTGAGTGATACATAGCGGGCGCCACGACGATAAAATTCCTCAAGGTGCTCCAGCTCAGGACCCAGTGGATACGCGTTCTCCACGCCAATCGCCAGGGCCAGCCGACCGCGATGGACAATGTCGCGCAACTGCTGCGGGGTGGTGGCCAGCTCCACCTGCCCAGGATGGCGCTGCAGGGTGCGTTCAATCGCGGCAAATTTCTCCAGGGCTCGCTGATATGCCTGCTCATAGCCCGATGCAGTCAACTCCCCCTGGCCCACGTACACAATGAAGAATCCGGCGTCGAGGCCGCCCGAACGCATCTTGGGAAAATCCGCCTGCATGGGCCCGTCCCGGCCCGGGTCGTCGGCATCGGTGCCAAGGCTGACCGGAATATCAATATGGCTGTCAATAGTCAGCGCGTGCCCATGCATCGAGACCACATCCTCATTTGTCATCTGCGCCAGTGCATGCGGCAAGGTTGCCACCAGCAATAGCGGTATCAGTGATAAAGTCCGAACAACGTCCATAAACAGCGATTCCGGCTGGCGGTGAAGACCGGGTTGGCATCACCCGCGGTATAACATGGGCGACCAGCTTAAATGAACTAACGGCAAAGGCATAATAATGCGCGCATTTCCCATGCCGTGCCAAGCGGCGTATGTGCAGTGGACGCATGCATACTCTACACTGGTGCTGCAACATCCATCGAACAGCTGACGAAGGATAATGACCCACATGAGCGAACCTATTGCGGTGCTGTTTTCACCGGTGACACTGGGGGATATCACCCTGAAAAACAGGCTGGCCATGGCGCCGATGACGCGGGCCCGCTCGCCCGAACGCGTACCCACCGACTCGGTGGTGCAGTACTACGCACAGCGGGCCGGTGCCGGACTCATTATTACCGAGGCAACGCAGATTTCCACCCAGGGTACCGGGTCCATCGCCACACCCGGCATTCACACGCCACAACAGATTGCCGGCTGGCAACGCGTCACTGACGCGGTGCACCAGCACGGTGGCAAGATCATCTGCCAGATCTGGCATGTAGGCCGGGTATCCCATGCCAGTTTTCAACAGGACAACCAGGCTCCGGTATCTTCATCTGACATCCATGGCGAGGTAAATACTTTTACTGCGGCGGGGTTCGAGCGCACCACACCACCGCGAGCCCTGGCCCTGGAAGAAATCCCCGGCGTCATCGCGGACTATCGCCAGGCCGCGCTGAACGCCATAGCAGCTGGATTTGACGGCGTGCAGATTCACGCCGCCAGCGGTTACCTGATCGACCAGTTCCTGCGCGACGGATGTAACCGGCGGCAGGATGCCTATGGCGGCTCCGTAGCAAATCGCTGCCGCTTCCTGCTGGAGGTGAGCGATGCGGTGATCGGCGCCGTTGGCGCTGGCCGCACCTCGGTGCGCCTCTCACCGTTTACGGTCACCTGGGACTGCAGCGATTCCGATCCACAGCCATTATTCACCCACGCGGCACGGGAACTGGATAAAAGGAACCTGGCATTCCTGGAAATTGTAGAGCGCGGCTTCGAATCTATCGCCGCCACCAGCGAGGCGCAGGCGAACGGCACTTTCCAACCCAACGATATACGCCAGGCCTATAGCGGCAGGCTGATGGTAAATGGCGGTTACCAACCCGAAGATGCCGCCCGTGCTATAAGTTCCGGATATGCCGAGGCAGTGTCTATTGGACGCCCCTATCTATCCACACCGGACTACGCCCAGCGCGTTGCGGCCGGCGCGGCCTTAAACGAGGACGTGGACATGTTGGCCTGGTATGGCGGCGGCGATGAGGGCTATATAGACCAGCCCGCCCTGGAAGGCTAAGCGCTCTGGTGCGCCAGGCTGTTGAGTAACTTTGTCACTTCCACCGGCTTGAGCTGATCCAGGGGCTGAGCCAGCATGGCTTCGATACGCTTGCTGATAGTATCCATGACCTCGACAAAGGCTCGCTCGCGATCCTTGTCACTGCCCTGCAGATGCGAGGGATCCGGCAGACCCCAGTGCACCTTGATAGCCTCGCCCAGCCACACGGGGCAGGGTTCGAGCGCGGCGCTGTCGCACACCGTTATCACCACATCAGGGTGAAAGTCGCCCAGTTCATCCATACCCTGGCTTCGCAGCCCTCCCGTTTCATATCCCGCCCGCTCCAGATAATGCAAGGTCAACGGGTGAATACGTCCAGAGGGAGCACTGCCGGCACTGGCGGCCTGCAGGCGACCCTGGCCCAGTGCGCGGGTAATCACCTCAGCCAACACACTGCGACAGGCATTATGGGTACACACAAACAGAATACGCATCACGGCGTCGCCCCGCTTAAGACGGAAAGCGCCATAGTATCGCCACCTGGTGTTATGCAACAGTGTCATTTTTATGACAGGGCCTGCTAGAATCTAACGATGCTCACCCATCTAACTACACTGGAGCGCCGCATGAAGCGATATGAAATGTCGCCCGGGGCCAGACCCAAGGGCCTGCGGCACCGCGATGGTTGTGGCTCGCCAGGATGAACTGGTTGCAACGACATAAAAAGGCCACGCTGGTGGCGATTTTATCGGCGCTCTACCTGCGCTTTGGCCTGCCGGTAACCGCCCTGGGGTTTTACGAGCTGTACCATCTGACTTTGCTGGACCCGGTGTATTGGGGCTACGGTGCCTTCAAGGCTGCGGGTTATTACTTCGGCACCTGGCAATACCAGTCTCTCGCCTGTGTGGGGGTTGCCGCTGCGATTCTTGCAATCGCCTGGCTATGGAGCAAGCGGCACTCGCATTCCGGAGCAGACGCATGAACAGACGGGAACTACTGCAATGCGCTGCCATCCTGGTCAGTGGGGTTAGCGCCAGCCGCCTGGGCTTTGCCCTGAATGAGGAGCAATGGACTTACCTGGCCACCGCACCTGACTATACCGATCGGAAAGTGGATTACCTGACGCCGGCACAGCGCCGGATTATCGCGGCGATGGCAGAAGTCATCATCCCTGAGACCAACACCCCCGGGGCGATAGCTGCCGGGGTGCCGCGCTATATCGAATTAATGGTAGCGGACTGGTTCAACGAGCAGGAGCAGGCTATTTTTTCCGCCGGGATCGCGGTCATGGAAAGCGATGTCCCCGCGCAATACGGCGCGCCATTTGAACAGTTGGGTCCTCAAGAGCAAGTTGCCATCATGGAGACACTGGAGGAACAGGCCAGTGATTCAGACTGGTACCGGTTCGGCACCGTGCAGCGCGAGTTCCTCAGCGAAGCGCCCTTTATCTGCCAAATGAAAGAATTGACCATCTGGGGATTTTTCACATCGGAAGTCGGTATGACCCAGGTGCTGCGTTACGACCCCATGCCGATGCATTTTGACGGCGATACCCCGCTGGGACCCGATGACAGTAGCCGGCCAATGCGTTTTATCTGATGGCACAGGGAAGACCTCAAATGATGACAGCTACCACGCTCGATTTCGACGCCATCGTTATCGGCTCAGGTATCACGGGGGGCTGGGCGGCCAAGGAGTTAACCGAGAAAGGGCTTAAAGTTTTGGTGCTGGAACGCGGTCGCGACATCCGCGCCGGTGTCGACTACCTGGGAGAACACGCCCCCGACTGGAAGGCGCCCTACCAGGGCAAGGCCGATCGCGAATTATTTGCCAGGGACTACTCGGTGCAGAGCCAAAGCTATGCCTTCAGCGACTACAATCGCCAATTCTGGAATAACGACCGGGAAAACCCCTACATAAGCAACCCGGATAAACCCTTCGACTGGTTTCGCGCCGACGTGGTCGGTGGCCGCTCGCTGCTGTGGGGGCGACAGTCCTACCGCTGGAGCGAACAGGACTTCAAGGCCAATGCACAAGACAAGGAGGGCATCCCCTGGCCCATCGGTTACCGCGACCTGGCTCCCTGGTACAGCCACGTGGAAAAGTTTGCCGGTATCAGCGGCCAGGCTGAAGGCTGGCCGGAGTTACCCGACAGCGAATTCCTGCCTCCCATGACCAGTTTTGCGCTAGAGCGAACTATTAAGGAGCGGCTGTCCAGGAAAGCGCCGGACTTGCGCATGACCATAGGTCGTGCAGCCATTCTCACGCAGGACCATAACGGCCGCAGCGCCTGCCATTACTGCGGGCCCTGCCACCGGGGATGCTCGACAGGCAGTTATTTCAGCTCGCAAAGCGCCACCCTACCCGCTGCCCGGGCAACCGGAAACCTGACCCTGAAACCCGATGCGGTAGTAGAGCGCCTGGTGTACGACAAAGACAGCGGCAAGATCAGCGCGGTGCAGGTGATAGACAGCCGCAGCGGCGAGCGACAAAGCTTCAGTGCGCGCCTGTTTTTCCTCTGTGCGTCCACCGTGGGCAGCACCCAGATAATGCTCAACTCCACCAGCGAAACCTTCCCCGCCGGGCTGGCAAACCACAGCGGTGCACTGGGAAAACATTTGATGGATCATCTGGAGTCGCCGCCCATCATCGGCACCTTCCTGGACGATATGGACCGCTATTACTTCGGCACTCGCCCCAATGGCAGCTATATACCGCGCTTCAGAAACCTGGGCGGCCAGGACGAGGATGCGGACTTCCTGCGCGGTTATGGTTTCCAGGCGAACGTGTTGCGTATGGACTGGAAAATGCTGTTTAACCGGAAGGGTTTCGGCGCCTCGCTGAAAGACACCTTGCGCAAACCGGGGATGTGGATCTGGGCACTGAAGGGCTTCGGCGAATGCCTGCCGCGCTCCGACAATCAAATCGTACTGCAGCGCAACAAGCCGGACCGCTTTGGCATTCCACAGGTGAACATCGATTTCGCCTGGGGCGCCAATGAACAGGCGATGTGGCAGGACATCAATCGCCACGCGACGCGCATCATGAAAGCCGCCGGCGCGGTCTTCTACCAGGGCATGGTCGACAAACCGAATGCCATAGGCGGTGGCGCAGTTCACGAGATGGGCACCGCACGCATGGGCGACAATCCCTCCGAGTCGGTGCTCAATGCCTACAACCAGGCTCACGACGTCGCCAACCTGTTTGTCACTGACGGTGCCTGCATGACCTCATCGTCCTGCGTCAATCCGTCACTGACCTACATGGCGCTAACCGCCAGAGCCTGCGACTATGCGACAACGCAACTGGCTGCGGGGGCTATATAGCTCTATCATGCCCGGCCAACCCCATGCGCCACCTCACAGGTGAGTGAGCGGCCAGGCACAGCCAGGGGGCTAACAACTTTCTAAAACAGGGGCCACACATGTTTGAATTCAGCGCAGCATCCATAGAGATACAGGCCCGGCTCGCCGCCTTTATGGATGAGCATATCTACCCTAACGAGCACACCTACGCAGAACAGCTGAGCGCAGCAGGCAATCGCTTTGCTTACCTGCCGCTGATGGAAGAACTCAAGGTTAAGGCCCGTGAGGCCGGACTTTGGAACCTGTTTATCCCGCCATCACATGCACAGTACTGCGATCACGATGGATTCAGTAACTTCGACTACGCCCCGCTGGCGGAAATCATGGGCCGTGTGTTGTGGTCCCCGGAGGTATTCAACTGCAACGCGCCCGACACCGGCAATATGGAAGTGTTCATGAAGTATGGCACCGAGGCACAGCGTGCCCAGTGGTTAAGCCCCCTGCTGAACGGCGATATTCGCTCCTCCTACGCCATGACGGAACCCCAGGTAGCCTCCTCCGATGCCACCAATATCGAACTGAGTATCGCCCGCGACGGCGACGAATGGGTGTTGAACGGGCGCAAATGGTTTATCACCGGTGCAATGTATGAACGCTGCAAGATATTTATCGTCATGGGCAAGTCCGATCCGGATAACCCGAACCGCCACAAGCAACAGAGCCAGGTCCTTGTGCCCAAAGAGACTCCCGGGCTGGAAATACTGCGACCACTGACCACCCTGGGCTATGACGACGCGCCCATAGGCCACGCGGAAATCGTATTCAGGGATGTGCGTGTACCCCTGGAAAACGTTTTACTCGGCGAGGGCCGCGGCTTTGAAATCGCTCAGGGCAGGCTGGGCCCCGGCCGCATTCACCACTGTATGCGCCTGATAGGGGCCGCGCAGCGCTCACTGGAGCTGGCCTGTAAGCGGGCCACCAGCCGCACCACATTCGGCCGTGCGCTAAGTAAGCACCAGTCGGTGCGAGAGGACATCTCCAGGTGCTTCTCCGAAATCGAGATGGCCAGGTTACTGGTATTGAAAACCTGCCTGCGCATGGATGAGGTAGGCCCCAAGGGCGCCCTGGACTTCATTGCAGCAAGCAAAACCAGCGTGCCACTGATGGTGCAGAACATCATCGACCGCTGCATGCAAATACACGGGGCGGGTGGTCTTACCGAAGATTACTGCATGGCGGAGGCTTTTAACTACGCGCGTTGGTGCCGCCAGGCAGATGGACCCGACCAGGTACACCAGATGGCCCTGGGGAAAATGATTATCAATCGCTACGCGCCCGAACAGGACTAACTCAAGCCCTCTACAGGCAGAGCCGCACCGTGAACATCCCTGGCCAGGTCGCTGGCCAGGAAGCCGATTACACCGGCGAGGCTGGCGGGCGCCACCCATTGGCGGAAATCCGCATCGGGCATCGCCGCGCGATTGGCTGGCGTATCGATGATACTGGGCAGCACACAATTCACATTGATGCCGCTGCCCCTGAGCTCCTCGGAAAGGGTCTCGGTGAGGCGGATGACAACGCTTTTGGATGCCACATAGGCCCCCATACCGGCTGCGCCGCGCAACCCGGCTCTGGCGGCGATATTCACGATTTTTCCCGCCCTCGCCTGCAACATGGCGGGCACCACGGCCTGCGCCATATGCAGCACTGAGCCCGCGTTGAGGTCATGCATCAATTGCCAGGTCCCGGCGGAGGTTTCGTGCACTGCCTCACCCATGGCGAAACCCCCCGCGACGTTTACCAGAATATCGATACCGGCATATTGATCGCACACCCGTGTTACCGCAGCCACACAACTCTCAGGGTCAAATAAATCGCAGTGCATGATCCCCGGCTGTTCCGCGATGTCCAGGCCCGCCACCTTCGCGCCCAGGGTCTCAAAATTGGCGACTACCGCGCTGCCCAATGCACCGGCCGCCCCGGTAACTACCACTACCTTGTCTGTAAAATCGATCATGCTGCTTTCCACTCCTGGACATGGTGACATAGTGCGCCATTTTAAACCGACTGCCGCCGCATGAACACACCAAACCACTCGACAAGGTTTTGTACCGCTCTGATTTTACCCATTAATCTGGTCAGCTACTGGTCACATCCGCAAGAGTATGGTCTACTATTCCGCCAAGATTCCAGCGATCGCCTGACGCCCAGCTGCAGGTAGCTCGTGTACCCCGGGAACAGCACCAATAAACCGCAAATTGGAGATCCATATGTTTAAAAAAACCCTATTGGCCTTGTGTACAGTTTTGTCCCTGGGCCTGATAACGGCCTGCAGCAGTACGCCTTACACACCGGCCGCGACGCAAGCACAGGCTATAGACCTCGACGCATACGCACCTAAGGTGGATTCCTTCGTGGTATTGCTTGATGTCTCCTCGTCTATGAAAGATGACTACCAGGATCGTCCGAAGATGCATATCGCCCAGGATCTGGTCGCCAGTTTCAACAGCACGGTACCGCCGGTAAAATTTGATGCCGGTCTGGTCACTTTTGGCAAGAGCACAGGCCGGTGTATAGGTCAGGGCACGGCCTCGACGGATTACGGCATGACGAATCACCAGGCTGCCGATTTCGCATCGGCGCTGGGCAGCATCGCATGCGCCGGCGGCACCACTCCCATGTCTGACGGCGTAGACGCCACCACCACGGCGCTGGCCGGACAGAGTGGCGATATCGCCGTTGTGATCGTCAGCGACTTCCAGTGGTTGGACGCCAACGCGGTGCGCGCATCCGTGGCGCAATTGAAGGCCCAGCACGGCGATAAAGTGTGTATCCACACCGTAAAGGTAGGCGACAACACCAGCGGTGACGCACTGATCGCGGAGATTACCAATGTAGCCGGTTGCGACAGCGCCACTACTGCCGAAGATCTGGCTTCAGCCGGTAGCATGGCCAACTATGTCACCGCGACGTTGCTGGCACCGCTGGTCTACGAAAAGCACTCGGTATCGGCCACCGCCCTGTTTGATTTCGACAAGGCCGTCCTCAAGGACCAGGGTAAGGCAGAACTGCAAAACCTGGCAGACGCTATCAACAGCAAAGGCGTCAGCATAATCGATATAGATGTTATCGGTCACACTGACAGCATGGGCGCTGAAGATTACAACCAGGCCCTGTCTGAGCGACGTGCTATGGCAGTGAAAGACCACCTCGTGAGCAGAGGCGTCGATGCCAGCATTATCGATGTCAGCGGCAAGGGTGAAAGTGAGCCCGCTGCCAGTAACGATACGGAAGAAGGACGCGCATTGAATCGCCGCGTGGAGATCCATGTGGGCACCTCACAGCGAGCAGCCAACTAGGCGACAATCCTGCATGGGGGCTGGCTGCCGCCAGCCCCCAATGTATACAGCACCCGCACTACAACAACTGGATTCCCCGATATGAATAGCTACGGCGGGCTCGCTGCCCTTGCCTTTTGCATCATTCTGTCCAGCGCCTGTAGCGATAGCGACGGTACCCGCAAACCGGTGGCGCTGGAGCCAGCGACACTGGAACAGCAGACACTGCGTATTGCCAGTGCCGCGCAACCAAAGCAGACACCCGGCAGCCCAGGCGTGGTGGTGGACAACCCCAAACTACTGGCGCAATTTGGCGCTGGGGGGCCGGACCTCAACCAGGCGGTTTACACCCGTTACTACCTCTCAAATGCAGCGGAGCTGCAACCTGACGCCATTCTGGTGCTGATGCCCGGCTTTGAAGGCGGCGCCACCAACTTTGCAGTGCTCGCAGATCAACTGATACCACGCATACGCGATGAGGCCACCATGGTGATAGAAATCTGGGCGATGGACCGGCGCTCGGAGTTACTGGAGGATCGCGTTGGCCTGGAGCTTGCGGAACAGGAACAAGATCCCCAGCTGGGCCTGGATTTCCTGTTTGGTGAACAACTGGGGCTGGACCTGGACCCGCGCCTCCAGGAGGGCCCGAACAGGCGACTGATCACCTATAACATCAGCAGCGACGTGCCTTTTATTGCCAACTGGACACCCCTGGTCCACTCTCTGGATATAGACGCGGTGGTAACGCGCGCCCGGGAAACCGCGCGGGCCGGCAATGTATTCCTGGGTGGACATTCGGCGGGGACTGGCTTTGCCGCCAACTATGCGGCCACCGATTTTGACCCCGCCACCGACAGCGTTGAGGCCGGTTACCAGAAAATACGTGGACTGATACTACTGGAGGGCGGTGGCAGCGGCGTCCAGGAACAACCCGACGCAGACTTGCTGGACCGCATTGAGGCGCGCTTCGACGGCGGCTTGTTCGGGGCGGTCCGGGACCAGGCGCCGCGCTGCATTGACGGTCTGACCGCATGCACAGTAGAAACCGAGACGAATGACTGCGCAGCCTTCAGCAATACCTCCTGCACCGAACCCACGCCGGCCTATGCAACGAGCGTGATCAACACCGCCACGTTTGCCGCCGGCGAGCTGGTGGCAATGGATGGTGATTTTTCCGGAGACACGGGTTTATCCATATTGCAACAGGACCAGAACGGCATTAGCGGCAACAATGCTCTGGCAGTGGTGCCAGAGTTGTTGCCGGTACGCTTTCTCCTTGGTGGCAAGCCGGGCACATCTATTTCGCTCTACGGGCAGTACCTGGACGACGACGGACTGGGTGCCGCGGCCGCGCCCTTCCTGGCCACTTCCATAGGCGCTTTGGGCCCCGAAGTCGACGGGCTGACGACCTGGCTGAATCCGGACGAAACGCTGCCGGAGGACGTTTTCACAGATAACGGTCCCGCTCCCACAGAGCCGCGCAGGGGCAGGGTCTGGGGTGTGGAAGTTGAGGTTAGCGATTTCAAAGGCCGCATCGTGCCGGTCACTTATCGCGGTGAGAGCAATTTTTTCGACTGGTACTACCCCTCATCCGGGCTAATAGTCACTGAGGGCCTGGGCCTGGATACTACCGACCTGTCCGCCCCGCCACCACAGGGTAGAGGTCGAACTGATATCGACAATCGCACCCAGGCGGCGCGCATTGACATTCCCGTGATCGGCTTTGCCGCCAGTAACGGCCTGACGCCGGTACCGGGCTCCTTCCTGGACTTTGCGCAGGCTATCGCGCCCTGCGCCGCCCCCTCCTGTGACGGCATGACGGCTCGCGTGCTGGAAGCGGAGCAGCCCAGCGTTGCGTTCCCCAGCTACGGAGAGATCGCAGGGGGCTTTGAGGTCCATATTTCCGATGGCTATGCGCATGTCGATGTATTGACTGCCAACGACGGTGAGGGCAACAACGTCATAGGGCCCCTGCTGCAATTCATCCAGCGTAACAGCCAGTAAAAGCCCAGCTACCGCTGCCAGTCGTCGAACCCGCAGTTCGCGCCGGGCTGCCGTCACCGCGCTGACTCAAACTGACGCTATTTACGGGGGGGCCGTCCATACCGGATTATTCAAAGCGATACCGAGCCGGTTTGCCGAGCCCCTTCATATACCAGTACATCCTCATCCAGATCCACCAGAGGCAGTTGCTCCCTCTCGGTATAATAGTCTGCGCTAAAGGTCCAGGGCTCAACATCGCCGCGCTTCGGCATCAGGTGCTTGCTGCGCTGCATATAACCGGGGTTGAACTCTTCCTCGTCGATCCAGGGCAGCACGGCCATGCTGCGATCCTGCTCGCGCAAGGTCGGGGTACAGACACGTGCTCCTTTGGAATCCATATGATTGAGCAACTTACACACGAAGTCGCTCGCCAGGTCTACGCGCATGGTCCAGCTGGTGCGCAAGTAGCCGAACATGAACGCCATATTGGGCACGCCGGAATTCATCAGACCACGGTAAGTAAAGGTTTTGCCGAAATCCACCGCCTCACCATCGACTTCGAAGGCGATATCGCCCATCACGCTTAGATTGAAGCCAGTAGCGGTAATAATGATGTCGGCTTCCAAAAGCTCTCCAGAATCTGTCAGGATGCCGCTTTCGGTAAAGCGATCGATGGTATCGGTAACCACAGACACTTTCCCGGCCTTGATACTCTCAAACAGGTCACCATCGGGAACATAGGCCAGTCGCTGCTGCCAGGGACGGTAGCTGGGCGTGAAATGGCTCATATCAAAATCTTCGCCCAGGTACTCGCGTATCACCCTGAACAGCTCCTCCTTGATAATGTCCGGATCAGACACTGACGCGTACTGGATTTCCTGTGCTAGCTTGAGGATGCTGCGGCGCACGATCTCGTGTACCCATTCCTCAGGCACATCAAGCTCGCGTAACTGGTCAGCCAACTCATTACGATTCTCGCCGGTCCAGAAGTATGTGGGAGAGCGCTGCAGCATGGTGATATGTTCACAGTCATCAGCCATGCTGGGAATCAAGGTAGCGGCCGTTGCACCGGAGCCAATGACCACCACACGTTTGCCGCGATAATCCAGATCTTCCGGCCAGGTCTGCGGATGCACAATAGGCCCTGCAAAATCCTCCATACCCTGCCACTGCGGTGTATATCCTTGCGCATGTCGATAGTAGCCCTGGCACATCCACAGAAAATTGCAGCTGAAAAACACGGTGTCGCCATTGTCATTGCGCCGGACCTGCAGCAGCCAGGCCTGTTTCTCGCTTGACCAGGAGGCGCTGAGCACCTCGTGCTGGTAGCGGATATGCTCGGCGATATCGTCGTCCTCGATGGCCTCTTCCAGGTAGTTGAGGATGGCCTTACCGTTGGCGATCGGCTGCCCGGTCCAGGGCTTGAATTCGTAGCCAAAGGTATACAGGTCACTGTCAGAGCGAATACCCGGGTAAGTGTGCTGGCGCCAGGTACCGCCGAAAGACGCCTTGGTTTCCAGCATGACGAAAGTCTTACCAGGGCACTTTTCGCCCAGGTGATGTGCCGCACCAATACCGGAAATACCGGCCCCGACGATCAGTACATCAAAATGCGCCACCTCTTCCAGAGCCTGGGCTGGCGGCGGGGCGACTGTATCCATAGTGGTAACCTTTATAGGGCCGAATTCCCACTATAATACAGGCTTTCTAAGGTGGCTAACGCCACTGCATCTGGATCGGTACCAATGACAACTTATTGACTGCTTTACACAGCCCCCCAGCCAGAAGGTGGCTGTGAAAGTCCAGGTCACTGAACACCCGGGTATAGGTATTGAGCGCATACTGGGCATCCAACCTGCTGTCGAAAGGCCCCTGGGCGCTGCCCTCACGAGTGCGAAAAAACCACTGGCCTGCCTGGGTGTAGTAACGACTGGCACGAAATTTGGTATGCGGCCGCAGATCATCCTTACGCATCTGGTTCATGGCGGAGTTCCCCTTGTGCTCAAGCACTTTATGGTTGTTGTACTGCCAATATACTCCCAGTTGGCTATTTTTCAGGCAATAAGTTCAATGACCCGAAGGGGTTAGGGTAAAATGCGGGGCATTTTCTCGCTGGGCATAGAGCTGTGGGAGAAAAAACTGCAGGCTGGACACTTCCTCGATCTGGTGACGCTGCCACTGGGCAATCATCTGGGGATGGAATACGCGCTTGCGCAAATACAGGTTCAACAGGCCGCCCAGCACCGGGGCATCCGTCCCGATGATCGTGTCCACGCGATATCGGGTGCCCCCATTTTCGGCTGTAAAGCTGTGTCGCACTTCGCCTATGGACATGCCGGCAACTTCGGGAATCGCCAGCATACCGTCATTGGAGAACTCCCTGATGCGGGCCGCGCCGCGGCTGTCGTAGGGACCAAACCACTCGTCACGGGATATCAGCGCGCCGCGAGCCATCCCGGGCGTGCCATCCGGGGCTGCCTCGACCACGCGCAAAGTACCGTGTTCGGAGGGGTGAAAAATATGGTACAGGGGATAGCTGACTCCCCGGTATTCGATGGTGGAAACAGGCAAATGCTGATAAAACCACGCGACCATGGCCGGGGAAATTCCCTGGAGAAAAAAATGCTCCACCCGGGTATGGATTCTCCCCCCGGAATCTATATCCCAACTGCTACTGGCAAGCCTGTAGTCCGGTAGCTCCCAGGGTAGATCCCGTGGAGCATCGCGCACCAGCGGTGGGGGTGACAACATCCAGACAACGATCACGAGTAATAGTGCAAACAGCAGTAGTACCGCCCCGCTCCATTTTATGACTAGCTTCATAACCCCCTCTCCGCTTCTGATTCAGCGCACCGGACCGGTAGGTGCCGGCCTGTAATCGTTCTATACTCATGGTTAACCTTGTTATCATAACGGAGCATACCTCGTGGACTGGACACTGACTATCGATGAGATCAGCGACACACAACTGGAACAGGCGCTGAGCCTGGCCCATGTGCCAACGCTGATGGCCACACTGATGCACCTGCAAGGTTCCTGTGATCCGCTGCGCGGGGACATACGGCCACACGTTGCGCAGTTGGCCGAAGAGGAAGACGGACTGAGCGAAGGCGCGCGGGATAAGGCGCGAAAGCTGGCGCTGGCCGCGATCATCGCCCACCGCGACGCCGGTTGCCCGGCACTGCCCACACCCGATGACGCCATGGTTTCCGAGACCATGCAATACATTACCGGAATACCCTTCCCTGAAGAACAACTTGAACTGATGCGCGAGGAGCTTAACCTGCTAGACGAGGATCGCCGCAGGGTGCCTGTCGATGATACGAGCGTGCCCGCCGGCTATCGAGTGCTGGTCATTGGATCGGGCATGTCGGGAATTCTGGCCGCCATACGCCTGCAGCAGGCTGGAATCGATTATCTGCTGGTGGATAAGAACCCTGAAGTCGGCGGGACCTGGTACGAAAACACCTATCCGGGTTGCCAGGTGGACTCCCCCAACCATCTCTACAACTACATCTTTGAGCCCAATCACCAATGGCCCGCGTACTTTTCTGATCGCAAAACCCTGTTCAATTATTTCCAGGGCGTGGCGCAGCGCTACGATGTGCGCGCTCATGCGCGGCTGAATACACGAGTGACATCCTCCACCTATGACGAATCAGCAAATTGCTGGCGAGTCGATCTTGAGGACTCCCGGGGCCGCACTACGCAGGAGAGCTTCAGTGCGGTTATCGCCGCCTGCGGCCAGCTCAATACACCGGCCATGCCGGATATTACCGGAGTCGATTCCTTTCAGGGCATTACCTTTCACTCGGCGCGCTGGGAGCATCAGCACGACCTGTCGGGCAAGCGCGTGGCCGTCATCGGCACCGGCTGCAGTGCTACCCAGTTTGTTCCCGCCATAGCGGATCAAACCGGCCAGATGACGGTCTTCCAGCGCAGCCCCAACTGGTTACTGCCCGTGGAGGAATATCACCAACCGGTGTCGGAAGAGGAACTGTGGTGTTTTCGCAACCTGCCCTTCTACGCCAAGTGGTACCGCTTTTTCCTGTTTCGTGCCCGAGCGATCGATGGCCTGCTGCCCTACCTGTATGGGGAAGAGGATTGGCAGGGACAACCCCTATCGGTGGGCCAGAAGAATGCAGAACTGCGCGAGGCGATGGAAGCGTATATTCGCGAGCAGGCGGGTGATGACCTGGCGTTGGCGGACGCCCTGGTACCCGATTACCCCCCAGGCGGCAAGCGACCGGTGCTGGACGATGGTAGCTGGATCAGCACACTTAAGCGCGATAATGTAACGCTGGAAACAAGTCCTATTGCAGAGATACTACCTGAGGGTATTCGCACCGCGGACGGCGAGGTACATGAATTCGACGTGATTATCTATGGCACCGGTTTTCATGCAGATCACTTCCTGCTGCCTATACAGTTTACCGGTCGCGATGGCCGCGACCTGCACGACACCTGGCAGGGTGACCCCCAGGCCTACATGGGCATAACGGTGCCGGGCTTCCCCAACCTGTACCTGTTGTATGGTCCGAATACCAACATCGTGGTGGGCGCCAGTATCATATTTTTCAGCGAATGTGAGATGCGCTATATCATTGGCTGCCTGAAAATGCAGTTTGAACAGGGGCTCGCAAGTTTGGAAGTACGCGAAGCTGTATGCCGTGAGTACAATGACAGCATGGACGAGCGCAACCGCATGTGCGCCTGGGGCTCACCTCATGTCAGCAGTTGGTACAAGAACGCCAACGGACGTGTCTCCCAGAATTGGCCGGGAACGCACTTTGAATACTGGCGACAGACCAAAAAGCCAGATCCTGGAGATTTTCTGGCGCACTGAAAAAGCCAGGAAAAACATCGAAGGTGATCACCAGGGTCTGCTTTCAGTAAATGGTGCACTCCTCCCCGGTGCTGTAGGCGATTGCCTCGCCGTCGAGGTCCCCCTTCGCCAGCAACGCGCCACTGGCCGCACTGTGTACGGCCGTGCTGCCATCGGCGTCAATCTCAATGTAAAGCGCGTACAAACGTTCACTGGGATAGGTCAGCGCAATCAATTCCCCGGGACAGGCCACGCTGTGATTGGTACGCGTGCCATCCAGCACAAAGGTACCGCTCACCGGCTCAAAAACACCGGAGAGTTCGTATGTAACATGACATACGGTAAAGCCCTCGAACTCCCGGTTGGCGTGATTGTAGATGGTCTCTGTGCCGCTGGCCTGCCCGGTGGTTTGGTCGAATAAAATCTCGCCCACCAGATACTGGGTGGCAGCAGAAAAAGCAAAACTGTTTTCCATATCGCAATTACGAAAAGCAAACACCTGCTGGCTGGAGATCAGCATGAGGGCCAAGAAAATAATGGTGGCACTGGGTCGAGCCATGACACTGAGCTCTGGCGGGCAATCAACTATACCTTTAACAGAAAACTAAACGTTTTTTCCGGCTTTGTCCATTGCGGCGATAAATCCGGGCGGTGCCAATGGAATACCGCGTGCGGCAAATACTTACAATATCGTCATACCGCCATCTGCTACCAGGGTGATCCCAGTGGTGTAAGACTCACTGGCCAGGTAGAAGACAGGGTTTAGAATTTCCTCAGTGTCGGCGATGCGCTTGATCAGTTGCTGTGACATGGCGCCCTCCTCGAAGCCCGGGATCGTGTCGATGGCGCCATCAGTAAGGTCGGAATGATAGGTCCCCGGAGCCAGGGCATTAACCCGGATACCCAGCGGCGCCCATTCCTGGGCCATCACCCGGGTCATCGCTTCCAGGGCAGCCTTGGTCGCCGCATAAAAGCCCATATAGGCCGGTGGTTTAAGGCCTGCCACAGACAGGAGGTTTATGACGCAACCACCGCCATGCTCGGCCATTCCAGGGGCCAACCGCGAGGCCAGGTACCAGGGGCCCCGCTGATTGACCTGATACATCTTGTCGTATTGCTGCACCGACAAATCCGTAAGCGCCCCCATGGCAACATTGATACCGGCATTATTGATCAACACGTCCACCCGACCATAGGCGTCATAGCTGGCCTGCACCAGAACGTCCAGGCTGTCGGTGTCGCCGGTATGGGCCGCTAAGGCTACGGCCTCACCGCCTGCGTTACGGATATCGGCCACCACCGCTTCACAGGCCTCGATTTTGCGGCTGGCCACGATAACCCTGGCACCGGCCCGGGCAAATCCATGGGACATTGCCCTGCCCAGCCCCCGGCTGCCACCGGTGATCAGTACGACTTTACCTGTAAAATCCATATTCGCTATTCTCGATTCGCCGGGGACAGAATATACGCCTCTATGTCTGGCAGTGGCCAGGCGTTACAAAAACGCTTCGCAATCCGGGATCATGTACCATCCGGCCACGCAAACCTGTCCCTGGCACCGGATACGGGTATCCTTTGCCAGGGATCTACAGCTTGGTAGTTGCCTGTATTACGCGCCGAAGGTCACTTCTTGGCAGCGGCCTTCTTCCGGGGAGCCGCTTTCTTTTTCGGTGCCGCTTTCTTCTTGGCAACCGCCTTTTTCTTGGGGGCCGCCTTTTTCTTGGGAGCAGCTTTTTTCTTGGCAGCTACCTTCTTTTTCGCTGCCGCTTTCTTCTTGGTGGCGGCCTTCTTTTTCGCCGGGCTTTTCTTGCTGAGAGATTTCCTGGCGTTAGCGATTAATTTCTTCCATGCCTTCACATTGGCATCGGTACGTTTTTTGACTATGCGCTGTGCCTGTGAATTCGTCTTACTGGCCATTTTCTGCAGAGCTTGAACATCTTTTCTCGCCTGCTCGACCACCTTTTTCAGCTGGCGCACGACATCATCTCGATCGCCCGCAACTTTCCTTAATTCGTCCAGCAAATCCTTGAGCATGTCGTACTGACGCTTGGCGATATCAGTGTAGCCATCAATGATCGCCCGATTCGCATCCGCTACCGCATTCATGTTCCTGCTGCTACCTTCAAGTACGCTCTCCAGCGAGTAGTTACCAATCTTGATATCGTCCAGGTACTTACCCAGGTCCACACCGGCAATTTTTTTAGCAGTTGTTTTTTTCTTTGCCGCAACTTTGCGAGCCGACTTGCCTTTTGGCTTTGCTTTCTCTCTGGCCATTATTACTCTCTCCAAACTGTTTTAGTTGTTGATCATGCTCCGCCTATGCAGCAGCATGTTCTAGTGTAGCCGAATATTCCGCACATGGTAAATTGCCACCAGATGCTCTCTGCCTGGTTCAAAAATCCCCCATTTGTGGGCCAGCTGGTCAGCAAGTGCGCCCAACCGCCGGGGATGAACACCGCCTGGGGTGAATACAAACCAGCGCAGTCGGTTTTGAGTATTACAATATCTGTGGCTCTCCCAACTGAGTAACGGTAGCATAGTGGGCGTTGGATAGCAGAAAACATGTCCACGACTCCATGGTGTGGCCTGTCCCCTGGAAGGCATCCAGCCGGTGAGAGAAACTTTCACCAGTCACCGGCCCACAGCGTGGAGTCCACAGCCCGAATAAAGAGGTAACCGAGATGGACAACGGCTGGCTGAGCGTCTTGCTGCAGCACTACAACTTCCCTGCGGCCCTGGCGGCCTTTGCCGGCATCGTTGTGCTCACCAAAACGCTCAAATTCCTGGCGTTCAAGTTAAAGCCACTGAAGAACATGCGCGACATCAATAAAACGCGGGACAAACCGAAATGGAATACGCCCAAATACCCGCCGATAGTCAAAGCGAACCAGAAGGTCGGCCTGTGGACGAACCTGGTATTCTTCACCCTGATGTTGCCCTTCTTCGTCACCCTGGAGCCGCAACCCCTGTGGCGGGTGTTGCTGGATATCGTAATCATTCTGATGTTTTACGATTTTTTCTACTACCTGACCCATCGCTTCTGGTTTCACGGCAAAGGTAAGATGCGCCAGGTGCATGCCGTACATCACCAGGCGCGCAATCCCACTTACCTGGACGCACACTATGTACACCCGCTCGAGACCCTGGTGGGCTTGTCGCTGTATATGGGTTCCATCGCGGTGCTGTCGCTGCTACTGGGTCCCTATCATGTTGTTACGGTCATGTTGACCTTTGTGATCTTCACCCAACTCAATATCATCAACCACTGCTTTGTGGAACTGGACTACTTCCCTTTCAAGACGCTGACCTGGATTACCCGCAAACACAAGGTGCACCATGAGAATATGCATAAAGGCAACTACGCCACCATAACCCTGCTGTATGACAGGATGTTTGGCACCCTGGACTGACAGGTAGGCCACCGCGATGGGGCGCCAGGAAGACACGCGCTGGGCACAGCTGGGAGAGAACAGTCATACATTTTCCCGTTACCTTACCGGCAGCGTATTGCTGTCCTTTACCGCCTTCAGGCTGAAGTTCGATTCGATATTCTTGACTCCCGGATACTTCAAAATGCGCTCCATCGACAGCTCGGAAAAATGATCCATACTCCTGGCCACCACCTTGAGCAGGTAATCGTGTGAACCACTCATCGCATGGCACTCGACAATGTGTTCCTCCGCCTCCACCCGGGCGAGAAAATCCCGCTGCTTCCTGTCCTCCTGTTTGTCCAGTGAAACCTGCACATACGCGGTAACCTGCAGCCCCAGCTTGCGCTGGGCCAGTTCCGCGCTGTAGCGCCTGATGACCCCGCTCTCCTCCAAACGCTTCACCCGCCGGAAGCAGGGAGATTCAGACAGGCCTACCCGCTCCGCCAGCTCCACATTGGAGATACGCCCTTCGCTTTGCAGTATCCGCAGGATGTCTCTCTCCGCTCGATCCATCTCCATAGACATATTCCACCTAATAATTAAGTTATATAGGTCAATTCCACCTATAATTAACACAATTTCGCTGTATTTAGAAGAATAACACTCCTCCGGCACCTCTATAATTTCCTGTATGCACTAGCAGCCGCCGGGCGCGGCCATCACCGGGAGAGACAACATGACCGATATCTTCGACAACCCAATGCAGCTGGACGGATTCGAATTCGTGGAATACGCGGCCGCCGAACGCGGCATCATCGAACCGGTATTTGAGATGATGGGCTTTACCCATGTGGCCAGCCACCGGTCAAAGGACGTGCACCTGTGGCGCCAGGGAAAAATCAATTTCATTATTAATTACGAGCCCGGTTCACCTGCTGCCTACTACGCAGAAGAGCATGGCCCTTCCGCCTGCGGCATGGCCTTCCGGGTGAAGGATGCTACCGCCGCCTACCATCGCGCGCTGGATCTCGGGGCACAGCCCATCGACATTCCCACCGGGCCCATGGAACTGAAGCTGCCCGCCATACGTGGCATCGGCGGCGCTATTTTGTACCTCATAGATCGTTACGAGGATGGCGCCGCCATTTACGATATCGACTTTGAATACCTTGAGGGCGTGGATCGCCATCCCGAGGGCTGCGGCTTCGAGTTGATCGACCACCTCACCCACAACGTGTACCGTGGGCGCATGGACTATTGGGCCAAGTACTACGAAAAACTGTTCAACTTCAGGGAGATTCGCTACTTCGATATAAAGGGCGAATACACCGGCCTGCGTTCCCGCGCAATGACCGCTCCCGACGGCAAGATACGTATTCCGCTCAACGAGGAAGCCGGCGGCGAGGGACAGATTGAGGAGTACCTGATGGCTTACAATGGCGAGGGTATCCAGCATATCGCCTTTGCCTGCGACGACCTGCCCGCCTGCTGGGACAAACTCAAGGCTCGGGGCATACCCTTCATGAGTGCGCCACCGCAAACCTACTACGATATGCTGGAGGAGCGACTGCCCGGTCATGGGGAACCCGTGGAAGACTTACAATCCCGCGGTATCCTGCTGGACGGCACCACGGAGGGTGAGCAACCGCGCCTGCTGCTGCAAATATTCTCGGAAACATTGATTGGCCCGATCTTTTTCGAGTTTATCCAGCGCAAGGAAGATGATGGCTTCGGCGAGGGCAACTTCCAGGCGCTGTTCGAATCCATGGAACGCGACCAACTGCGACGGGGTGCGATACAGGGCAACGAGTCGGCGGCTTAAGGAGCTCAACATGAACCTGAAACGTATACATCACGTGGCCTATCGCTGCCGGGATGCGGCGGAAACCGTGGCATTTTACCAGCGGGTCATGGGCATGGACTTTGTGCTCGCTATTGCCGAGGACCAGGTACCTTCTACCAAGGCGCCTGATCCCTACATGCATGTGTTTCTCGATGCCGGGATGGGCAACGTGCTGGCCTTTTTCGAATTACCCAATTCGCCGGAGATGGGTGCAGACCCGAACACCCCGGACTGGGTCCAGCACATTGCCTTCGAGGTCGAAGATATCGCGTCCCTGGAGCGGGCTCGCGAAGCCATCCTCGCAGAGGGGCTGGAAGTTATCGGTCCCACCAACCATGGTATTTTCC
>JARFQU010000134.1 GCA_029287595.1 Halioglobus sp. | reverse complement strand
GCCTCGCATTTCCGAAACTCCAGTTAAAACTCACGCAGTACTCCCGATCTCTGCCCTTACTGGCTACACAGTCTTCAATGGCCTGGTCTCGAAGCGGAGCAATATTTTCCTCACGCTGCTTCTGGCACTCTTCCATAAGTTCCAACGCACCTTCTGGAGTAATTTCTTCGGCAAAGACGGCCACACTTAGTACTACCGTGGCAATGCCAATTAGAAACTGACGATATGACATGTCCATAAAACTCCCTCGCTTCTCTAATTGAAACTAGTTAGCAGAGTGTAGCTCATTGCGGCTGCTTCTAGGCGGACATCAACCCGGCACCTAAGCCCCCGACAGCGACAAGGCACTTCAAAGGGCTAGAGCGTTCTTTGTCGGGGCGGATTCCATGTGCAGGGATAACGCAGAATTCTGGCTATTTTGAAGAAATAAATTTTAATCGTTTTTGGGTGGGAATTAGATTGGTGGCGAGTTTACACCGGCGTTTACACCAGTATAAATAGCGGGCAATAAAAAAGGGCTGCATCGCTGCAACCCCCTGATATTACTGCTTAATATGGCTCCGCCTGCTGGGCTCGAACCAGCGACCCAATGATTAACAGTCATTTGCTCTACCAACTGAGCTAAGGCGGAATGGCGCTAACCAGAGGTCGCGTATATTAATGATGGAAGTGGGTGTGGTCAACCGCTAATTCTGCGATTTCACAGAATCTGGGCAGCGGCATAAAAGCGGCTGCAATTGCGACCTATGTAGATGATAATAAAGGGCTATTTTTTCCAGTCCAGGTGTGTAAAACCGTGTCCAGACCGTTCAAGGTAGAATCCTCATTCCAGCCAGCTGGCGACCAGCCACAGGCCATCAGGCAGCTGGTGGAGGGTATTCAGGCGGGACTGGCATCCCAGACCTTGCTGGGGGTGACCGGCTCCGGAAAGACCTTCACCATGGCTCATGTGGTGGAGCAACTGCAGCGTCCTACCATCGTTATGGCCCATAACAAGACCCTCGCCGCGCAGTTGTATGGCGAGTTCAAGGAGTTCTTTCCCAATAACGCAGTGGAGTACTTTGTCTCCTATTACGACTACTACCAGCCGGAAGCCTATGTGCCGTCCTCGGACACCTTCATAGAAAAAGACTCTTCGGTTAACGAACATATCGAGCAGATGCGCCTCTCGGCAACCAAGGCCCTGTTGGAGCGGGAGGACTGCCTGGTAGTGGCCACCGTATCGGCTATTTACGGCCTGGGTGACCCCCAGTCCTATTTCAAGATGGTGATACACCTGTCCAGGGGCGAGTTTATCGATCAACGCCATATCCTGCGCCAGCTCGCGGAACTGCAATACACCCGCAATGACGTGGATTTCCAGCGCGGTACCTATCGGGTGCGCGGCGATGTGATTGATATCTTTCCTGCGGACTCCGAGCGCGAGGCGGTGCGCGTGGAGTTGTTCGATGAGGAGATAGACAACCTGTACTGGTTTGACCCTCTTACCGGGGCAGTGGAAAGCAAAGTGCCGCGGGTAACGATTTTCCCCAAGAGTCACTATGTCACCTCACGCGATGTGCTGCTGGGTGCCGTGGAACATATAGAAAGCGAACTGGAGGTTCGTCTGAAGCAGCTCAAGGAGAACGAAAAACTGGTAGAAGCCCAGCGCCTGGAGCAGCGCACCCAATACGACATGGAGATGATCCGCGAATTGGGTTATTGCACCGGTATCGAGAACTACTCCCGCTACTTGTCCGGTCGCGCTCCCGGGGAGCCGCCCCCTACGCTGTTTGAATACTTGCCGGACAACGCCCTGGTGATCGTCGATGAGTCCCACGCCACGATTCCGCAGATAGGCGCTATGTACAAGGGCGATCGCTCGCGCAAGGAAACCCTGGTGGAATACGGCTTTCGCTTGCCCTCGGCGCTGGATAATCGCCCCCTGCGCTTCGAGGAGTGGGAGCGCCTGGTGCCCCAGGCGGTGTTCGTTTCGGCGACTCCCGGAAAATACGAGGCGGAACATTCCGGCCGGGTGGTTGAGCAGGTGGTGCGCCCCACCGGCCTGATAGACCCGGAGCTGGAAGTGCGTCCCGCCACTACCCAGGTAGACGATTTAATGCTGCAGATCCAGGAGGTGGTAGGGCGTGGCGAGCGGGTGCTGGTGACCACCCTGACCAAGCGTATGGCGGAAGACCTGACGGAGTACCTGGCCGAACACCAGGTGCGCGTACGCTACCTGCACTCCGATATCGACACAGTGGAGCGGGTGGAGATTATCCGCGACCTGCGCCTGGGTGAGTTTGATGTGCTGGTCGGCATCAACCTGCTGCGCGAGGGCCTGGATATGCCCGAGGTATCCCTGGTGGCGATACTGGACGCCGATAAGGAAGGCTTCCTGCGCTCGGATCGTTCGCTGATCCAGACCATAGGCAGGGCAGCCCGGAACCTGAACGGTCGCGCCATTCTCTACGCGGACCGGATTACCGGTTCCATGGAGCGGGCCATGGCGGAAACGGCGCGCCGCCGTGAAAAGCAGGTTGCCTATAACAAGGAACATAACATCACGCCCCAGGGCGTGCAGAAATCGGTTCAGGACATCATGGAAGGTTCCCGGCGCATGCCCACACGGGGTAAGGGCAAAGGGCGCAAAGTGGCGGAACCGTCCCTGTCTTACGCCACGGAGATGGCCCGACTGTCTCCGGCCGCTCTGGCGCGCAAACTGAAACAACTTGAATCACAGATGCAGGAACATGCCCGTAACCTGGAGTTCGAGCAGGCGGCCGCCTTGCGCGACCAACTCGCCGAGATCAAGCACATGGCCTTTGTCAGTTGAGTCCATACCCCGCTATGGCTGTATCAGTCTTGCGTGTGCACAGCCGGTAGCGTCATTGCTATGCGTACGCCATTGCCTGCAGACAGGTTGCCAGCGGTGAGTGTCCCGCCGTGAAATTCGCTGATCAGCCGCACCACATGCAGGCCCAGGCCAAGGTGCACCTGCTCCGACACCTGCTCGCGCACCGACACCATGGGTTCGAACAGGCGGTTTTGCATCTCCGGGGGCAGCGTCGGCCCCTCATTGGCGACACTGATCTCCCAGCCGTCTGCTGCAGTCCTTAGCTGCAGCTCGATGCGACCACCTGCAGGGCAAAACGAGACGGCGTTATCCAGCAGTTTATCCAGTGCCTGTACAATCAGGTCGCCCACGCCCGACACTATGGCGCTTGGTGCCACCATGCTCAGCTCGAGGCGGTGGTCGCGATACATGGCCTGGTAGGCGAGGAAAACTTCCCGCAGTAGTGGTACCAGGTCCAGCGGCGCCGCGTGATTATTGCGAATGCTCTCTTCCAGTCGGTTTGCCTCGCTCATGGCTGTGAGGATGCGGTTGAGGCGCTGTAGCCCGTCCTTCGCGCGATCTATATACACGCCGGCTCTGTGCTGTGGATCACCGGACTGTTCCAGGTTTTCCAGCGAAGTCTGAATCACCGCCACCGGCGTGCGCAATTCATGGGCGAGTTTGCGACTGAGACTGCGCAGGTAGTCGTTATATTCGCGCAACCGGTCCAACAGGTCGGCGTAACGCCGGGACAGTTCGCCGAGCTCGTCGGCGGCGCGGCTGCGCGGGAAATCGTCCAGGACTACACCGTCCTCACGAACCGCCTGGCTGGCCGCGCGGCTCAATTTGCCGATTCTCCATGACAGCAGGGTGGCGTAGCCCAGCATGCCCAATACCCCCATCCCCAGCGCCAGCAGGCTGTAGCCCAGTAGTTTGCTGAATGCCTGGTCGGTGAGTGACAGGTACTCCTCGCCGCTTTGCAGTATGCGCACCGCGCCGATCACTGCCCCGTCATGCGTTATAGGCACCGCCGTGGCAAGGCTGGTGCGGGTCGCATAATTCGGATCGCGGTAGCGCAAGGTTTCCGCCGTTCCCGCCAGCGCGCTGGCAAGTTCGCCGCCCTGAAGTTTGCCCAGGGTGGGTGGATTTGGCAGTGCCGGCAAAGGGTCCCGGGACAGGATGCTGCGATAAATAACCCGCAGCAGCCAGAAGGTCTCCTGCGCCGTGCTCTGGCCAGCCCCGCCCGCCGGGATATCCGCCAGCAGCCAATGTGATTTGTCCACTATCTGTACCTGGCCGCTGGTCTGGCGCAGGGGAGCCAGGGTCTGTCGCAGCGCGCCGGGGCTGTAAATCAGCCACGGCGGTGCACTGGTCTCCAGGGCATTGACATTGCCCAGGGTCTCTACCGTGCGGCCGGCTTTACCGCTGGTGTTTACCAGGTAAAAGCCCAGTCTCCCGCCGGTGTAAGACAGCGGTATTTCCAGTTCCAGGGTATAGCCACCTACGGCGTCCTGCCAATAGCCGCGAATCCGCCCGGCGTCGGCACCGCGTTGGCGGCGGCTGGCAGCTCGGGCACGTACCTTGCCAGGTGCGGCGGTGGCGATAACGTAATCCTGGCGGCTGTTATCCTGCCACGTGCGCAGCACCAGGCGGTCCCCATTGGGCTCCGGCGATAGCCCGGGGTTGTGATAGATCACGATTGGGTCGTCAATTTTGAGCAACAGGTACAGGTAGTCACCCCGGGTGACCGCCCGGTAATCCACCGACAGGGGCGCGGCGTCCGGGTCACTGTGAAAACTGCCGCCGCTGATATCTTCCCAGCCGTCCCCATAGCCGTCGAGTATCAGTGGCTGGTCCAGGGGGCTGGCATACAGTTCCAGGCCGCTGTCGTCCAGGCCATCCAGTCTGTCTTTATGCGGGTAGATGAGCCCCGGCTGGGTTCCCAGCGTGGCGGCAACGGCCGTGGCGGTGGCCAGCAGGGCCTGTTCCTGACCCTGGCGCAGGGCGCCTTCCATTTCGCGGATGAACTGGCATCCCGCCCAGGGCAGCGATAGCAGCAACAGGCTTACCAGTAGCAGTTGCCTGCGCAGGCTCACAGCTCAGCCTTTCCAGCGATAGCCGACACCGTAGGCGGTCTCAATGGCGCCGAAGCCGGGGTCGATGACCTGGAACTTGCGGCGGATGCGCTTGATGTGCGAGGTAACGCTGCTGTCATCCAACACCACATTGGCCGAATCCATCAGTTGCTGGCGAGTTTTTACATGACCGGGGTAGCGGGCCAGCGCATGCACTACCCAGAACTCGGTGACGGTTAAATCCACCTGCTGTTCCTGCCAGCTGCCCGTCATGCGTTCCAGGTTGAGTGTGAGATCGCCGCAGTCAATCAGGTGCTCCTCTCGCTCCGGGCTGCGCAGCGCCTGCACCCGCCGGAACAGCGCGACAATACGCGCCAGTAACTGCGCCTGGCTGATATCCTTGGTCAGGTAATCGTCGGCGCCCAGGCGCAGCCCGGAAATGATATCCAGCTCCGAATCCCTCGCGGTGAGGAACACGATAGGCAGCTCCGGGCAGCGGCTGCGCCATTCCCGGCACAATTCGAATCCGCCTTCTATATCCTCTCCCAATCCCACATCAATAATTGCCAGGTCGGGTAACGCGCGTGAAAAAGCGGCGTTGGCGCTTTCTCTATCGCTGCACAGTGACACCCGAAAACCCTGGCGCTGCAGCGTATCGCGATAGTTGGCCGCTATGGCGGCCTCGTCCTCGATAATGGCGATGTGATGCGGCATGGTCTCCTGTTGCCCGTCTGGTCGTCTATGTCTCCATAGTTCCAAATACCGCAGGCAAGCACAAGCGTCTGCCACTATTCGCCATAATTGCCCAGCACTTTGCCACCATTGGCGCGCTTTTTGGCCACACGCATCCCCTGTAATGAACCTTCATTACCTGGAGAGCGCTTATGTTGTACCACCACCGATTGAACCACTACCTGGCGCGGGATGTTGCGCGTCATAGCGGCCTGCCGTTGTGGCTGGCTTTTCGCTGCCTGCCCGCGATTATCCTGGGGGGCATGCTGCTGTTATTGCTGTGGCTGCTGTCAGCTGCACCGACTCGGGCGATGACGGACTCCAGCGAGTCTCCGCCTGACCTGAACGGTTTGCAGAGTAGCCATATGCTGCTGCGCGACGCCGCAACCGGGGCATATATCCCGGCGTTTATCCAGTCCAGCAAAGTTCACTTTGATATCAGTGGCATGATCGCCACGGTGTCACTGCAACAGACCTTTCGCAATGACTCGGAACGCTGGATGGAGGGCGTATACGGATTTCCGCTACCGGACAACGCCGCGGTGCGCAAGTTGGAGATGATGATTGGCGAGCGTCGCATCATTGGCAAAGTCAGGGAGAAGGCCGAGGCAAAAGCGCTTTACCAGCAGGCAAAAAAAGCCGGTAAAAAAGCCAGCCTGGTGGAGCAGCAGCGCCCCAACCTGTTTACCAACCGCGTGGCTAATATTGGTCCCAAAGAGGAAATTACCGTGTACCTGGAATACGTACAGCAGGTGAGCTTTCTCGCGGATACGTTCTCGCTGCGTTTTCCCATGACCCTCACGCCGCGCTATATGCCCGGGGCCAGCCTCGCAGCACATGGAGCGCTGGAGGAGGAAGTACCACTGGCGCTTAATCCCTACCTGGGCTGGGCCCGGCCCACCAGCGAAGTCCCCGACGCTGACGCGATTTCCCCTGTACAACACGCCGCTATCGGTTCCGACCGCCAGCCCTTGAACCCCGTTGAGATTACCGCGGCCCTGGATATGGGTATGCCCCTGGCGCAGGTAGAGTCGCCTTATCATGAGATCGCCCTGGCGCGCAGTGCCGGTGTTTACAGTGTCCGTTTGGCCAATGGGCTTAGCGAGATGGACAGGGACTTTGTGCTCAACTGGCAACCGGTCACCGGCGCGACACCAGCCGCCGCATTGTTTACCGAGCGGGTTGGCGAGGAATATTTTGGCCTGCTGCTGGTCGTGCCTCCGGTGAGCGCCCGACACGCTGCCGCAATGGCGCGCGAAGTGGTGTTTGTGGTGGACACTTCCGGCTCGATGGGGGGGGTATCTATCCAGCAGGCCAGGGCCAGCGTGTCCCAGGCGTTGCAGCAACTGCGGCCACAGGACTATTTCAATATCATTGAATTCAACTCACAACACCGCGCCCTGTATCGCAGGCCCATGCCGGCAACGCGGCACCATGTACAGCAGGCTCAGGAATTTGTGCGCCTGCTGCGGGCCTCCGGGGGTACCGAGATGTTGCCCGCGCTGGGCGCCGCCCTGCAATCACCCAAAGAGAGCGATATGCATGCCGAACAGGCCTTACTGCGCCAGATCATCTTTATCACCGACGGTGCGGTGGGCAACGAGCTGGCCCTGTTTGAAGAAATCAGCGCCAGGCTGGGCGACAACCGCCTGTTCACTGTTGGTATCGGCTCGGCACCCAACAGCTGGTTTATGCGCAAGGCCGCCCAGTACGGGCGCGGCACGCATACTCATATCGGCAACCTGGACGAGGTAGGCGCAAAAATGGGCGACTTGTTTGATCGCCTGTCGCGTCCGGTGGCCATCGATTTCAAGGTGCGCTGGCCCTCAGCCGTGGAGGCCTGGCCCCAGCGTATTCCCGATCTCTACGCGGGGGAGCCAGTATCGGTAGCGGTCAACTTCGGCGTCCAGCCCCCGGCCGGGGATATTTATGTCTCCGCCGAAATCAATGGCCAGCCCTGGAGGCAGGCACTGCAGTTGTCCACCGGGGCCGACCCGGTAAGCGGCGCGACGCACCGCGGGGTTGCCAGTCTCTGGGCGCGGGCCAAGATCGCCGGGCTGCTGGACCAGAAAGTCACGGGTAGAGAGGAAGCCGCGGTGCGACAGGATGTGCTGGGGGTGGCACTGCAGCATCAGTTGCTCAGCCCTTATACCAGTTTTATTGCGATTGAAGAGCTGGTCTCTCGCCCGGCCGGTGAAGGTTTGTCCAGTAAGCCGGTGGCCAATACCCGTCCCCGGGGCCAAAGCCCCCAGGTTTATGCCTACCCGCGCACCGCGACCACCGCACCGGCGAAGGCCTGGTTCGCTGTGCTGGCGCTATTTCTGGCGATGATGCTGTGCGTACTGCGTCGACCGGAGGTGGATCATGTGCCGCTTGCCCGGGCTTGATCAATGGCGGGGCTTGCTGGCGCTGCTATTGTTGTTGCTGTGTTTGCAGCAGGCGGCGGGCGCCGCCCTGATTCACGCCAAAGCCTGGTTGGCCCCGGTGCTGCTGGAGCACGCATGGCAGCGCACCCTGTCCCGGGGAGGCGGGCCACAGAAGCCCTGGCCCTGGGCGGATACCTGGCCAGTAGCGCGCCTGCGTGCCCCCTTGCAGGCGGTGGACCTGCTGGTACTGGCAGGCGATAGCGGTAATGCCCTGGCCTTCGGACCCGGCCACGCAAGCGCTTCTGCGCAGCCTGGCAGCCAGGGGCGGGCAGTCATTGCCGGACACCGCGATACCCATTTTGCGTTTCTGCGCAAGTTGCGCCCGGGGGACCCGTTGCAGCTGCAGTTGCCCCGGGGTGGGGTTCGCCACTATCAGGTAGCGGCTGCAAATGTGGTGGATGCCACGCAACAGCAGCTGCAGGTGGATGACAGTGGCGAATCGCTGTTGCTGGTGACCTGCTATCCTTTCGACGCCCTGCTCAGTGCGGGCTCCCTGCGCTACACCGTGTCGGCTTTGCCATCGCCCTTGTTGGCAGCGCGGCCTGCACCTGTCCCCATGCCGCGCCAGGTATTTTCGCTGTAAACGCGGCCTGGCCGTTGGATTACCCGCTATAATTGCGCTGTACCCAGTAGAGTAGATCCATGCCGCGCTATTTACATATCATTCTGGCATCAGTGCTAAGCCTGTTGTTAGCCGCCTGTGCCAGCATTGACCCGCAGCGTGAGCGCCCGGCGGAGGTGGCGCTGTCTGCGGCGCCAGTGGCAAGTTGGCCGGGGCTGGAGGGCCTGACGCATGAAAATCGCATGGTGCCATTGAACCGCGGCGCGCCGGGATTGCACTGGCGTGTGCGCGCTTTGCGTGACGCCACGCGCAGCATCGACCTGCAGACATTTATCTGGAAAGCTGATGGCGTCGGGCTGGCCCTGGTACGCGAAGTGGTGGCAGCGGCAGAGCGCGGTGTGCGGGTGCGTGTGCTGCTCGACGACAGTTTCCTGGTGCACGCCGATGAGGCGCTGCAGGCGCTGTCGCAACACACCAATATCAGTTACCGCATTTACAACCCGGCGGCACAGCGCGGGGGTGGCCTGGCATTGCGGGAGCTGGAAAACTTGAACGATTTTGCCCGTATCAATCATCGCATGCACAACAAGCTGATGGTTGTCGATGGGCGTATCGCCATCATGGGCGGTCGCAACCTGGCGGACGAATACTATGGCTACGAGACTGAGCACAACTTCCGTGATTTTGAGCTACTGCTAACCGGCCCTTTTGTTAGCGAGCTAAGCGAGGTGTTTGATCTTTACTGGAATGATCCCTGGAGCCTGCCGGTAGAGGACCTGCAAAGTACCGGGGGTCAATGGGATTTTGCGGCCATTGACGCCTGGTTGCAGACCCATGCTACTGAACATATTTTCCTGAGCGACGCGACAGCGGCGGACTGGGCGGCCCTTGTTTCCCAGGGGCTGCCGGCGCAGATTCAACTGCTGGTAGATGCGCCGCCGGACAACAGTCCCGATCTGGATGCGCCGGTGCAACTCGCCAGGGAACTGGTGGCGCGCATGGATGAGGTAGAGCGTGACATGATACTGGTGTCGGCGTATTTCATTCCCACCGAGCCGCTGACGGATGCGATCGAGCGCGCTACTGCGCGGGGCGTGCGGGTGCGTATATTTACCAATTCCCTGGGTGCGAACAACCATGTCAGTGCCCATGCGGCTTATGCTGCACATCGTCCCTCGCTACTCAAAGCCGGCGCCGAGATCTATGAGCTGCGGCCCGATGCCAGTAGTCGCCATTTGTACCTGGACCCCGCGGTGATGAATGCGCGGCTTGGCTTGCATGAGAAAGGCGCCCTGTTTGACGAATGTTGCCTGTTTGTGGGCAGCGCCAACCTGGATCCTCGCTCACTGCGCCTGAATACGGAAATTGGCCTGCTGATAGACAGCCCGCCACTCAATGCCAGGCTGCGCCAGTTGCTGGCAACCGACCTGTTGCCGGCCAATGCCTGGAAAGTGGAGTTGGACCAGCGCGATGAGTTGGTATGGATAGGCCCGGAAGGTAAGCAGCGCCATACCCCGCCGGCTTCTTTTTACCTGCGCGCGGAGTCCTGGTTTTTTGGCCTGCTGCCTATAGAGGGGCAGATGTAACAGGCGCGGAAATACATTTGCCCGCCTGTTATACTGCGCGGCCTGAAAAACGGGAAAGTGTAAATCATGACAAGTATGCGAATGAAGCCGCTGGACGCGATATGGCTGACCATGGAATCGGCGGATACGCCTATGCACGTAGGGGTGCTGGCGATTTTCAGCAAGCCGCGCAATGCCCCGGCTGATTACCTCAATAAGTGGGCCGAGAGCATGCGCGAGGTGCAGCATCCCGCGGAACCCTGGGCCCATAGTGTGTCGCGCAGCCTGGGAACGCTGGGTACGCGCATGGAAGAGGAGTCTGAGTTTGACCTGGAGTACCACTTCAGGCACTCGGCACTGCCCGCGCCGGGAGGGGAGCGGGAGCTGGGAGTTATGGTGTCGCGATTGCACAGTCATCCCCTGGATCGCAGCCGTCCCCTGTGGGAATTCCACCTGATTGAAGGCCTTGATGGCGACCGTTTTGCTTTCTATGTGAAAGTGCATCACGCCCTGATAGACAATGTAAATGCTATTCCCATGGTGTTAGCCATGCTGGCTGGTGATTCGCGGCAGCGCAATATGCCACCGCTTTGGGCACGGCCACCGCACAGCCCAGATAGTGAGGAGGAAGCCTCTCCGGGATTCCCCGAGCTTGGAGAACTGGCGGAATCCTTTGGCCGGGTCGCCTCCGGTATGCGCCGCAATATAAAGCTGCGTGGACGGCAGGGCAGTTTCCTGTTGCCCGCGGGAACGCCGCGCTCCACCCTCAATCGTCGTATCAATGCCCAGCGCCGCTTTGCCACGCAGCAGATTGAGCAGTCTCGTATCGAGGCGCTGGCAGAGGCAACCGACAGTACCGTCAATGAGATACTCGCCTACCTTTGTGGTAGCTCTCTGCGGCGCTTTTTCAAGGAGTATAACGCGCTGCCAGAACAATCCCTGGTGGCAGCCTTGCCCGTGTCCCTGCAGGAGCGCAGCGAGCGCTTGCCCGGTAATGCCATCGCGGGGTTGCGGGTTTCGCTGGGCACTGATATCGCGTCACCGCGGGGGCGGCTGGACGCGATAAAAACGTCCATGCAGCAGGTGCGCGAAGATCGCGCTTCGCTGCCAGAAGAAGCGGTGACCTCCTATGTCCTGATGCGCGCAGCCCCGGTCTATACCAGCCAGTTACCCATGGTGGGTCGACTGGTGCCGCCGCTGTTCAATCTGGGCATATCCAATACCCCGGGGCCGGACAAGGCGCAGTATTTTAATGGCGCGCGCCTGGAGGCAATTTACCCCATGGGGCAACTGATGCAGTTCAGCGCTTTGAGTATTGATTGCGTCAGTTATGCCGGGACCCTGAATATCGGCTTTACCGGCGCCCGGGACACCCTGCCGCACCTGCAGCGCATGGCGGTATACCTGGGCAAGGCCCTTGAAGACCTTGAAGAACTGGTAGAACAAGGGGAGGGCGCCCGATGAACCAACTGACTAAGAGATTGGTGCACCAGGGTCTGGCACTCAACCAGCGCCTGTCGGCCACCGCTGCCAACAGTGTGGATTGGCTGTTCAAACGTGACACACTGATCCAGTCCGGCCGTACCTGGTTTGAGTTGGTGCTCGACGGCGACCTGATGTCGGTGCGCTATTACGATCTCCCCGAAGACGACGAGATTGAGCTGACCGATGGCAGTCGTATGCGCATACAGCGCAATCAGCACGCGGTGCCACTGGTGCTGGTGCCGCCATTGGGGGTGACGACCGAGACCTTTGACTTGTTGCCGCACCGCAGCCTGGTGCGCTACCTGGTAGCCAGGGGTTTCAAGGTTTACCTTATCGACTGGGGTAAGCCCAAGAAAGAGCACGCGCACCTGGGCCTCAAGGATTACTCTCACGATATGATGGGTGAGGCACTGGAACGGATTCGCCGCCACTCCGGCAGCGAGGACCTGTCGCTGATGGGTTGGTGTATGGGTGGACTGCTGTGCCTGCTATACCAGGGGCAGTTGCGAGATAAGCATATTCGCAATCTGGTTACCGTGGCCAGCCCGATCGATATCGAAGGCGGCACCGGTCTGGTGGCGGGACTTTCCGGCGTGGCCCAGGCATTGAATGGCCCCGCAGCCCTGGTCAGTAATTATTCCAGCTTCCGTCTCAACACCTTGGACCCCGCCCGCCTCTCGCTACCGCCCTGGATGACCACCCTGGTGTTCAAGATGACGGACCCGGTCAGCAGCGTTACCACCTATTGGGACCTGGTGACCGGGCTGTGGGACAGGGAGTTTGTGGAGTCCTATTCTACAACCTCGGATTACCTGAATAACATGCTGATGTACCCTGGCGGTGTGCTCAAGGATATGACCGCGTCTGTGGTAACGGACAACCAACTGGCCAAGGGGCGCGTGAAATTCGGTGACCAGGTTGCGCGGCTGGATACCATTGAGACCAACCTGCTGGCCTTTGCCGGTGCAACCGACAACCTGGTGCAGCCGGAGATGGCGGAGAAGATTGTCGATATCGTCGCCTCGAAGGACAAGGAATTCCGCGTCGCTCCCGGTGGCCATATGGGTGTGATCATAGGCAGCAAGGCGCAAAACGCGGTATGGGCAGAGTCGGCGGAATGGCTGGCGCAACGCTCGGGTAGTACGCAAGCTAAAGCTAAAGTGAAAGCGAAAACCAAGACCAAGGCCAAGGCCAAGGCAAAGCCGAAAGCCAAAACGAAAATAAAAACGAAGGCCCGGGCAAAAGCCAGGCGCAGGGCCAGTACAGCAAACTGAGGTAGGGATACCATGAATTTCAGTCGCGAATTACACAGCCTGCAGTGTCCCAAGTGCAAACACGGGATGGAAGAAGTGACCTTTGAAGATATCACCATCGATCGCTGTACCCACTGCCATGGCTTGTGGTTCGATGGCGACGAGGCACAGCAACTGAAGCACCGTGAAGGTTCCGAGACCATCGACAGCGGCACCGCTGCGCAAGGGCGCAAATACGATGGTATGGGTGATATCAACTGCCCGCGCTGTGGCGACACCATGGAGAAGTGTTCACACTGGAAGCAGGAACACATCTGGTATGAGATATGCCGGAAACACGGCATTTTTATGGATGCCGGAGAGTTTACCGATTTCAAGTATGACTCCATGATGGATGTGTTTCGCGGCTGGCTTAAAGGCAAGCGTTAGCCTGTCTTTCCTGGTAGGCACCGGGTGCAATAATCAGGCCTTGTACCAGCGTTTATAATTGCCGCTGCCACTTTACCCGCCACCGGATTTGAGGCAATATTGCCGCCCGCTCAGTGAGTGTCACTGCGCGGGTAAAGATTTCAATGTTTCTTCGGGTCTTGGACCCCATAGCTTGAAACCTGACACGTGGTCTTTAGTAGGGATCACCACTGGAAAAAAAGGAAAGCTCATGCCTGTAATTACCCTGCCTGACGGCAGTGAACGCTCATTTGATAACCCTGTTTCGGTTCACGATATCGCTGCTGATATCGGCCCTGGCCTGGCCAAGGCTGCTCTGGGCGGCGTGGTGGATGGTCGCGAGGTGGATACATCTTTCACTATTGAGGGCGATGCCGCACTGGCCATTATCACGGATCGCGATGATGCCGGACTGGAAATTATTCGCCACTCCACTGCTCACCTGCTGGCCATGGCGACCCAGGAACTGTTCCCCGGGGTGCAGGTCACCATTGGCCCGGTAATCGATGACGGTTTTTTCTACGACTTCGCCACCGGCCACAACTTTACCCCGGAAGACCTGCAGAAGATCGAGCAGCGCATGGCAGAGTTGGTCGCCGCCGACTTGCCGGTGGAGCGCGTGGTCACCTCGCGCGAGAAGGCCATCGAGTTGTTTCGCAACATGGGCGAAAACTACAAGGTGCAGATTATTGAGGACTTGCCCGAGGGCGAGGAAATCAGCATGTACACCCAGGGCAGCTGGGGTGACCTGTGCCGCGGCCCCCACGTGCCCAGCACCGGTAAACTGGGCGCCTTCAAACTGACCAAGGTAGCGGGCGCTTATTGGCGGGGCGATTCGAAAAACGAGATGCTGCAGCGCATTTATGGTACTGCCTGGGCCAACAAGAAGCAGCTCAAGCAGTACCTGAACCGTATTGCGGAAGCGGAAAAGCGCGATCACCGCAAGATTGGTAAGAAGCTGGACCTGTTCCACACACAGGAAGAAGCCCCTGGCATGGTGTTCTGGCACCCGGCCGGCTGGAGTATCTACCAGACCATCGAGCAGTACATGCGCCGTGCACAGGTGGAGAACGACTACCAGGAGATCAGAACGCCGCAGTTGGTAGACCTGTCCCTGTGGGAGAAATCGGGTCACGCCGATAAATTTGGCGATGACATGTTCATGCTCAAATCGGATGAGCGCGAATTTGCGGTCAAGCCAATGAACTGCCCCTGCCATGTGCAGGTGTTCAACCAGGGGCTGAAGTCTTACCGGGACCTGCCACTGCGCCTGGCGGAATTCGGCTCCTGCCACCGCAACGAGCCATCGGGCTCCCTGCACGGCATTATGCGGGTGCGCGGATTCGTGCAGGATGACGCCCATATTTTCTGTACCGAGCAGCAGATACAGCCCGAGGTGTCGTCCTTTATCGATTTCCTGCACAGCGTTTACGAGGATTTCGGCTTCAGCGATGTTATCTATCGCCTCTCTACCCGCCCGGAGCAACGGGTAGGATCCGATTCCGACTGGGATCGCGCCGAGAAGGCGCTGGCAGAAGCCCTGGATGCCCAGGGACTGCCCTGGGAAGAACTGCCGGGGGAGGGGGCATTCTATGGCCCCATGATCGAGTTTTCCCTCAAGGACTGTATCGGCCGGGTTTGGCAACTGGGTACCATTCAGGTGGATTTTTCCATGCCCGGTAGGCTCGATGCCCAGTATGTGGCCGAGGACGGCACCCGCCAGGTACCGGTAATGCTGCACCGCGCCATCCTGGGTTCCTTTGAGCGTTTTATCGGAATTTTGATCGAGCATTATGAAGGTGTGTTTCCTACCTGGCTGGCGCCGACACAGGCGGTTGTGCTGAATATCACCGACAAACAGTCCGAATATGCCCTAAAAGTGGAAGATTCCTTAAAAAACAAGGGCTTTCGGGTGGTTTCGGACTTGAGAAATGAAAAGATCGGCTTTAAAATCCGCGAGCACACGATTCAGAAGGTTCCCTACCTACTCGTGGTAGGGGATAAAGAAGTGGAATCACAGACTGTGGCCGTGCGTGCACGTCGTGGTGAGGACCTGGGATCAATGGATCTCGATGCGTTTACAGCGCACCTCGCCGATGATGTAGCACGTCGCGGCCGTATTGTATTGGAGAAGATGGAGAATCAGCATTAAGAGAGATAGCAGCAAAGGCGCCAGCAAAAAAGCGATTATTAACGACCAGATAACAGCCGACCCGGTGCGCCTGGTTGGAGCAGAAGGTGAACAGGTCGGTGTTGTGCCTCTGAGTGAGGCGATGGCTGCAGCCGAAGCAGCCAGTATGGAT
>JARFQU010000106.1 GCA_029287595.1 Halioglobus sp. | reverse complement strand
ACTCCCGGCTCGGTACCGAGGCTGTTGGTGACCCGGCCGACGCCGCGAAGGAATAGTCTTGAGGGGTTATCCCTGACTGACAGGGAGGGCACGATGGCCTCGTAATCGGAACTGCTGCGGATATTCAGCTCGTCCATCATTCCGGCGCCGATCGCGGTAATGGCGATGGCCGTGTCCTGCAGGCCTTCCTCCCGCTTCTGAGCGGTAACGATCACCTCTTCCAGCACATTCTGTGCGGCAGCAGGCATGGCGATAGAGGCGGCCAGGGTTGCGGCAGCCAGTATAGATTTGCGGGTCTTTAAGTAGGTCATGGTTTCTCTCTTAATATAATTAACTTAAATATTGCGGAGTTAAATCCCTCAGATTATCAATGTACCCTTAAAAACGCTGTGTGTGCTGTCACTCAGGTGACAGGGGCGGGGGAAATGTGGGTGTTAGGGTTTGCATCCCGAAGTTGATAGCGATAACAGGTTTTTTCGCCATGCCCCGCAGCACTCAGGAAGTCAGGGTTTTCCCCTATGAACAGGCGGTACTCAAGGAGTTGAACCCCCAGGGCCATACCAGCCTGGTGGAGATGTTCGAGGCAGCCTGCGGCAAATTCCCCGAACGCCCGGCGTTTACCGCGATTGGCCAGACTTTGAGCTTTGCTGACATTGATCGCCTCAGCCGCGATTTTGCCGCCTACCTTGTGGGCTCGGCGGGCCTGGTGCCCGGACAGCGCATCGCTATCCAATTGCCCAATTTGAACCAGTACCCCAATGAGATTGAGGGTGTGGTCTATACGCACCCGGATGTCGTGGAATGTGCAGCAGTGGGTATCCCTGATGAGACAAGCGGTGAGGCGGTCAAGCTGTACGTGGTATCCAGTAACCCCGCGCTTGACCAGGACAGCCTGCGCGGTTTTTGCCGTGAACAGTTGACGGCCTACAAGGTGCCGCGCACTGTGGAATTCCGCAAGGAATTACCCAAATCCAACGTCGGTAAAATACTGCGCCGGGAATTGCGCGACTGAGGCCAGGATTTACGCTCTATAGGTGCCTGGCCTGGGCGAGAGCCCGCCGCGCTAATCTTCTATCAGCTTGCACAGCCCCCGAAACACCAGCTCGTTGTAGCTGACGATACCCAGCACCTTGCCGTTCTCGATTACTGGTGCGCTGGACAGTCCGAAGCGATCGAACAGGCGTGCGCAGTAGCGCACGTCCATATCCGGATCTAGCGGGATTACTGGCTTTGACATGATTTCGTAGACATTAATGCGCTGGGAAGGCCGGTCTTGCGCCAGTACCTTCTTGGCGATGTCCGATAACAACACAATCCCGAAGGCATCGTTTTCGTTGCGCTTTTTAACGATGACCACGTCGGCCCGTTCCGCCTTCATGGCATCCAGGGCTTCCTTGACCGTGGCCATGCCGTCCATCTCCAGGTGCTGTTCATGCATGACTTCTCGTGTTTTGATAATTTTCTTGGGCATTACAGTAAGTCCTCCACCTCGTGTGATATTTTCTGGGCCTGTTCAACAATGCCCACTGCATCCTCAACGTCCACCTGGAAGGCGATGCCGGTACCCGGTTCCGCGTCCAGCGCCCCGACTCGGTTGATCTCTTCCAGAATATGGCGACTCAGGTGTTCCTCTACCAGGAACAGGATGACATCGCGCTGGGTTTCCAGCGACAGGCCGAAGAAGGTCTTGCTGACCTTCATGCCCTCGCCACGTGCGTTGTGAATAACCGTGGCGCCGGTTGCCCCGGCCTCCCGCGCCGCATCCATCACGGCATCAGTTTTTCTATCCTCAACGAATACGATGATCATTTTGAAATGCATAATGCTCTCCTCATGCTGCGTCCTGTTCTTTTTGCTGCAGGTAACGTTTGTGATCCAGTTTGGCCTTGGCGGCCGATAACTGGGCATAGGCCATGACTGACATGATGGGGAACAGGCTGGCGAAAGCGATAAGCCCGAAGCCATCGATCAGCGGGTTCCGCCCCGGCACCGTTTCCGACAGGCCCAGCCCCAGTGCCGCGACCAGCGGTACGGTTACTGTCGAGGTGGTGACGCCACCGGAATCATAAGCCAGTGGGATGATCAGCTTTGGTGCGAAGCTGGTCTGGATGACCACAATCACGTAGCCGGTAATGATATACCAGTGAATTGGATCACCGACGACAATGCGGTAACAACCCAGGGAGATACCAACGGCTACGCCCAGGGCGACGGATATACGCAACCCCCAGATGCCGATTGCGCCACCGGATACGTCGTTGGCCTTGATGGCCACGGCAATCAGCGCCGGCTCGGCAATAGTAGTACTGAAGCCGATCAGGAAGGCGAAGATATAGACCCAGTAGTAGTCCATCCACTGTATGTCGGCGATTGTCTCGTGCGCCTCCAGTCCCGCCATGATAAAGCCGGGATCAGTCAGCTGCCCTGCCATGACGCGGCCCAGTGGGAACAGGCACCATTTCAGGCCCAGCAGGAACAGGGATAGCCCCACCAGCACCCAGGCGAAGCCGATAAGAATTCCCGTCAGATTGGCGGGCACCTGTCGCAGCACTGCGAATTGGAAGCCGAAAATTATGGCGGCAATGGGCAGCACGTCGGTGACGGTCTCCAGGGTGACGGCGAAGAACTCGGCGAGAATACTCATCAGATCATCATCCCGTAGGCCATCACGAAAATCATCGGTGTGAGTGAGGCGAAGGCGATAAGACCGAAGCCGTCAATCATCGGGTTGCGGCCGCGAATGGACGAGGCCAGGCCTACGCCCAGCGCGGTGACCAGCGGCACTGTGATGGTGGAGGTGGTTACGCCCCCTGAATCATAGGCGATGCCGATGATCTCGGCAGGCGCAAACATGGTCATAATCACGACCACGATATAACCGCCAATGATCAGCCACTGTACCGGCCAGCCCTTGATGATGCGGATAACCCCAACGACTATTGCCAGCCCCACCGACAGGGCCACCGTATAGCGCAGGCCATCGGCGTAGCCTTCTTTCGCCTCCATACTGGATCCGATCATATCTCCCGCGGCGGCAATATCGGCCGCCTCCTCGGCCACGGCGATCAGCGCCGGCTCCGCCACCGTGGTGCCGAACCCCAGCGAGAAGGCAAACATGATGAGCCAGAACAGGCTGCCCTTGCGCGCGAAAGCGGTGGCCATGGATTCCCCAATGGGAAACAGGCCCTGCTCCAGTCCGTGGATAAAAAAGGTCAGTCCCAGCACCACAAACAGCACACCCAGCAGGATCTGGGCGATATTGGGCAGGGGCTGCTGCAGTACGAAAAACTGAAAAAACACGATCACCAGGATAATGGGCAGCAGGTCGCGCACACTGCTGAGCATGGCCAGTAGCAGTTTTTGCAGGGTATCGGTCACAGAGGCCCCTTCTATTCGATCGGGCCAGCATAGCAGTTAGTGACTTGTAGAAGTTTGACCTGGGTAAAGTTTTTGCCAGTTAATGGTGGAATGGCCTTGCTCGCAGCGCTTAACAATTCTTTACCGGACGGCGGCGGGATTTAACTTGAATGCCGTGCTAGCCTTGCGGTAAACCGTAGTGGCCAATGTAAGGAGCGGAAAGATGAGGATCAAATACCCGATCGCGGCGCTGCCTGTGCTGCTTTCTCTGGTCGCCTGCACCACAACCGATGAGATCATTATCGACCAAAAAGGCGTGGATATGAGCCGTTATTCAACCGATCTGGCTGAGTGCCGCAGCTATGCTACCCAGGTAAAGACGGGAGAAAAAGGTGTCCGGGGCGCCGCTTCCGGCGCGGTGGTGGGTGGCGCAGTGGGCGCCATACTGGATGGTGGTGATGGCGCCGCGCGAGGTGCTGGCGTCGGTGCGGTAACCGGTGGTGCCAAGGGCGTGAGCCAGGGCGAGCGCGAGGAAGTGCAGGTGGTCAAGCGCTGTCTCTCCGGTCGGGGTTACCGCGTGCTCAACTGACCAGGGCTATTTGAAGAATTTATCCAGCAACTTGCCCGCTTCCTTTTCTATGGTGCGTTGGGCCTCGTTTTTCGCCAGGTCCTCGATGATCTCCTGCGTATCCACACCGCACCACTTCGCCGGATCCTCGCTGGTGTTGCCCTTGCACTTCACCGGCCAGTCAATCGCCACCAGTCGTTTGCTGACGCGGCAGGCCTTGTCCAGTTCTTCCAGTTCGGGTGACAGTTTGGCTTTGAAGGTGGTCTTGAAGTCCCCGGAGAACAGGTCCAGGACTCCGGTACCCGTGAGCCTGACCTGGGCGAGATCGGCATTGAGCGGGCTGAGGTTGACCTTGCCGTCGCCCAGCTTGAGCGCTGCCCCCAGGGCTGTGAAGCGGGTGTCAGTGGGGAAGGTGGTGCTCAGCGCCTCCTGATTGACCAGTGCCACTGCCTGGCACAGCATGTGCTCAACGCTCATACCTTTTAACATGGGCTGCGCTGTGCTCAGGTTTATCGGGCCACTGAGCGCCGTGAGCAATTCGTTACTGGTGCGTCCCTTGCCGTCGAGCTTCCAGTCCAGGCTGGCGCCACCGGTAAACAGCGGCTCGGACTCCATTGCTGCCAGCGCGTTAGCGATATCCAGGCCTGCCAGCGTGCCCGCTGTGACCAGGCTGGCGGTATTGTGCTTGCCGTTGAAGGTGGCGGTCAGGTCCAGCTCGCCGCCATGCAGGTTACCGGTAAAGGTGTTGATCGCTATCACGCCATCCACGGCCCGTAATCGGATCTCTACATCGCTGACGGTGTGGGCATCGAATACCGCCTGTTCCACGCTCAGGGCCGCCCGCGTATCGATATTGCGAATAGCATCCAGTGGCAGGGGCTCATCTCCGCTGGTGGGCGCCGCTTCCGTCTGCGCTGCAGTAGCGGCTTCAGGTCCCGCCAGGGCCAGGAGCGCGGGATCCAGCAGGTTGAGCTGCAGTACGGTGTCGATTTGCGGGCTCTCGAAACCCGCATAGCGCAAGCTGCCATTACCCCTGGTGGGGCCCAGGTCGATGCGCAGTTGCAGGTCGGCTACCTGCCGGGACAGGTCCACGGTTCCGCTCACGGTGGCATCGATTTTCTCAGTCGTCGCACCCGCCACCTGCGCGGTCAGGGTCTCCACGGTCATTATTTGGGTTTGCTGGTTAATCTTTATGTTGCCGTTCATCTGAATTTCCAGGGGTGGTTCGCCCGGGATGCGCAATTGCGCGGCAAGAGGAATGCTTTCTTCATCCAGGTTGAGCCCGCTGGCTTCCAGGCGCACCAGTTCCAGGAAAGAGCTTTCACCGGTGTCGGCAGCAACCATTTCCACCCTGGAGTCCGTTATCATCAGTTGTTGCACATTCAGCGCCATTGGTACCGCCAGAACGGCTTCCGCGCCGGCGCTCTCACTGCCTTGCGCCAGCGCGCGGCGCCGCTCTGCGTAGAACGCATCCAACTCCTGGTCATTCATCTTACTGGTATCAACGCCAGGTGGCTGTGGTGGACTGACGATTTTCGCTTCCAGCCCGTCCAGTCGAATACTGTCGATCTCTATACTGCCCGACAGCAGCGGCATCATTTGTACCCCGATGGAGAGGGCGCGCACCTGCAGTGAGGTCTCCTGCTCCCCGGGCATGGTCAGTGCCGCCTCGCTCAGGGAAACGCCCAGTACCGGGAACAGTGACAGGCTGGTTTCGCCCTGGACCGTCAGTGTCGCGCCGGTCTTCTGCTGCAGCTGTGCGGCGGCGATCTCCAGCACTTTTTCCTCATCCAGCAACAGGGGTATCAGAACCGCCGCGGCGACCACCAGGAGCAACAGCAGGGCGAGAGGGATAAGGATGATGCGCGACATGGGTAACTCCTTGGCCGGTGGTGGCACTAACAGGGACACAGCTTCGTCTATAATAGGGCACCGGCCGGTTTTTTGCTGTTGATACGCTATTCCAACGATTGTTTATTGGCATTTATTAACGCTAAAAGCCCCTGTCCATCCCGTCGGGCTGACGTATACTTCCAGATTTGGCAGGCAATTTCACATGAGCAGCGCAGATGCCCAATTCCTTAATCCGGCGATACTGGAGAGTATCGACCCGGGGTCATTCCAGAATCGGCAACCGTACCCGTGGGTCAATCCGCAGTATTTTATCCGCGAGGAATGCTATGGCGCGCTGCTAGAGACTATGCCGCCCATAGACCAGTTCCGCGCCTTTTTTGGCAAGCAGCGCAAGCATGGCCAGGCCAGCCACGACCGTTACGTGCTCGACTATGAGCGCGGTATGGAACTGTCCCCGCAATGGCGTGATTTTGTCGAGGAATTGTGTGGGGATGTTTATCGTCGCTTTGTCTGTCAGCTGCTGGATGTTTCCCATGTGCGCTTTCGTTTCCACTGGCACTTCACCCCCAATGGCGGGGAGGTATCGCCCCACTGCGATTCCAAGGGCAAGATTGGTTCGCAAATATTCTACCTGAACACTGAAAAAGACTGGCAGTGGGACTGGGGAGGCGAGACGGTAATATTGGACGACAAGGGCCGCATCGACGCCGGTAACGCACCTGCCTTCGAGGACTTTGACGCGGAGTATCCAGCGGAAACCCGGGATAACCGCAGTCTTATCTTCGGTCGCCGGGGCAACTCCTGGCACGGTGTGCGACGCATCAACTGCCCGGAAAATTACTATCGCAAGGTATTTATCGTGGTGTTCGAGGAGCATCGTCCCGCACGCATGCTGGCCAAACAGGCGCGCAGGCTGGTGACCGGTAAGCAACTGGTCACCGATAAAGAGCGACTGATGTATTGAGGTCCGGGGAGATCGTCAATGCAGGACGCCCCTAAACCGCCGCTGTTGATCCTCGGGGCGCCACCTCGCGGCGGCAACCACCTGCTGCGCGGTTTGCTGGACCATCACCCGCAGCTGCTGCTGCCGCCTGATGAGGATTATTTTTTGCGTCACCTCTCGCGACACCGTTGGCTGCGATGGCGCGGTATGCTGGCCTCTCCCGATGGCGCCCCGGCCTTTTATCGCAGACTGCAGAAAGACGGCCACCTGGAGCGCATCAATGCCGGGCACGGCACCGAGGTATTCGGCACCGAGAATTCCCTGGATCTGGAGACATACTACCGCTATATCCGCGCCCATCATCAGCGCTGGGATACGGACAACCTGGTGCGCAATCATGTGGAGGCACTTGCCGCGGCCCTGGGGCACAAGGAGGGCGATGGTCGACTGCGGGTATTTTTTTGCGCCCTGCAGCCCAGTAACCGGGACCTGACCCGGGTGAGTGCTCTGTTGGCACGCAATTACGCGGTGCGCGGCATCTTCCTGTTAAGGGATCCGCGGGCCCACCTGGCATCCAAGCTGGTGCGCAATCCTACCCTCAACCTCGGCCGGTTTTGCCGTCGACAGAATCACTACTGGCGTGAAATCGATGATTTTGCTCTTAATTGCGGGCCGATTTTGCGCTTGCGCTTCGAGGACCTGGTTACCGATACCGAGAGGCGGATGCGTGAAGTCTGTGATTTTGCGGACATCGATTTCGCCGCGAGTGTGCTGGAATACACCCAGGGTGGTGAGGTCAGCCGCAGCAACTCCTCCTTTGCCACCAGCGCCGGTATCGACAAGGGGGCTCTGACCCGGTATCGCGAGACCCTGCCGCTGGAAACCATGACTTTTCTGGAAAAGAACTGCCTCCCGGAATTATTCTGGCAGGCGCCCGCCTGAATACGGGGCAGTTGCTGGATTAAAGCTTGTGAGCCTTGGGCCACCGGCGTTTGAGGCAGATCCACTGTGCCGGGTACTCCCTGATCCAGTCCTCGAAATATCCATGTATCTGTGAGGTCAGTTCAAGGGCCTGCTCTTTTACCGGGGCATCCGGGTCGGCGCTGACCAGGGGGTCATAGACAGTAATACGGTAGCGCGCGTTGGGCAGGCGCTCCCCGCGGGCCACCACCAGCGCGGCGCCGGTGCGCAGTGCCAGTCCCACGGCGCTGGTATTGGTCAGCGCATCGCGGCCAAAAAATGGAATCAGCTTGCCCGTATCCGGACGGGTATCCATGGCCATGATGATACTGTTGCCGGCGTTCAGCTCCCTGATAATGGGGCGCGGCCCCGAATCTGCGGGGATGAGCTTTTCCCCGAAAACCTTGCGCAGGTCCAACATCAACGCCTGCAATGTGGGGTTGGATTCAGGAGCATAAATGGTGTTAACGGTGAAACCGTATTCCTTGGTAACCAGGGGGGCAACCTGCCAGGGGCCTACATGGGCTGTGATAAAGATCGTAGCCCGCTTGCTCTCCATGTGCGCGCGTGCGGCCGGCTCAAGGACATATTCAACCCGCTGTTCGCGCTGTGCCCAAATCTGTTCCAGTTTGATCAACTCTACCGTGGAGTAGCCCAGGTGCCTGAATATTTGTTTAACGGTGTTTTTACGCCACTGCTCATCGCGGTTCGGAAAGGCGATGGCCAGATTGGTGTGGGCTTTCTTTGCCTTGTCCGAGTGAGGGCCCGTCAGGGCGAAAGTAAAGCCTCCCAGGCGCAATGCGTTTTCCAGGCTCAGGGTTTGGATCAACCAGAAAATAAAACGAAACGCCCAGGCCTCCACCGTCTGGGCCATGCGCGCCAGCACCGGCGCTTTGCGCGCCAGCTTTTTCGGAACCAGGTAAAACTCTGGCACTTGCCCGTGCTCAGCTCCGGCCGGGATCTGAACCGAACACCCAATCCCATATGGGTGAACTGACGCCATAGCGGCCGCCTTCACCGGAGTAGTGATGTTTCAGATGGTAATGCTTGAGGTACTTTGCCACTTTATTGCGCATTGGGAAGTGATGGGTAGAGTAGTGGATATAGTCGTAAATCAGGTATCCGACGATAAATCCAGCGCAGAAGGGCTGTATCCAGGGCTGCGGGATAAACAGGCCAAATAACAGATACAGCACCAGCATGATGGGTATGGCACCTGCAGGTGGCATGACCAGCCGGGTCTTGTCCTTGGGGTCTTCGTGATGGTTGCCATGGAACAGGAATACCAGCCACTTGCCCAGCTTGCTTTTGGCAGGGAAGTGGAACAGGAAACGATGCAGGCAGTATTCGCTCAGGGTCCAGACGAAAGCGCCCGCCAGGGCGATACCGATCAGGGGCAGGGTCGGCAGCTCATACAGGGTGACGCTGCGCCAGAACAGCCACGCGGCTATGGGGCTCCACATCAGCAGGGGAGTGATGGGGTGCACATGGGACAGGCGCTCGAGAAAATCATTTTCGAACAGGCGTATGGATTGATGTTCTTGCTCAGGCTGCATAGGAATCGATGTCGGCTTCATCGCCGGCCTCCTCAGATTGTTCAATTTTGCCTGTTGTTGGCCACAGGCGCTTGGAGCAGAACCAGTCTTCTGGCTGTGCGCGAATCCAGTCTTCGAACTGCTTGTGTACCTGCTGCATCATATCTACCGCGCGCGTCTCTTCGTCAAGGCACTTCGGGTCGGGTTTTATCGGGGGGTGAAAAATTACCCTGAAGTGCGCGTCCTGCAGGCGCTCAACCTGCACTGGCACCATGTCGCAACTGAATTTCATGGCCAGCCGCGCGGGCATCAGGGTAGATAACTTGTCCCGGCCAAAAAAGCGTATGGGCTTGCCTTCGTCCACCCGGCGGTCAATGACCATTCCGGCAGTCCTGCCAGCTTTCATGGCGCGCATCAGTCCGCGTGCGCTGTTGTCCCTGGGCAGCAACTGGCAATCAAGTGCCCGTCGGTGCTCGTGCAGCAACTTATCGAGATAGGGATTGCTCGGGGGGGAATACAGGCTGGCGTTAGGTATACCCATCTTTGCCATGGCCGAGCATACTACTTCCCAGTTGCTCAAGTGTGCGGTGACCATTACACAGGGCTGTTCGGGATTGCCGTAGGTCGTTATCGGCTCGCGTATGTCGATGACCAGCCTCTGCGGGTCACGCAAAATGGTTTCCAGGTGGGCATACTCCGCCAGTACCCTGCCAACCCTGCCCCAGGCCCGCTGCACCAGCAGCTCTATCTCTCTTTCACTCAACTCGGGGAAGGCAACGCGCATATTTTCTTTGAATATGGCCGTCTTTTTGGACATCGCGGCGCCTATCCAGGTTCCGACGCGCTGGCCGAAGCGGGACGCGGCATCTACCGGCAGCAGCCTGGCCATTTTGACCAACGACCAGACAAACAGGAAGTCCAGGCGCCACAGCAGGCGCCGCAGGAAGTGATGCTTCCGCGCAAGGGTGCGTAATGGACTGCCGATGATGAATTCTGCCAAGGCTGCATCTACCCGGGTTTAGTTACTGAAACCAGCCGCGCATTATAGCGTATTCGGGGCCTGGGCAGCCTTCTGAATTCCGGTCATAGTGCCGAATTGCGGATCTCCTCCAGCCCCTGCTGGAGGTCGATTTTGGGGGCCCATCCGGTTGCGGCCATGTCCCGATTGTCCACTACCCAGTCCGGGTGGCGCAGTTCGCGCAGTTTTGGTGGGGTTAGCATAGGCGCGCTGCCGGTGATTTTCGCCAGGCGCAGGTTGACGCCGGCTACGGCGTCCAGCAGCCAGGTGGGCAGCTGCCACAGTCTTACCCGCCGTGACCAGGTGACCTCGGCCAGGGCCGCCATTTCGTGCCAGCTATAGCCGCCGTCCTTGCCGTCACAGAGGGTCAGTATCTGATGATGGCAGGCGTCGTCGGATTGCAGGCAGGCGATGATGGCTTCGACCAGGTCTGTCACATGAATCAGAGAGATGCGCGCGGTCGTCGCGCCTGCCACTGGTGCCACGCCCCGTGACATCATCTGGAATACCGGTAGCATTTCTTTGTCACCGGGGCCATAGACGGCCGGCGGGCGCAGGATTACCCAGTCCAGTTGCTGCTCTTTTTGCAGTAGTTGCTCACCGCCGCGCTTGCTTTGTGCATACCAGGACAGCTGCGGCTCTCGTGCGGCCAGGGAGGACAGCAGTAACAGCCGGGGTGGTGCTTGCTGGGATTTTACGGCGGCGATAATGGCGGCGGTGCCGTTGATGTTGACCAGATCAAACTCTGTCTGGGAGCTGCCGCGGACTGCGCCCGCGCCGTGAATCACGGCACAGCAACCGCTGCAGAGTTGTCGCAGCGCGTCCTGGTCCGACAGGTTGCCGGTTATCAGTTCAATATTCGGGTTTGAAAGTTGGTCGGCCTTGTGCGGATCGCGCACCAGGGCTTTAACCTGAAATCCGAGCTGCACCAGCCGTTTGCACAAACTGGTGCCAATAAAACCCGTGGCGCCAGTGACGCCAATGAAGTCGCCCTGTCGGATCAGGCTGAAGCTGCCCTCAGGCGAACTTCTTCTGCGATGCCGTTGAGTCGCTCGGCATCATACTCTGCGATGAAGTCCAGGCGTGCTTTGGCACGGGACAGCTTGCCGGAAGAGGTGCGTGGCAGGGAGTGAATCGGGACCAGGTCGACGTAGCAGTCCAGGCCCATCTCAAGGCGCATCAGGGCTGTCAGGCGACGCACCAGGTTGTTGCGTTTCTGGGTGTCGGTCTCGCGACACTGCACGCGCAGGACGCACATTTCCTCGCCCTCGTGGTCCGGTGCAGAGAACGCCACAGCGTCGCCGGAGCGGACTTCGGGCTGGGACTCGGCTACATGCTCCAGGTCCTGCGGCCAGATGTTGCGACCGTGGATAATAATCAGGTCTTTCTTGCGACCGGTAATGGTCAGTACGCCGTCGGCCAGGTAGCCGATATCACCGGTATTCAACCAGCCGTCTTCAGACAGGGCGTAGCTGGACTCTTCGGGCAGGTTAAAGTAGCCGCTCATCACGCTGGGGCCGCGCAGGTAGATGACACCGCTGTGCCAGTCTCCCAATACCTCGCCGTCGTCGCGTATTTCAACTTCGAAGCCGGGGAGGGGGACACCGCAATTGACGAAGTGGCGTCCGCGACCTGCAGTATCGTCCTCGTCCATAAGCACCGCTTCATGATTGTCCGAGAGGCGATCGCTGTCGATATGGTGTGTGGTAAAGCCTGTCGACAGAGGTGAAAAGCTGATACCCAGGGTGCACTCGGCCATGCCATAGCAGGCCAGGAAGGCGCGCTGGTCGAAACCGCAGGGCTCGAGAACTTCGGCGAAATATGCCAGGGTTTCCGGGCGGATCATCTCCGCGCCGATACCGGCAATGCGCCAGTTGCTCAGGTCGTATGCTTCCATGTCCTTGGGGCGTACCCTGCGGGCACACAAATCGTAACCGAAGGAGGGAGCAAAAGAGATGGTGGCCCTGGACCGGGTCATCAGGTTAAGCCACTGCCTTGGGCGCATGGCAAATTCGCGGGTATCGAGGTAGTCGATGGATACCTGGGCAGACATGGGTACCAGGACGAAACCTACCAGGCCCATGTCGTGGTAGTAGGGCAGCCAGGACATCATGCGGTCCTCGCCGTTCATCTGCAGACCGGGACCGACCATACCCTGCAGGTTGGCCATGGCAGTCTGGTGCTTGATTATGACGCCGCGAGGGAAGCGGGTGCTGCCCGTGGTGTACTGGATATAGGCGATATCTTCAGGGCTGATCTCGGGGAGTTCCTGCGTGCCGGCAGGCAGGGCGTGAAACGCTTCGTGAGTATCCACCATACGAGTCGTCAAGCCCTCGCAGGCCTCTTGCAGGAACGGCAGGTAGCCTTCTGAAGCCACGCCGATAGC
>JARFQU010000073.1 GCA_029287595.1 Halioglobus sp. | reverse complement strand
GGCGTCGCACAACAGATCTTTCCGTGGATAAGTCACATCACCCTGGCGTTGGTCGGTTTTCTGCTGGGCGGCAAACTTCACCTTCATTTTCTGCGCCGGCAGGGCCGGGCCATTTTGTCCTCTTCGCTGTGGATCACCCTGGTGACCTGGCTCTGTGTGACCCTGGCCTGTGGTTTGCTGACCGGAGACTGGCCGCTGGCGTTGCTGTTTGGCGCTGTCGCAACCGCCACCGATCCGGCGGCCACGCAGGACGTTATCCACGAGTCCGGAGAAGAGAATCTTTTCACAGATCGCCTGCTGGGCATCGTGTCGCTGGACGACGTTTGGGGCCTGCTGATTTTCAGCCTGTCGATATCACTTGCGGGTTTTATGCTGTCGACCGGGCCAGGCGCCGCGCTCATTGGCTTGTGGGAACTTTTTGGCGCCCTGCTGTTGGGCGTGGTGTTAGGGTTACCAGTCGCCTGGCTGACTGCACGCTCTTCGGATGGTGAGCCGCTGTTGATCGAAGCGCTGGGCGCCGTCCTTCTTTGCGTCGGGCTGGCCGAAACATTGGAGGTGTCCTATCTGCTTTCCTACATTGTCATGGGTGCGGTAGTGACTAACGCGGCCCGCCACCACAATCGCCCCTTCCACGCTATCGAGCAGATCGAGTGGCCATTTATGATGCTGTTTTTTATTCTGGCTGGCGCCTCGCTGGACATTGGTGCCGTCGCCCAACTGGGCGCATTGGGGGCCGCTTACATCGCGGCGCGCATTCTGGGCCGCCTGCTCGGGGGAATATTTTGCAGTCGACGCCAACACTGGCCCCTGTCGGAAGGCGCCGCGCTGGGTAGCGCGCTGTTGCCGCAGGCGGGTGTCGCAATCGGGATCGCCCTGATCGGATCCCAGGCCTTTCCAGCCTATGCCGACCAGCTGCTTACCACGGCGATAGCGGGTACGGTCATTTTCGAGTTGATCGGGCCGCCATTGACGCGCCGCAGCTTGAGGTACATCATCAGGCGCTGATATGGCGCCCCGATAGAGGACGATCAAAGCGACGCAACACCTGCATGGAATTCAAAGACTATTACCAGATACTCGGCGTAGCGCCCGAAGCAGAAACCAGCGAAATCAAGGCTGCCTACCGGCGGCTGGCCCGTAAGTACCACCCGGACCTGAACCCTGAGAAAGACGCCGAGGAGAAGTTTAAGGAGGTAGCGGAAGCCTGGGAAGTCTTGAAGGAGGATAACCGCCGGGCTGAGTATGATGAGCTGCGCCGCTACGGCGGGAAACACCGACAACACTTCGAACCGCCCCCGGGATGGCGGTCCGCGACAGGGGGTGACTTCCAGCATTTCGGCGGTGATTTCTCAGAATTTTTCCAGTCCATTTTCGGCGGAGGCTTTGGCGAAGGCCCTGGCGGGGTGTGGCGACAATTCGACGCCCGCGGCCAGGATATTGAGATACAAATGCCGGTTTTCCTGGAAGAGACGGTGGCGGACACCCGCAAGCAGGTCAATTATGAGATCCCTGCTATGGACCGGGATTCACTGGGCAGTATCAAGAAAACCCTCAACGTCACCATACCAGCCGGCGTAACCGATGGGGAACGCATACGCGTGCGGGGGCAGGGGGCCCCGGGCCAGGGCAAGGCGCCCCCCGGTGACCTGTACCTGCATATCCGGCTGGTGCCGCATCCGCTGTTCGATGTGGAGGGGCACAATCTGTTGATTACTGTACCGGTCGCACCCTGGGAGGCAGCCCTGGGTACCAAGGTCATGGTCCCGACTCTGGAGGGCAAGATCAGCCTGACGATTGCCTCGGGGAGTAAATCGGGCCAGAAACTTCGGGTGCGCGGCAAGGGTCTGGTCGGAAAAACCGGCAAGGGAGACCTGCTGGCTGTCCTCAAAGTGGTAATGCCCCCGCTGGTTTCCCGCGAAGTACAGGATCTTTGGCGGCAGTTGTCTGAGAAGGCCGCGTTCGATCCACGCGCTGGGTGGGGGAGTAAATAATGGCTACCACCGTATTGCGAATAGCGGTAAGCGAGCTTTGCGAGCAGGACGAGCTATCCCACAGCCTGTTGCTCGAAATGGTGCAGTACGACATCGCCAGGCCGGTGGCCGGCTCGTCCATTGAGGATTGGGTTTTCGACGCCACCACTGCCCATTGGCTGAAAAAAGCCCTGCGCCTGCGGCGCGACCTGGAGTTGGACTGGGTGGCCGTTGCCATGCTGATAGACCTGCTGCGTGAGCGGGAGCGGCTGGACCAGGAGAACCAGCAGCTCAGGCACCGATTGGGACGATTCCTGGAGGATGACGGGCAGTAATTCCATCCTCGGGGTGGTCTTGAAAAAGTCATCAGTGTCCCAATATTCCTCCCTGCAAACCGTATTAACGCGGGTGCTGCAGTGTGACATCGCGCGGGCTGGTAGATTGCTCGCAGCGGCTCCAGGTGCAGGCTCCGCATCTTGCAGAGGAGGAAATCCCTATGTTTGGATCCATTTCACAATGGGACGGTGACATATTCGACCATTTCAATCGCCTGGAGCGTGAGATGGCAGACCTGTTAGGTTATTCCAGCGGGCCCGCCAGCATCCGTGAGGTAGCGCGCGGCAGTTATCCCGCGATCAACCTCGGCTCCACAGACGATGGCGTCGAGGTCTTCGTGTTCGCGGCGGGCATTAACCAGGACCAGCTCGAGCTCTCGATTCAGCAAAACCTGCTGACCGTCAACGGCGAGTGTCCCGATCGCCAGCCCGAATCGAGCAACGCCTATATCAAAGAGCGCTTTGCGGGCCAGTTCAAGCGCTCGCTGTCGTTGCCGGAAGACATTGACCCGGAGTCGGCAACCGCCCGCTACACCAACGGTGTATTGCATATCAGCCTTAAGCGCCGGGCAGAGGCGAAGGCGCGTAAAATCCAGGTCAACTGAATATCGGAGGTGTGACATGAGTGCAGAAAAAAATATGGCAACCCAAAGCAACCGCGCGTCCGAAGCAGCCCGCGAGCAGGTCCGCGTCATGCGGCCGGCCGTGGACGTGTTCGAGAACGGCGAATCGATCAGCCTGCTGGCTAACCTGCCCGGCGTGGCGGAGGAAGGCCTGGCGCTGGAGGTAGACGGCAATCAGCTGACCATCACCGGGGATATTGCAATCGATATGCCGGGGAATATGGCTTCTCTACAGGCAGACGTGCGCTTCACACGCTACCAGCGAGCCTTCAACTTGAGCGGCGAGCTGGACACGGAGAAGATTGCCGCGACGCTGAAGGATGGTTTATTGTCTGTCACCATTCCCAAGCGAGAGGAAGTTCTCCCTCGTCGCATTGAGATTACCAGCGGCTGATCGACCAAAGACGCCCCTGGCCCAGTCGGCCTGGGGCGGCGCTTTATAAGGCTGATCGGCATCCTTGGCTCAAAGTTTCCTGGCTGAGCGGCCGTTGCCAACGATCCCACAGCAACGCTCGTTGGGCCGGTGAATAATTGATCCGTGTCCTTCGCTTCATAACCAACACTCCTTTCTCTGGAGAGAATAGTAGAGTGTTGCATCGATCAGTTGAGACCACCCCTCATAGCGGGCTAAAGGTATGGGAGCCATCTCACACCTACCAATTTCAAATTGTCCTTTCCGGCCGGATAGGTAACACTTTATGCCGAGCAACCAGGCAACCCGTTCAAACTGAACGGAACCTTTTAGTCCGCGCGCATAGGTTACACATGATCCTGTATCACTACCCAATGTCACCCTTTTCGGAAAAGTGTCGGCTCATGTTGGGCTTTGCCGGCCAATCCTGGCTGTCCCTGCCTTGCCCTGAAATGCCGCCCCGCCCCGGCCTTGATGCGCTGGCCGGGGGTTATCGACGAATTCCCGTGGCGCAGTCCGGCGCCGACATTTTTTGCGATAGCCGCCTGATCAGTGACGAGATCGCGTCTCTTACGGGCCGGACGAGTTTACACGCCACCGGACGGGATGAAGAGACTGCCGCTTACGCGACATACCTGGAGGGCGAGGTGTTCTGGGCGAGCGTACTGTCCATACCGCCAACCACCATAATACGGCGCCTTTGGTCCACTATCGGCTTGCGCAAGACCCTGCGTTTCCTCTCGGATCGCGCCGGTATCGGTAAAACGGCCAGGGTCGATGCGCCCTCGGGAAAAGTAGCGGCTGAACGGTTTACGCGTTACCTGGACGATCTGGCGACCCGTTTGCAGTCGGATTTTCTCGGCGGAAATTCCCCTACTTACATCGACTTCTGCGCGTATCACCCACTGTGGTTCAAATTGTCGGTGGCCCAGCAGATGGCAGACACGGTGCCCCCGGCAGTTGAGGCCTGGTATCAACGTATGGGCGCGTTTGGCCACGGGCAGCGCAGTGAGATCACCATCGACGACGCCTTCGCTACTGCCCGAGAGTGCGAGCCACGATCTGTGCCCGAGGCTGAGCGGGTGGACCCAAGGATAGGCTCACCGGTTACCGTTGCGCCGGATGATTACGCCCTGGACGCCGTCAGCGGCACCCTGGCGGGACTGTCCGCTACGAGGATTATCGTGGCGCGTGAAACAGAAGAGTTTGGCAGGCTGCACGTACATTTCCCGCGCAGTGGTTTTGAGATAAGCGGCTGAAGCGGGCATGCCGGTAACAGGCTGTTTGCGACGCAATAGGGCTGGTGCGGTCCAGTCCGCTCCCAATCAATCGTTAAATGCAATGCCGGTCTTGGAACTGGCGCCGGCCTCCTCGCGCACCAATCGCGGCACCAGGTAGCCTGGCAGGCGGGCGGCTACCTCGACCATCAACTGTTTCGCGCGAACTTCGCTCAGGTCGAAATGTGCAGCACCTTCAACCTTGTCCAGTAGATGCAGGTAGTAAGGCAGTATCCCCGCTGCGAACAGGCTCTCACTGAGATTCACCAGCGCGTCGACACTGTCATTGACCCCCTTGAGCAACACCGCCTGGTTGAGCACCGTCACGTCGCGCTCGCGCATGGCGGAGATTGCGTCGCGGACACTGGTATCAATTTCATTGGCGTGATTGCTGTGCACCACCACCACGGTTTGCAGGCGGGGCTGTACTATAGCGTCGAGCAGGCCCGGGGTGACCCGGTCCGGCAGTACTATCGGCAGGCGGCTGTGTATGCGCAGTCGTCGCACGTGGGGAAAATCTGCGATCCGGGTGCACAGCTCCTGTAATAACCTGTCGTTGGCTACCAGGGGATCGCCGCCGCTGAGGATTACCTCCTCGATGCTCTGGTCATTGCCAATGTAGGCCAATGTTTCGCGCCACTGCAGGCGGCTGTTCTGGTTTTCTTCATAGGGGAAGTGGCGGCGGAAACAGTAGCGGCAGTTGATCGCGCAGGCACTGGTAACCAATAGCAGGGCGCGCCCCCGGTACTTGTGAATGATGCCCTGTTGCGGGTTGGCGCTGCCGGTTTCCCCCACGGGATCGCGCAGGTACCCGGGTATTGTTCGAGTTTCCTCGTTACTTGCGAGAACCTGGCGCAGCAGTGGGTCGGCGGGATCACCCACACCCATGCGCCGGGCAAAAGCCACGGGTACCTTGAGGGAAAAGTCTTTGCTGGCCTGCTCGCTGAAGCCCACCTGGTCGGCTGTTAAATTGAGCATATCCAGCAACTGCTGCGCGCTGCCGATAGTATCGCGCAACTGGGTTTGCCAGTCCGCGACGGCGTGAATGGGCAGGCTATGGCGCATCCGGTCGGCTACCTCAGTGGGGACAGGCGCCTATTCTAACAGTGAATTCAGCCCAGGCGGTCGCGCAGGCTGTAAAACAGCATACCGGCTACCAGGCCGGGCCAGCGCAACAGGGTGCCACCGGGGAAGGTGGGGGAGGGCACACTGGCCATGATGTCAAAGCGCTCGGCGCTGCCGTTTATTACTTCCGCCAGCAGTTTGCCCGCCAGGGTGGCAGTGGGGACGCCGTGACCGGAGTAACCGTGGGCATAGAACACACTGGCAGACAGCCTGCCGAAATCAGGCATGCGGTTCATCGTAATGGCCAGGGTGCCGCCCCACCCGTAATCAATGTGGGTGTCAGCCAGTTCCGGGTAGATGCGCAGCATGTACTTGCGCACAAAGTTGCCGATATCCTTGGGAAAGCGACGGGTGTAGGATTCACCGCCACCGAATAACAGGCGCCTGTCCTGTGACAGCTTCCAGTAATCGATCACGAACAGGCTGTCGGACATGGAGGTGTCGTCGCGGATCAGGCGCCTGGCCAGTTCCTCTGACAGTGGCTCGGTGGCCAGCATGTAATTATTGATGGGCATAATGCGCCCGGCGGTGCGCGGTTCCAGTTTCTCCAGGTAACCGTTACAGGCCAGTACCAGGTAGCGGGCGCGCACCTGGCCGCGATCTGTTTTAACCAGCACCTGCTCGCCCTCGGTGTAGGACAGCACCCGGCTGCCCTCGTAGATAGTCGCGCCCAACTCTTGTGCGGCACGCGCCATGCCCAGGGCATATTTAAGCGGGTGCAGGTGCCGGGCGCCGGTGTCCAGTGTGGCACCGTGGAAGCCCTGGCCGGAGGTCATTTCCGCCAATTCCTGCTGATCGACGTAGCGTATCTGCTGGTAGCCGTAGGTGTTGGACAGGTGCTCCACTTCTTCGCGCAAGCCCGCTACTTCCCTGGCCTTGGAAGCCACGTGCAGGTTGCCGTGCTTGAGTTCGCAGTCGATATTGTGTTTTTCTATCAGCTCACAGACGGTATCCACGGCCTCCAGGCCCAGATCCCAGAGCGCCCGGGCGTGCTCAAGCCCCAGCATTTTCTCCAGCTCGCCCTGTTCTGCCCGCTGGCCGGTACCCACATGGCCGCCGTTCCTGCCGGAAGCGCCCCAGCCGACCTTGTTGGCCTCCAGTACGATGACGCTATAGCCCAACTGGCGCAGGTGTATGGCGGTTGAGAGTCCGGTGTAACCACCCCCTATGACACAGACATCGGCCGACTGCTCCCCCTGTATAGAGGGCAGGTCCGCCATGGGGGTGGCAGAAGCGGCGTACCAGGAATCGACATGAGCTTGATTTTGCATGATAGAACTATACCGTTTGCCACCCCTGACAAGGGATAACACGTTAGGGGTAGGGTATGGAAAAAGCCTTGAACCGGCCTTTCATCTGCTGCGATACTCAGGTTTTAGGCAACATGGATGATTTATGGACACCGATACGCAGGCCATCAAGGATTGGCTGAAGCAGCACCAGATCTCCGAGGTGGAGTGCCTGGTGCCGGATATCACCGGGAATGCCCGCGGTAAGTTCATACCTGCAAACCAGTTCCTGTCCCGCGGTGAGCCGCGCCTGCCGGAAAGCATACTGATTCAGTCGGTCACTGGGGAGTATTCCGATGATCACTGGGACTTCGTCGAGCCCACTGACGCGGACATGGTGCTGACCCCGGACGCCACTACCATGCGCCTGGTACCCTGGGCGCGCGAACCCACCGCGCAGATCATTCACGACTGTCATACCCAGGACGGTAAACCCCACCCGCTGGCCACTCGCAACGTGTTGCGAAACGTACTGGATTTGTATGCGGCCGAGGGACTTACACCGGTCATAGCGCCAGAGATGGAATTCTACCTGGTGAGCAAGAATATCGACCCTGACAACGTGCTGGTACCGCCCATCGGGCGCTCGGGCAGGGCGGAAACCTCCCGTATGTCCTACAGTATCGACGCCGTATCGGAGTTTGAGGATTTCGTAGAGGATATGTACGACTTCGCTGAATTGCAGGAGTTACAGGTCGATGCCCTGATTCATGAAAATGGCGCCGGGCAAATGGAGATCAACTTCGAGCACGGCGATCCGCTGTTTCTGGCGGACCAGGTATTCACTTTCAAGCGCACCGTGCGCGAGACCGCCCACAAGTACGGTATGTACGCCACTTTCATGGCCAAGCCGATGCAAAGTGAGCCGGGCAGCGCCATGCATATCCACCAGAGCCTGGTGCGCAGTGATTCCGGCGAGAATATTTTCATCGATAGCAAAGGTGAGCACACGGCGGAATTTATGAGCTATATAGCGGGTTTGCAGCGCTATACACCTGAGCTGATCAGCCTGTATGCCCCCAACGTCAATTCCTACCGCCGCCTCGCCCCGGATATCGCTGCACCTATCAATTTGAACTGGGGCTATGACAATCGCACCACGGCATTCCGGGTACCCAACAGCCCGGCGGCGGCAACCCGGGTGGAAAATCGTTTCCCCGGCGCCGATGTGAACCCCTACCTGGCCATCGCCGCCACCCTGGCCAGCGGTTACCTCGGGATGAAGGGCAAGCTGAAACCCAGCGACCCACATCATGGCACTGCGAATGATGAAGAGATCGAAGTTGCCCGCACCCTGGAAGAAGGGCTGCGCCACCTGCAGGCTTCTCCCGAAGTAGAGAAAGTGTTTGGCGATTTGTTCTTGCGCGCGTACGCTGCGGTCAAGCGCGATGAGTTCGAGGAGTTCAACCGGGTTATCAGTTCCTGGGAACGGGAACACCTGCTGCTGCAGGTGTGAGAGCGGGAGTAGTGACGATAACATGAAGGACAGTGATGGCCTGTTAGGTACCACCCAGGCAAGTTACCGTACTTTTACAGCGGTTAAATACCTGGTCTACGCCTTACTGAGTTTCAATGTATACCTGTTCCTGCAGGAAGAACTGGGCGCTCTCGAGCACACCTTTGTCGATGGTGTCGAGCTAGGGCAGGTGATCCAGGTATTCTCCGCCACCATCGATACCACGGCCTGGGTGATCCTGTTGTTGCTGTTTGAACTGGAGACCTCGGTGCTGGACGACAGCAAAATTCGCGGCCCGGTCAAGTGGGCACTGCACGGTATCCGGGGGATCTGCTATGTCGCCATTACCTATGCCTTCACCGGGTATTACGCGGAACTGGTGACGCTATACCAGGTAGAGCCCCTGTTGAGCGATGCCTGTTCCCTGCTGAACCAGGAGTACGCACTGCTCCTGGACCTGGATGATTACGCGTCCCTGGATGTAGGCAATTGCGCAACTGTAGGCGCTGACGTCTACCGGATAAAGGGTTTCGATATCATTGCCGACTCGGCAACACTGGAATCGGCCCGCTGGCTGGCCTGGACGGACGTTATCAATTCCGGCGCCTGGATTCTGGTGTGCGTCGTGCTGGAGGTCGAAGTGCGCTTGCAGTTGCGTGGCAATTTGTCCGACCAGGTGATGAATCTCACCAAGTTCATTAAATTTGCAGTCTACGGGTTGCTGTTTGTAGCGGCTGCTTACTGGGGTATCGCCGGCGATTTTCTTGATTTCTGGGATGCGGCCCTGTGGCTGTTCGCCTTTATATTTATCGAACTGAACGTATTTGAGTGGCAGGCGCACACCCGTTCTGCCGCCACCGCCTCAGGAAAACCTGTATGTTTGATACGGATGACTTGTGCAGCCTGCGCTGGGATCCCGTGGCCGAGAGGGTCGAGATCATAGACCAGACGCTCCTGCCTCACACCCTGCGCTGGTACCATCTCGATTCCTCGCAGGCGTTCTGTCTCGCCATCAGTAC
>JARFQU010000062.1 GCA_029287595.1 Halioglobus sp. | reverse complement strand
CAGAGAATAATTCCACTCAATGGAATAGAATCCGCACGTCAAACGTCACTTATTTTAACAGGATTCCTATGCCTTCGCTCAGCGAATTTCAACGCGAGGCTCTGCTCGCTGAGCTGGGTGGGTTGCGCAAATTTTGCCTGTCACTGACGGGCAGCTCCGCCGATGCGGATGACCTGCTGCAAGTCACAGTGGAGAAGGTCCTGGAAAAGGGTATGCCGGAAGATGCGCATGCGGCTAAATGGGCGTATCGCATCTGCAAAAATGCCTGGATCGATGAGTTGCGATCGAGGGAAGTCCGGCACAGGTACCCACAACATATGGGCCACAGTGATGACGTGGCCCCCTCCGCCGAGCAAATAGCCAGCGGAGAACGGCAGATGATGGCGGTAAGTGCCGCCCTGGACCAGCTTCCGCAAGACCAGCGCCTGGCGCTGACCCTGGTAGCGGTAGAGGGCAAGACCTACGCCGAAGCTGCAGAGATACTGGAAGTGCCCCTGGGGACGATCATGAGTCGTATCGCCAGGGCAAGGCAGAACCTGATGGATATTTACGCGCCATCCCGAGACGAAGATTAGACGTGACGAATAGAATAGAAAAGAATTGAAGTGGGTAAGGATATGAAAGACCAGGACTACGAACTACTGTCGCAATATCTGGATGGCGAGCTGCCCGCAGCCGCGACCTCGGAGCTGCGCCTGCGCCTGATGGCCGAGCCTGAATTGCGCGCCGCCTATGACCGGATGCGCGCCATTAACGATGATGTGCGTGAGACCTTTAATGCCCCCGGGGCAGATACTGTGCCCCGGCGCGTTGCCAAGCTGCTGCAAAGCGATAGTTCCGCAGCAAGCCGCCGCGCTGGCTGGGGCTTCGCCGTGGCGGCCTCTTTGCTGGCCGCTACCGGCCTGTTGCTGAATCCCGAATGGCGTCAGTCCGCGGATAAGGCTGGCGACACGATTCTTAACGCCGCACTGGATACCACACCTTCGCGCGGTGATGGCTGGGAGACACTGAGCGATGGCAGGAAACTCAGGCCCGTGCTGAGCTTTGCCCACCGCGATGGCAGCTGGTGCCGCGAATACCTGCTGCTGCAGGATAGTCAGAGCTGGCGGGGAGTCGCCTGTCGCACCCAGGGCCAATGGACTAACAGTGCGCTCGACGCCAGCCAGGTAATCCAGGGCTCAGGCTCCGAGTATCGCCCGGCCGGGGCGGATGATGTAGATGCTATCGGCGCTTATATTGCCACCAATGCGGCGGGAATCGCTCTCAGCCGCAAGCAGGAATCCGAGCAGATCGAAGCGAACTGGCAGCAGTAGCCTCGCAAAAGACCCTTTCGACGACAACACCCCACCGCATAATGGTTGCCGTGGGGTGTTTTCGTTAAGGCGCGGCGGTTCTGCTCTGGAAAGACTGCTAAAGGGGATTGCGGGCGGTGCAAAAAGGAAACAGGGCCTATCGCCCCATGTAGACGGTAGGCCCTGATAGTTCAGCGCAGAGGGCTAGCGGTCCCTGCTCTGTGAGACGGGTGTCGAAAAAACCGACGACATCAAAGGCCAATTCGGTAGATTCAACGAAAATAGTGAGGTCGACGGGAAGAACCACGCACTACAGTCTATAGCTGTACAATCATGCGTACCCAATGGCCTATCCCCGCCACCTCTAGCGGTTTCACTCCACTTTCGTATCTATGACGAGACAGGCAACACAGTTATTCCCTTAAATTATGAAAAAAACCTAAAAAAAATTATTTCGCCTGGCTATCCAGCAGAAAAATCCTCTAACTCACTGTATTTAAACGTTTTTTTTGCTCCCAATTGTATCCTGAGCCAGAAAATGTAGCCCCAAGGCTCAGCCCCGGGTACCCAGAGCACCTGTTGCCACTATGCAATAGCCATCTAAGCCAATGAATTTGCGCCATTTTCTAGTGGCATAGTGACTTAGCACTAATTTCATGTAACGATAGATCGCGCTTAGGGGACACAACGGAACTATCGTGAAAATTAGAATACTTACGCGGCGTTTAACGGCATTTCTGTGCCTGTCGTTGCTGTCGGGACTCGTATCCGCCAGCGTAGAAAACTACGGCTATCCATTTACCAATCGCTATGTGGCAACTGTCGTGGGAACGCCGGCGGAGAATTCCGCCAAACTGCCCGAAAGCATACCGTTTAAAAAGCAGCGCATCGAGATTTTCCCGGACCGTGAGCCACCTGAAGTCCTCTGGTATGGTAAAGAGCTGATCTACTCAGTTGCACTGCAAAAGAAAAAATCCCCATTGATCTTCCTTATCGCCGGCACCGGTGCCGCACACAACGGCGGTAAGAATACCAACATGGCCCGGGCCTTCTACCAGGCCGGCTTTCACGTCGTTTCCATCTCCTCGCCCACTTACCCCAACTTTGTCATTTCCGCGTCTTCCAGCGGTGTACCCGGACACGCGCAACATGACGCAGAAGACCTGTACCGGGTAATGGAAACGATCTGGGGGAAATTGCAAAAGAAAATCGAAGTCAGCTCTTTCAACCTGACCGGATACAGCCTCGGTGCGTTTAACGCCGCATTTGTCTCCCAACTCGATGAGGAACGACAAACATTCAATTTTCGCCGGGTACTGATGATCAACCCCCCCGTGTCACTGTATAACTCAATTTCACTGCTGGATCGTATGAGTGAGAACATACCCGGTGGTGTGGATAATTTTGACAAGTTCTTCGAGAAGCTGGTTCGTGCCTTCACCGAGGTGTACAAGGAATCAGATGACAATGTGGGGGACGATTTCCTGTACAAGGCCTATGAGGCCCTGGACTTGAAAAACGAGGAATTGGCGGCCCTGATCGGTGTGTCTTTCCGCCTTTCCTCGAGTTCAATGGTGTTCGTGTCTGACGTCATCAGCGACAGCGGCTACGCCAAGCCCAAGGGCCTGGTGCTGGAACGGTACTCTGACCTGGGGCCCTACAGACAGGTGCTCAACCGCACCGGTTTTACCGATTATTACCACGAGTTGTTCTTCCCTTACTACAGGGACGAAACGCCCGATATCAGTCGTGACGATTTCATAGACGCTGTCAGCCTGGAAAGCATCGCCGACTACCTGCGCGGATCGGAAAAAATCTGGGTGATGCACAACGCGGATGACGTGATCCTGGAGCCCGGCGAGATCGACTTCTTTCCTGAAGTATTCGGTGAGCGGGTCATTATCTACCCCCGTGGGGGTCATTGCGGGAATATGAACTACACAGACAATGTCGCTCATATGCTCGATGTATTTACTCAGGGAGGGGCCCTGTAATGAGAGCATTCACCCTACCCCGCTGCGCCGTGCTGATACTTGCCCTACTCACGGGCGCTTGCAGTACCGGTCCGCAACCGCAGCTGCAAAATTTCGCAGAACCTACCTTTACCCTGGAGAGAATACGCTCGGATGATGCGGTGGATGTGGCGAGTGTCTATGACCCCTGGGAAGGGATGAACCAGCGTATCTACAATTTCAACTACCATTTTGACCAGAAAGTATTCCTGCCGGTCGTACGTGGCTGGCGCGCGGTAGTGCCACGCTTTATCCGCACCGGCATACACAACTGGTTCAACAATATTCGCGATATCGTCACCATCGCCAACTCCATACTGCAGTTGGCGCCGGAGAAAACCTTTGAAAGTAGTGGGCGCGTTATCGTCAACAGCACGGTAGGCCTTTTTGGTTTTATTGACGTGGCCAGCAAACTCGATTTCCCGCGGCCGGTTGAGGACTTCGGTCAGACACTGGGGCACTGGGGGGTGGGTAAAGGCCCCTACCTGGTGGTACCTTTCCTCGGCCCGTCCAACGTTCGTGATGCCCTGGGTAAGATTCCCGACCTGTTGCTGATCAATACGGTTAATGATGAGGTATTGAGCAAACCTTTGCGTGCCACGGTTTTCCTGTTTGACGCGATTGACACCCGATCCAACCTGTCATTCCGTTATCACGAAACGGGCTCGGCCTTTGAATACGACACCGTGCGCTGGCTGATATCCACCAAGCGCGACCTCGACGTTGCTAAATAAATGGGGACTTCTGTGATTCGGAACCTGCTACTGACCGTTGCTGCTCTTGCCCTTGCTATCTGCAATGGTGCCAGCGCCAACGAACCTATAAAAATAGGCACCACCCAGTCTCTCACCGGCCACTACGCCGATTTCGGCCAGGAACAGTTACGCGGCCTGCAAATGTGGGTTGCCGATGTCAACGCGCGGGGTTCCCTGCTGGGGCGACGTGTCGAACTGGTACATTACGATGACGGATCGCGCAGCGCCCGCAGCGAAGAGGGCTTCAGGAAACTGATCGAGCAGGACAAGGTCGATTTCCTGGTGGGACCCTACTCCTCCGCACTCACGCTCAGAGCCAGCGCGGTGGCAGAGGAGCATAACTTTCCCATGGTGGCCAGTGCCGCTTCAGCGGACGATATCTGGAGCCGTGGTTACAGGAATATTTTCGGCACCGATACCCCCGCCTCCAATTACCTGGACGGCCTGCAGGCGGCAGCAGACACCGGATCCAGTACGCTGGCTCTGGTGTACGCCAAAACGCCCTTCGCTGAAGATGTCGCCATGGGGCTGCGCAAGAGAGCGGCGACAATGGGTCTGAAGATCCTCCTGGATGAAGGTTATCCGCCCGAACAGCTGGATTTCAGCGCCCTGGCGGTGCGCCTGGCTAATGTCAATGCCGACATGGTGGTGGGCGCCTCCTACCTGGATGACTCAGTCGCCATGGTGAGAGCCATCAGGGCGGCTAATGTGCGACCAAAAATCCTGGCATTTACCGTCGGACCCGCGCTGCATGAATTTGGCGACATGCTGGGCGCCGATGCCGAGGGCGTGGTAGGCATCGTGCAGTGGCTTCGCAGCGTGCCCTTGCCCGGCGCCCAGGACTTTGCCTACCGCTATCGCAAGCGCTACGGCAATAATCCCGGTGTACATGCGGCAATAGGCTACAGCGCCGGCCAGGTGATAGAGGCAGCCGTGCGCCTGGCGGGCACCACCGAGCACGATGCCGTACGCGAACAACTGCGCACTATGTATTTCCGTTCCCTGCTGGGCAAATACAACACCGATGACACCGGTCGCCAGATCGGCAAGCGCAATTACCTTTTACAGTGGCAGGACGACCAGCGTCGCCTGGTCGCCCCTGCCGAACTGGCAGAGCGAGAGCTGATCTACCCCCTACCCTATTAGGCAAACACGACTGCGGCCCCCGGCGGGGCCACAGCAGTGCCTGGCTCGCTAAAACCTCCACCTGTTGCAGAGACATTACTCGCGTAATATGCGCCGCAGAACCACGTTATCGGGGTTCTGTATCAGTAGATCTGCTTCAAACCGGCGCCATTTACGCCTTATCTTTGCCCGAGCCAGCAGCCCGATATAGTTGCTCAGCGGTATGAAATCCGAATTGCCCACATTGTCTACGATGACCAGTCTGCCGCTGTTCCCAGTGGTCATTTGCAACAGAATATTTTTGCTCTTCAGGGTCATGGTCACCACCCGATCGCGCAGCAGGTAAGCACGCAGCGCCGGCAATGCCAGGGACAAGGTCTGCTGCAGACCCTCATTTGCACTCGGGCGCGCCAGATACTGCTCCAGCGTATGCGACACCCCACCGTCATGGTCGCGAATCAGTTCAAAGACCGCCCCCAAACCCATGCTGGTGTCTTCCAGTCCGTAAAAACGGCTCAACATCTCCCAACTGATGCCGCGTGCGGCGAGCAGCGCATAGTATTTGGCCTCGCGCCTGTTTTCGTCAGAGTTGCCCGCAACCACAACTTTGATACAGCGAGTGGGGTCACCGGGGTACTCGTAGCATTCACGATGTAAACCCTTGCCTACCAGGCGGGCAGATTCAAGTTGCAGCATGAACAGGGATATCCACGAGGAAAATACCTAATTTCTATCCTGGGCATCGAGGAACTCGGCAAACTCATTCTCGTAGAGGCGGAAGAAGACCAGGGTAATGGCAAATATGATGGGGCCGTAAACCAGGCCAGCCAGGCCAAATAAATGCAGGCCGCCAATAAGCGAAAAGAATACGACAACCGTGTTCATACTCGCCCCCTGCATAAACATGGGACGCAGAAAATTATCGATCGATCCCACCACCACTGCGCCCCAGAACAACATGAAGAAGCCCCACTCCATCTCACCGGTAAAGAACAGATACAGGGATGCCGGCACCCAGATCAATGCCGTACCGACAAAGGGTATAAGGGAGGCAAACGCCATAATAGCGCCCCAGAACAAACCCGGGAAACCCGCCAGCCATAGGCCAAAACCTCCCACCACTCCCTGGGTGGCGGCAGTCAGCAGTGACCCGAGTAGCGCTGATTTGCTGACATCGACCACCTCCTTGAACAACACGTCTTCCTGGCTGCGAGACAGGGGCAGTGCATGACGAATGAACGCCACCATCGCGTTGTGGTCGCGCAGGACAAAAAACAACACAAACAACAACAGTGTAAAGTTCATGGCAAAGTGGGTAATGCTGCCCAGCATAGCCGTGGAGACCCCGGCAAATTTCTTGCCCACCACACTGGCTGTAGTGATCGCCTGGGATTTAATCGCCGCCGGGTCCAGCATCTCCGGGGGCAGCAATTCGCCCAGTCGCTCCTTCAGGTGCAGCATCCAGGGGTGAGACAGCACTTTGTGGATATTTTCCTCTGTAGCCCAATCGCGCACGATTACCGCATAGTTGATGCCCTGCTTCAGAATCGCCATTAACACCATGGACGCCGGCAGCATGACGAGTAAAGACAGGGCCAGGCAGCCCAGCAGAGCGGCAAGATTCCTGCGACCACCCAGTCGTTGCTCCATCCAGTCGTGTAACGGGAAAGAGAGCATGCCAATGAGGATAGCCAGCACAATGGGGCGCAGGAACGGCTCGATCAGCCAGTAACTGGCATAAGCGGCGATCGCCAGGCATATCAACAGTATCAGACGATTGGATGGTGCTTGCGAAGTGTCATTCATGACGATTTCACTGTCTTGCGTGCCAGATCCCACTATAGCCAAGCCCCCTCGCGGCAACAATCGAAAACGCATGCGGCAAACAGCATATTGTCGCCCAGGGTCATGCCCCTGTCGCCGCGGGCAATGCCATCCACACGAGGATTTCTGTCTAATAGCTCCCATAGAAATCATGGAGAAACATTATGAAAAGTATCAGGGAAACTCTGGGACATATCCTGGTTATGCAACTACTGGTAACCGCAATGATCGTAGAAAGCTGGGCGAACCAGGAATAATCATGGGAGTCCTCCAGAGAATATTTCGCAGTGATAAACCCGCGGGGCAGGATATGGCGCTGGCTCACCAGGTGGTAATGGAGTACGCCAACTTCGTCAACACCTCAGCGCCATTGCCTGGCTGCGTCGCGGACAGCAGCCAACTGCCTTACGACAAGGAAGTGATCAAAAGATCCCTGTTCACCTGCATCAGCGGCACGGGAGACCGGGAAATAATCGAGCACTTCAAGAACGGCTACCTGATGCTTTCCGCCTGGCAGGACGCGGTGGGAGAACAGACCCTGGGTCTGGATTTTACCGGCCTGGATCTGGAGGCAGACCCGCTGGATGTTGCCGAGCAGATACAGCTGCAGGGTGACCGGGTAGCGCGGTGGAAGCCAGTGATTGAGGCGGAACAGAAGATACTCGCTGCGGACCTTGTGTCGTTCGGTGTATAGACGCCATGCCAGAGCGCCTCAGGGCACGGGCTCATATGCGTCGAACTTCTCCCTGACTCTTATAATGTCGACGTTTTTCTTGCCCCCTGTCATTTTCACCAGCGCATCCGCTTTTTTGTATCGGGCATAGATTACCCCATCCCTGCCAAGGGGCGAGATGGTCGCTTTCGCAGCGATTTCAATCTTGTCACCTGTTAACAGGGCATCGCTGATGGTGATTTTTCTGTCCCGTGCCCTGATGCTCGCGGTGCCGTTTATGTCATCCACGGTCATCATTTTCAGCAGGAACTCGGGGCGCCAACCCTGATTGTCAAACAGGGCGACAATAGGCCTGGTGTCGCTCATATGCAGCTGCGCCTCCATATCCAGGCGCAAGGGTACCGACCATGTCGTATGGCCCCGCACCAGCTCAATGCTGGCAGACCACTCCCGCTGATCGAACTCCTGGTCGTCACCGGATACACGTACATTGGACAAGCGCATTCGCGAACCGCTGATATCGAACTGCATATCGCGGGGAACACCACCACCCAGTAGCACGTCCAGTTCCAGATCCGCCGCAATCGATTGCGTGTCCGCTTCAGCCTGTATTCCCTCGGATACCAGTTTCACCCAACCGCGCGCATTATCGCGCTGTAACAGGATATCCGCACTCAATCCCGCAGTTCCCCCGGTCAATTGCAGTGGCGAGTCCGGCGGCAGGTAGGCGTTGAAAACGGACATATCAGTGACTTGCCCGGAAGATATTTTTAAACCCAGGGACATATCCCTGTCCTCCTCCCTTTGAAAATCGACATCCTCGATCAGCGCTGAAATTTCCATCTCCACACCCTGGATAACCGCCAGTTCTTCATGAGTCCGCCTGAAGTCCGCATCGGCCAGAGTCACCGCAAGCGACCAATCGGGATCAACATCCCCCTCGCTAACACCCAGGTTGATGCTGCCATCGCCGGTGCTGACATAATCCAGTATTTCCAATGTGAGCTCCTGGGAGCGCACCTGCACCTCGGTGCCTGGAATCGGGAGAGCCGCTTCCAGTTCGATAACGCCTTCTACTTCCCCACTGCCACTAACCGACGTGTTGTACTGGCCACCAAGCAGCACATCGATCCAGGCGAGACTGGATACCCGCGCACTGAAGTCGATACTGGCAGAGGAACGCGAGAGCAATTCCCGGGCTGCAGATCCCTCTAACTCCTGCAGCAAATCGACCACCATGTCACCCTGCTTCTTGTACTGTTCGCCAAGCAGGCTGAAATAACCCTCGTTGAGGGTCAGCGATGCATCCCATGATTCCTCATTATCTGCGACCTCCCTGGACAACCTGGCATCGCCCAGCCTTATATAACTACCGGCGATACGCGTGCGCTGGGTGGACACCGACGGGTTATCGAGTTTGATAGCCGCCTCGAGATTTGTGACAAAACGGTATTCCCCTGCTCCCAGGTCAGCGGCACTGGAGTCCAGCGCCAGGTCGACCTGGATAACGCCAGGCGACATACTGGCCATCCCCTGCAGCTGACCGGTACCGGCGTAGAGCTGCAATGGCCACTTGGCAGGCAGGTAATGCTGCAGCAGCGACAGGTCCGGCACTGTGAGCCCATCGAGAAAGAACGCCAGGGAACGCGTCGCATTGATTTCACCGGGAGTGGGTAATACTCGACCGTTACCCCCTATTGTCATACGCAGTCCCTGCCCCACCAGCAAGGGTTTGCGGTCGCCTATATGTTCAACCTGCAGGTCGTTGTAGACAAAGGTCAGGTCCAGCAATTCACCGGTGGCTTCCCCCAACGCCATGGTGATTTCTCCGTCACCGGAGATGGCATGACCCATCACCTTTACCAGCAGGTCCTGCGCCGCGACAGACAGGTCTGTGCCACTCAATACGTCACCCCGGCGCAAACGCAGGTGTCCAGCCACCCTGCCGTAGCCATCGACGCTCATGCCCTTGAAGTCACCGGTAAACAGGTTGATAAACGCTAAACTTTTAGCATCGAACTGCAGTTGCGCGTCTGCAGAGAGAAACTTCAGCATCGCGACACCTTTGTTTTCGCGGGGTACGAAAGGCGCAAAATCCAGGGCGCCGCGCAGGGTTCCGGCTGAAAAGGCTTCCTCGGTGTTATTCAGTTTAAGGTTATCGAAAGCCAGGTCCAGGTGATGGGCGTCAAGTGAAAAGGGGCCGCCGCGAGTCACAAACGTAAGATCGGCCAGCAGCTCACCCCGTACCTTCCCCCTGGCCTGGTAAATCCAATAGTCGTGCTCTCCGCTGGCCCTGATACCATCCACGGCAATATGCCAGGGGCGCTTATTGGGTCGCGGCGAGGTGTCCGCCGCTATCACTCCCCTACCCTGTATGGGGGCAAAATAGGGTAGCAACTGATCGTAGTTCCTGTCTGGCTTTAGCCTGGGGCGCTGTCGGTACTGGATATCCGTTACCCGTACATCGTTAACCCATACGCGTTTGAGCAATAGGGGCAGTACGGCAATCGAGCCGGCAACCGACGGACTTGCTATCTGCCACTGCTGTGATCGCGACTGGCCATTGGCGGCCAGACCCCGCACGTGCACACGAAAAGGGTACCAGCTCCAGGCGCGCTCCCAGGTCGCATGGAATTTCTCCGGGCGAATCGAGTTGACCACAGTTTGCGTGTACGGGAGGTAGAGCAGACCATTTATCACTACCAGGTAGAGCAGTTCTATAAGCACCACGGCCTTGATTACAGGCTGCAGGCGGCGCCGGATAGCGGCAACACGGTCCATTGTTATTCCAGGCTTGGCGGATCTGCCTTAAACAGAAAGTTCAATTACAGCATTTTTTCTGCCAGGGGGACAATTTGCATCGGAATACAGGCCGGGGGGGTTCCTTACCGAGCCGTCTTGTGGGACAATCAGGCGGGCTTTCTCCTCACTCCCATTACCCATATACGAAAAAGCCCCACCTGAAAGGTGAGGCTTTTTGAGCAACCCGACACATAGGTAACACTGCATACCGGACACATAGGTTACACAATTAGGGCATTTGCGGAGGAGTCCCAGATGCCTTGGAAGGAGTGTAGCGCTATGGATGAACGAGTCCGATTTGTGGCCCGCTTGCTGGATGGCGAGAAGATGGCCGTGGTGTGCCGGGAGTTCGGGATATCCCGCAAGACCGGCTATAAAATCTTTAATCGATACAAAGACATAGGCATAGAAGGCCTGCAGGATCGAAGTCGCAGGCCCCAGCGCTATGCCAACCAGCTCCCGTTCCAGGTGGAGCGATCGATCCTCCAGTTGAAACGCGAGTACCCGAACTGGGGTGCCCCCAAGATTCGCGAGAAACTGATCCGACAGTTTCCTGCGATCAAGCCACCAGCCAAGAGTACAGTTCACGCAGTGCTGGACCGGCACGGCTTGGTGAAGCGCCGAAAGCGCAAGCGGTACAAGGCTCAGGGAACCACTCTCACCTCTCCCAAGACACCGAACCAGCTTTGGTGTGCGGACTACAAAGGCCAGTTCCAACTGGGCAACCGGCGGTACTGCTATCCGCTGACCATCACCGATTTTAGTTCTCGCTTCCTGTTAGCCTGCGAGGGTCTGGAATCCACCAAGGAACAGTTTGCCTTTACGGTCTTTGAGCGGGTGTTCAAGGAGTTTGGCCTACCCACCGCCATGCGAACCGACAATGGCGTGCCTTTTGCTGCCCCGACGGCCTTCTTTGGTCTGAGCAAGCTGTCGATCTGGTGGCTACGCCTGGGCATTACCCTGGAGCGCATCCAGCCGGGCAAGCCGCAACAGAATGGCCGCCACGAGCGCATGCATCTGACCCTGAAGAAAGAGGCTACCAAGCCGCCTGGCTACAATTTCCTGCAGCAGCAGGAGCGCTTTGATAACTGGCTGGATGAATACAACCAGGAAAGGCCCCATGAGGCGCTGGGCATGCGCTATCCAGGCGAGCTATATAGGCCTTCAGCCAGAGAGTACTTCCGGCCGGATCCACCTGAATACCCCTATCACGACCGGACGATCCAGGTGACCTATTGTGGCCGAATCTGCATTGGGGGCAGGAAAATCAACCTGTGCCGGGCCATGGCTGGCCAGCACGTAGGTGTACGGGAGGTAGCTGACAAAATTTGGCTGGTCAGCTTCATGGAATATGATCTAGGATTCTTTGATGAGGATGAAAGCCGCGTAGAGCCCGCGGCTAATCCTTTTGTGCCGAAGAAACTGTTACCTATGTCTTCGGTATAAAGTGCAACCCATGTGTCGAGTATGCACC
>JARFQU010000015.1 GCA_029287595.1 Halioglobus sp. | reverse complement strand
AGCGCGTGTCGCCGGTAGCCTACTCACCCGATGTAGAGCTGCTGGGAGAAATGTGCCGGGAGATTCGCGCGGCGCTGTGAGCTAAGCAGCTCGCGGCTCCGAATTTCGATCAGGCCAGCGGGGCCGGGTGGAAGCAGGTTTCTCAGTCGCTCCACGATATTCGCTTGGTGAAAAACCTGCTTCCACCCGGCCCATTGTTCGGGAAGCTGCGACCTCACGAATGAGCAACCACAAAGACCCTGTTCACCAATCTCTGCGATTTGGAAAGGGTGAGCACATACCGAGGGAGCGGGCGGGAAAGTGTTTCTCACCAAGCGAATATCGTGGAGCGACTGAGAAATACTTTCCCGCCCGCGACCGCCAGACCAAGAACCACCCTCCCACAAGAGACCGCCAGATGAAAAAAGCTACAGACACTGTTTACTGAAGCAAAGAGCGCCCCGGAATCGACTGCAACAGTTCCCGTGTGTAAGTCTGCTGGGGGTTCTCGAACAGCTCATGCCCGGTGCCCTGCTCTACGATTTCACCCCGATACAGCACCAGAATACGGTCGGCGATATGGCGCACCACCGCCAGGTCGTGGGAGATAAACATCATGGTCAGGCCGTACTCCCGGCCCAGTGCCAGCATCAGGTCCAGGATTTGCGCCTGTATGGTTACATCCAGGGCCGATACCGGTTCGTCCGCCACCACGAACTCCGGGTGGGTCGCCAGGGCGCGACCAATGGCGATGCGCTGGCGCTGGCCACCGGAAAACTCGTGGGGGTATTTACGCACGAAATTGCGTGCCAGGCCCACGTCATCCATCAGTTTCAGTACGCCGCGCGCCACGCTGCTGCGATTCTCGATCCCGTGCAGCAGCAGGGGTTCCGCCAGGGTGTCGTATACGGTCATGCGTGGGTTCAGGGAGGCAAAGGGGTCCTGGAAAATAATCTGCATGCGCCGGCGCATGTCCTTCAGGGCCCTGCCTTTTAACTGAGTGACATCGGTGTCATCGAACAGAACCTGCCCTGCGGTCACCGGCACCAGCCGCAACAGGGAGCGCCCGATAGTGGACTTGCCGCTACCGGACTCACCCACTACTCCCAGTACCTCGCCGCGCCTGATATCGAAACTGACATCATTGACTGCCTTTACCGGCTCCTGCTTGCGACCCTGGCCGAACCAGGTGGCAAGGTGGCGCACTTGTATCAGTGGTTCTGGCGACAGTGTTGCGCCGGCTTTGCTATCCGCGGGTATGGCCGCCAACAATTTCTGCGTGTAGGGATGTCGCGCGTGCCGGAAGATTCCGGTCCTGTCGCCGGACTCGACTATCTTGCCCTCCTGCATCACCACGATCTGGTCGGCGATATCGGCGACCACCGCCAGGTCGTGGCTGATGAAGATCACGCCGATATCACGTTTGCGCTGTAACTCGGCGATCAGCTGCAGGATCTGGGCCTGAATGGTGACATCCAGTGCGGTGGTGGGTTCATCGGCTATCAACAGTTGCGGCTCGTTGATCAGTGCCATGGCTATCATCACCCGCTGGCGCATGCCGCCGGAGAACTGGTGCGGATAGTTGTCTATGGTGGATTCGGGATCGCGAATACCCACTTCCTGCAGCAGTTCCAGGGCACGTCGCCGGGCCTGGGCAGCGGGTGTTTTCTGATGGTAGCGCAGGGGCTCCACCAACTGCTTGCCCACGGTCATGTAGGGGTTGAGGCAGGTCATGGGGTCCTGGAACACCATGGCGATATCGCGGCCGCGCACTTTGCGCAGTTCCGCCTCCGGCAGCTGTAACAGGTCACGGCCCCCGAACAGTGCCTGGCCACTGTCGATGCGCCCCGGTGGTTGCGGAATCAGCCCCAACAAACTGTAACAGGCGACGGATTTACCTGACCCCGATTCGCCGATTATCGCCGTGATCTGTCCCGATTCCACGGTGAAGCTGACGTCGTCCACCGCGCGGTTGGTGCCGTTGCGGGTGACGAAGCTGACGCCCAGGTTGTTTACTTCCAGTAAGGCCATGGCGTCAGTCCCTTGAACCACGCACGTCCAGGGCATCGCGCAAACCGTCGCCCAGGAAGTTCAGCGAAAACAGGGTCAGAGTCAGCGCCAGCCCGGGGAACAGCAGCAGCCAGGGGTACTCTTCCATGGTTTCCGCGCCGTAGGAAATCAGCAGTCCCCAGGAGGTCTGTGGGGGTTGTATGCCCAGGCCCAGGAAGCTGAGAAAGGCTTCCAGCAGCATGACACTGGGGATGGTCAGCGTGGTGTAGACAATGATTGGCCCCAGGGCATTGGGTATCACATGGCGACGGATGATGGTGGAAGGTGACAGCCCCAGGGACACCGCCGCCTCCACAAACTCCTGCTGGCGCAGGGTCTGTACCTGGCTGCGCATGATGCGCGCCATGGTCAGCCACTCCACCGCGCCTATGGCTAAAAACAGCAGCAGCAGGTTGCGCCCGAACACCACCATTAACAGCACGATGAAAATCATGAACGGCAGGGCGTAAAGAATATCCACCAGACGCATCATTACCGCATCCACCCGCCCGCCGACGTAACCCGCCACGGCGCCCCAGGTGACACCGATCAGCAGAGCCACTGCGGTAGCGATAAAACCGACTGCCAGGGATATGCGCCCGCCGTACATGATCTGGGTGAGCAGGTCGCGGCCGAAGATATCGGTGCCCAGCCAGTGCGCGGCGGACGGCCCGCTCGCCCCCAGGTCCAGGTTTTGCTCCGCGTAGCCGTAAGGGGCGATCCATGGGGTGAGCAGGGCGATGGTGATAAACAGCACCAGTATGCCGAGGCCGAACAGTGCCAGACGGTTGCGGCGCAGGCGCAGCCAGGCGTCGTGCCACAGGGAGGTACCCTGTTCCGCCTGGGCGATATCGGTAATGCTGGCGTCAGACATGGCCCCTAGTGCTCGCTGAACTGGGTGCGCAGGCGCGGATTCATCCACGCTGCCAGGATGTCCGACAACAGGTTGAACAGCACAATCAGGGTAGACAGGAATACCGTGGTGCCAAGGATCATGGTGTAGTCGCGGTTAAACGCGGCCTGCACATAGAAACGACCCAGCCCGGGTATCTGGAAAATGGTCTCCACCACGAAGGAGCCGGACAGCAGTCCGGCGAAGGCGGGCCCCAGGAAAGCCACCACCGGGATCAGTCCGCCGCGCAAGGCGTGGCGCGTCACCACCTGCCATTCCGGCAGGCCCTTGGCCCGGGCGGTGCGAATATAGTCCTGGGTCATCACTTCCAGCATGCCCGCGCGACTCAGGCGCGCGATATACGCGGCGTAGGTGGAACCCAGGGTGATCGCAGGCAGAATCTTGTCCCCGGGTATATCACCCCAGCCGGAAACCGGCAGCCAGTCCAGGTAAATGCCGAACACCAGCACCAGCAGGGGTCCCAGCAGGAAGGAGGGCATGCAGATCCCGATCATGGCGGCAGACATGGGCAGATAATCCTGGGCCGTATTGGGCTTCAGGGAAGCGATGATGCCCGCTACTCCGCCGATGATCATGGCCACTAACAGCGCGTACAAACCCAGCTCCGCGGTCACCGGCAGGCCCGCGGCGATCAGTTCATTGACACTGCGGCCCGGGTATTTGAAGGAAGGTCCCAGTTCGCCCTGGGCCAAGTCGCCCAGGTAGGCTGCATACTGCGTAAGCAGCGGTTGATCGAGGCGGTACTGGGCCTCCAATGCCGCCTTCACCTCGGGTACCACCGCCTTCTCACTGTCAAAGGGGCCGCCGGGCGCCACCCGTACCAGGAAGAAGGTCACGGTGATGACCGCCAGGATCACAGGGATAGCCTGCAGCAGTCGGTAAGCGATAAAGCGCCACATTATTGCGCGCCCTCCCAGTTCTGATCCAGCCAGACATACTTGAGGTTCAGGGAGTCCATCAGGTTGGAAGGCATATCCCGCACACTGGGGTGTATCAGGTGGTTACTGGTATAGGTGTAAATGGGAATGAAAGGCATCTGTTCCATCAACAGGGTTTCCGCCGCGTAAAAAATGGCGTAGCGCTCCTCCCGCGATTTGGCCCGGGGTGCCTGGCGCGTGATCATGTCGTCATACTGCGGGTCGCAGAAACCGGTATTGTTGTTGCCGCCATCGCACAGGAACAGGTCCAGGAAGTTGTTGGGATCTACATAGTCCCCGATCCAGCCCCGTCGCGCCATCTGGAAATTCATCTGGTCGACTGAGTCCAGGTATACCTTCCACTCCTGGTTGGACAGGGTAACTTCTATATTGAGGGCGTCTTTCCACATCTGCTGCAACGCGACCGCAATTTTGCGGTGGCTTTCGCTGGTGTTGTAGGTCAACTCCAGGCCTGGCCAGCCCTCACCATCGGGGAAGCCCGCCTCAGCCAGCAGCTGACGGGCGGCCGCCACATCGTGGCCGAACAGCTTGGGGGGTTGGTAGCCCAGGGTGCCTGGCGGGGTGATGCCGTAGGCAGGCACATTGGCAGCGTGCAGCACGGTGTTGTTAAGCCTTTCCCTGTCGATCGCCAGTGACAAGGCCCGGCGCACGCGCACGTCCTGTAACGGTGCTTCGTTGATATTGAGCAGGTAGTAATAGGTGCCGAGGTAGGGGGCGTTCACATAGGGGCTGTTCTCCATGGCGCGATACACCGGTATCTTGTCCAGCGGTATGGTCTGGGTGTAATGCAGCTGTCCCACCCGGAACATACGCTCCTCGCTGGAGATGTTTTCCGTGGGATAGAACACCACGCCATTGAGTTTCACCCGGTCGCGGTCCCAGTAGGTGCCACTCTTCTCAACCCTGATGCGCCGGTTCAGTTTCCATTCCTTGAGGGTAAAAGCACCGTTGCCGACGATATTTTCCACCCGGGTCCAGGGGGTAAAGCGATCAGTGGCTTGGCCGAATTTTTCGATGGTGGGACGGTGTACAGCAAAGGTGCTGTAGTGATCCATTAACTGAATGAAATACGGCGTAGCGGTAACCAGTTGCACCTGTAAGGTGTGCTTATCCAGAGCCTTTACCCCGACCTCGGCAAAATCTTGCAGCTTGCCCGTGGCGAAGGCCTCGGCATTTTCTATCGGGTACAACATATAGGCGTACTGGTTGCCCATGGCGGGGTTCAGGGCGCGCTGCCAGGACCAGACGTAATCGTGCGCGGTCATGGTGTCGCCGTTGGACCACCTGGCCTGGGGGTTGAGGTGGAAGGTAACGGTGCGCCCGTCCTCACTGATATCCCAGGACTGTGCCACGCCGGGTTCCGGCTCCAGGGTAAACGGATTTTTTACTGCCAGCCCCTCAAACAGCGCGCGCACGATGTGGCTCTCGGGCAGGCCGGTCACGATATGGGGGTCCAGCCCCTGGGGTTCTGTGCCGTTGCCGTAGTGCAGGATGCCGTTACGGTTGCCCTGTACCACCCTGGATTCGCCGCTGCCGCAGGCGACCAGCGTGACGCAAAGGCAAAGTGTTGGCAGTAGTTTTAGTGCGGTACGGCGTAAGCTCAAAGAATTTAATCCAGGGTTTTGCGGAAGCGCAGCGTGGCAATGGCCAGCATGATGGCGGTAAAGCCCAATAACCATATCATGTCGCCCTGCAGCTGTGACACTTCGGCACCGCGCAGGAATACACCGCGGATCAGGCGCATGAAATGGGTCGCCGGTAGCACCTCGGCAATATACTGTGCCGGCCTGGGCATGGCGTCATAGGGAAACATAAAGCCGCTGAGCAGAATCGATGGCATGAGAATGAATACCGTCATCTGCATCGCCTGCATCTGGGTTTTAGCGATGGTGGATATCAGCAGGCCCAGGGTCAGGCTGGCGCCGATGAAAGCCAGGGTGACAGCTACCAGGTTGCCCAGGGTCCCGTTAAAGGGGACCTGGAATATGGTCATGCCCAGGCCCAGGATGATAGTGATCTGGATCAGGCCCACAAATACGTAAGGCACCAACTTACCTATCATGATCTCCAGCGAGTGCACGGGAGTGGTGATCAGCAACTCCAGGTTGCCTCGCTCCCGCTCCCTTACCAGGGCTGCCGAGGTAAACAGGATCATGGTCATGGTCAGGATGATGGCGGTCAGGCCGGGCACTACATTGACCTCGGAGCGGCGCTCCGGGTTGAAAAACAGGGCAACTTCAAAGCTGGGGCTGGCAGCGCTGTAGGCTCCGCGCGGCCCCCCGGCTGCCAGGTGCACGGGCATAGTGCGCAGTGCCAGCAGCGCAGATCCCACGATAGTGTCCGAGCCATCCACCAGCCACTGTGCCAGGGGCTCTCCCCCGGCGGCGCGCTGTGCCAGGTTTTCCGGAAAGACCAGGGCGGCACGCACGGTGCCGGCGACAATGGCTGCCTCCGCTTCCCGGGGGGTGTGGTAGTGAGTACGGATATCCACCACCTGGGTGACACGCACCTGTTCGGTGAGGGCCCGGGCGAGGGCGCTGCCGCTGAGATCCACCACAGCGATGGGAATATTGCGTACCTCCGTATTGATAGCGTAACCGAACAACAGCAGTTGTATGAGCGGAATCATTACTACCATGCCGAAAGTCACGCGGTCCCGGGACAGCTGTTTCAATTCCTTGGCGGTAACGGCCCAGATGCGGTGCAGGCTGCTCATGATGAGTGCTGCTCCTGGGTGGCCGCTACGAAGACATCTTCCAGGCTGGGTCTGGCCATGCTGAAGCTCAGGCTGTCATTGGCCAGACCCTGGCGCAGGTAGCTCAGGGGATCGCTTGTATCCGGGCTCATCAAAATACGCAGGTGCAGCCCCTGTTGTGCTGCGGATTGCACCAGTGGCAGGCTCAGGGCGCGGTCTTTTACCCGGCGCAGGTCGCTGCCGCTGATCTCTACCACGCGGGAATCGAGCTGGGTCATCAGTTCGTCCGGACTACCCTGGTTCCGCAGGCGACCATTTTCCAGGATGGCCAACTGGTGACAGCGCTCCGCCTCGTCCATGTAGTGGGTGGACACCAGGATAGTGGTGCCGGCATCGGAGAGGTCGAACAGCTTTTCCCAGAAATCCCTGCGATTTTCCGGATCCACCGCAGAAGTGGGCTCGTCCAGGAACAGCAGTGTGGGCTGGTGTAACGTCGCTACAGCCAGCGCCAGGCGTTGACGTTGCCCGCCGCTCATGTCCGCGGCAAAACGGTCGCGCATTGATGTCAGGGCGTAGTGCCCCAGCAGGTCCTCAATGCGCTGCTTTGCTGCGCTGCGCTGCAAGCCATAGATACGCGCCATGAAGCGCATGTTCTCGGCTACTGTGAGATCGTCGTAGAGGGAAAATTTCTGGGTCATGTAGCCGATTTTGCGGCGCAGGGCCTCAGCCTGTCGGGGTATTTCCAGGTCCAGTACGCGCACCTCGCCCGCCGTGGGTGTGAGCAGCCCGCATAACACGCGAATCATCGTGGTTTTGCCGGAGCCATTGGGCCCGAGAAAACCGTAGATCTCCCCACGCGGTATCTGCAGGTCTACTTTGTCGACTGCGCGGATGTCGCCGAAGTGCCGGGACAGCCCCCGCGCCTCAACAGCGGCATCATTCATCGCTGAGAATTACCTGGGCCGGCATGCCCGTGGGGAGATCCTCTCCTTCCTCCAGGTCGAACTCCGCCATATACACCAGGCGCGCCCGGTCATTGGCATTCAGGGCGTAATAGGGGGTAAAAGCAGGATCGGTGGCGATCCAGCGCAGTACTCCGGTCAGGGGTTGCTCGATACCGTCGACCCTGACCTGCCGGCGATCTCCCACCTGCAATCGGGCGCGCCAGGTCTCCGGGATATAGACCCTGGCGTAGGGCCGGTCGTTGGCCAGCAATACGGCCAGTGTGGATCCCATGTCCACGCGCTCGCCCACGTGCCATGGCAGGCTGTCCAGGTAGGCGTCACGGGTGGCCACGACACTCAGTTCAGATAGCCGGTGCTGTTCCAGTGCCAACTGAGCCTGGGCGGACTGCCTGGCCGCCTCCGCCTGGTCCAGTTGTTCCTGCCGGGTGCCGTTGGTCAGACGCAACAGTTCTTCGATGGCGGATTCCAGGGTCGCTTCGGCCGCGTCCCGATTGGCCAGGGCCCGGTCCAGCGTCGCCTGTGCAGTCAGCTTCTGTTCCAGCAGCTGTTTCGCCCGCACAAAGCTGGCTTCTGTTTCAATCACTTGCGCCCGCGCGCCGTCCACCCGGGCACTGGCGGCCGCTATGTCCTCAGGGCGCGCACCGTTGCGCAGTTCCTCCAGAATGGCCTGGGCTCGGGCAAGCTCAGCGGTGGCTTTAGCCACCTGTGCCCGCGCGCGGCTGTCGTCCAGTTGCACCAGCAGTGTGCCTGCGGTTACCAGGCTGCCCTCGGGGACAGGCTCCCCGACGATAATTTCGTTGGCGGTGGCCTTGAGTACTATGCGGTCACGCTCCAGGGTGCCCAGGGCTTCCTCGAACGTGTCACTGGTACATCCCGCTGCCAGCAGTAGAGGTAGAATGATGGTTATCAACCGCATACGTCGGGCCTGTAATGTAAGGTTGCTTACAGGGTTCTTATACGCACAGATTGGGGGACTTGCAACGCCGCGCCCCCGCGCATGCGGGGGTGGGATCTAATGAAACTCAGGCTGCGCTCTTGCTGCGTTCGCCAACGACCGGGCCGGTGTAGTGGGCGCGTGGGCGAATCAGGCAGCTGTTCTGGCGGAACTCCAGGAAGTGCGCGATATAGCCGTACACCCGTGCCATGGCGAACATGGCGGTGAAGTAGTGGGTGGGAATGCCCAGGCTGTGAAACACGGCGCCCTTGTAAAACTCGACGTTGGCCCAAATTTCCTTGTCCTTGGCGGCGAACTCCCGCTGGCAGGCTTCTTCTACGGCTACCAGCGTGTTGAGCAGGTTCTTGCTCTCCTCGTCCTGGCACAGCTCCATGGCCATGGGTTTCAGGATACGCGCCCGTGGATCTACCGTGCGGTATTCGCGGTGACCCATGCCCATGATTTTCACCTTGTTGGCCAGGCAGTCGCGCACATAGGCCTCGGCTTTGTCGGGGCTGCCGATGTCCATCGCCATCTCCAGCGCGGCCTGGTCGGCGCCACCATGCAGCTTGCCGAACAGTGTGCCAATAGAGGCCGAGATGCAGGACTGGATGGGCGCCAGGGTGCCGGCGCAGACACGGCCGGCAAAGGTGCCCGAGTTGAAGCTGTGTTCTATCTGCAGGATCTGCGCCGCGTCGAGCATACGGCATTGCTCCGCGGAGGGGGCTGAGCCGCTGAACATGGTGAGGAAGTTTTCGTGGAACAACTTGCCCGGAGTCGGAGGCAGGATGACCTTACTCTGGCCCAAGCGATAGTGTGCGGCTATCAGGCCGCTGATTTTGGCGGCCAGAAACAGGCCGTGTTCCGCGTCCTCGCCCATGCCCAGTAACTCTTCCTCGGGCAGCTGCAGCAGCGGTACCAGGCCCTGCAGCATCAGCATGGGGTGCAGGTCGCGGGATACCTGTTGCAGCAGGTCAATTTCGTCGTGGGTCAGCTTCGAGTGTTTACACATGAAAGCCTTGAGGCGACTTTTCTGTTGTTCGTTGGGCCACTCGCCGAATAACACCATCCACACTACGTGCAGGTAGGGTACGCCGACTAAATCGTTGATATCGATACCGCGATAGCTGAGCAGTCCGGCTTCGCCGTCCACATCGGAGATAGCCGTTTCGCCCACCACAACACCGGCCAGGTCCTTGGAATACACAGTTTCTTGCTCGCTCATAAAGAACTCCCACATTGGTACTTTTTCACATTTTTCGAGTATACGAGAGCAAAAATAATTAGTAGAGTTAATTATACTTATCAATGTATTAGTAAAACTAATATGCGCTTGGAAAACAGTGAGTTACGCGCGTTTCGTGCAGTGATTGAAGAGGGTGGCTTCAAGCGTGCGGCCGAGTCCCTGCATATCAGCCAATCCGCGGTCAGCCAGGCGGTAGCGGGGCTGGAGGCGAAGCTCGGCACCCCCCTGGTGCGCCGCGGCAAAGAGCTGAAATTGACCGATGCGGGAAAGCGCCTGTTTGAGCACGCGGTGGACACGCTGCGCGATGAGCAGCAGACCCTGGAAGAGATCGCGCAGCTCAAGCACGGCAAGCGCGAAACCCTGGACCTTGCCCTCAGCGCCTCGATCAATCGCTTCTATGCACCCAAGTTAGTAAGTGATTACTGTCTACAAAACCCACGCACTGGAATAAAGATTGCCGAGATGCCCGCCAGGAATATTATTTACGCGGTACTCTCGGGCAACGTCGAACTGGGTATGGGACCTTTCCAGAAAGACATGGGCGCCTTTGAAACGGTGCCCCTGTACAGCGATTCCCGGCACCTGGTAGTCAGCCCCAGGCATCCCCAGTACCAGCAGATGATACGTGGTGACGAGAGCGCCCTGCGCCTGACGCCGCTGATTGCATCGGCCCTGGACAGCCCCGATATGCGGCCGTCTATCCAGCGCCTGCGTGACCAGTTCAGTACCGTGTGGGAAGTCAGCAGCCTGCGCCTGCGCATCCACATGGTGGAGCAGGGCATGGGAGTGACTTTTATCGATCGCAAACTGCTGCGCGAGCACCCCGTGTGCAAAGAGCTGCGCATCATGGACGACGTGTCCTTTGGTCGTATCCACAAGCAGGTCGGCCTGTACTACCGTGCCGGTCGGCAACCCAGCCCCGGTGCAGCCAGTTTTATCACGCTATGCCAGCGGTTCTGGAACTTGTAGAGTAGTAGCTGGGGAACAGGGGCACACAGACATGGCGACCAGCCTGCGTAACAGTAACGTGGAGAAACTCGGCGAGGACGTCTTTGACGTGCTCATCGTCGGCGGCGGTATCAATGGCGCCGTGGCCGCCGCAGCCCTGGCGGCCAGAGGCGTTCGCGTGGCGCTGATCGATCGGGGTGACTACGCCAGCGGCGTCAGTTCCCATTCCTCCAACCTGGCCTGGGGTGGGATCAAGTACCTGGAGAGCCACGAGTACCTGTTGGTCAACAAACTGTGTAAGTCGCGCAACCGCCTGATGCGCGCCTACCCGTCCACGGTGAAGGAGATTCGGTTCTTCACCACTATCCAAAAGGGCTTCCGTTTCTGGCCTTTCTTCGTATTTCTGGGCAGCGTGTTGTACTGGCTGATGGGCCGTTGTGTGACCCGCGCCCCCCGGTATATCTCAGCCAGGGCCATTGAAGCGGCTGAGCCGGTGGTCAATACAAGCAATGCGGCGGGCGGACTGGAGTATTCGGACTGCTACCTGTACGACAATGATGCGCGTTTCGTTTTCAACTTCATTCGCAAAAGCCTCAACTACGGCTGTATTGCCGCCAACTACGTGGCATCCCTGGGAGCTAACCGGGAAGGGGATACCTGGGTAACCCGTGCCCGGGATGAGATCAGCGGCAAATGCTTCGATATTCGCTCCCGGATCGTGATCAATGCCTGCGGGCCCTACGTGGATGCCCAGAACGGAATGAGTGGTGAACACACACAATACCACCACCTGTTTTCCAAGGGGGTACACCTGATCGTTGATCGTGTTACCGATAACCAGCGGGTGCTGACCTTTTTTGCCAGCGATGGCAGGCTGTTTTTTCTCATACCCATGGGACCCAAGACCTGTATTGGTACCACGGACACGCAGGTGGAAGATCCGGAGGTAGGTGTCACCGACGAGGACCGCGATTTCGTCCTGGAAAACGTGAATGCGCTGCTGGATCTGGAGCGGCCTTTCAGCCGCGCGGACATCATCGCCGAGCGCGTGGCTGTGCGGCCCCTGGCGATGCAGGGTGAAGGCGGGGAGGCGGACTGGGTGCAACTGTCGCGCAAACACGTCATCGAGGTGAACGAGGCCACCTGTCATATGAGCATCTTTGGCGGCAAGCTGACGGACTGTCTCAATGTGGGGGACGAGGTCGCGGATTGGGTGGCGAAGCTGGGTATCGCGGTGCCGCAGCCGGACAACAACTGGTTCGGGGAGCCCGGAAAAGAACTGCGAGACGAATTCATGCTGCAGGCCAGGTTGATGGACCTCGATGAATTGACCGACCCAAGTTCCTCGGAGCCCTTGTCGGAACGCTTCTGGCGCCGCTATGGCGAGAGTGCTTTCGGTCTGTTGGAGCGCATCAGGGAAGACGAAAGCTGTGTGGCACTGCTGATCGAGAATGCGGAGTACACACGGTGCGAGATCGAGCTGGCGGCGCGCCGGGAGATGATCGTCACGCTGGAGGACTTTATGCGCAGGCGTTCCAAGATCGAGCAGGTTGTGCGGCGGGAGGACCTCGCTAACGCGCCGGGCTTGCGCGAGGCCTGTAGCATCCTGTTTGCGGATGAAGCGGAAATGCGCTTACAGCAATACCTGGAGGGAGGGCGCTAGCGTTACTGCGAACCGGTTACGCCTTGCCCCTGCGCTATACTTTCATCTTTCCCCGCACTCTGGATGTCAATAATGGATATTGATTTAGCCGCCCTGCTGCAAGCCAGCGATGTGATGTTGTTATTTCTGGCCCTGGGTATGGGCCTGTTGATCGGCAAGCTGCGCATCGGTAGCTTTCAGCTGGGCGCCACCCCAGGGGTATTACTCTCTGCAATCCTGCTCGGCGCCTGGGGATTTGACCTCGAGGCGCAGACCGAGAGCCTGGGGTTCATGTTGTTCATCTTCTGTGTCGGCATCGAGGCAGGACCCAACTTTTTCAGCAATTTCCTGCAGGATGGAGCGCGCTACATTTCCATTGCGGCGATCATGGTGTTGACCGCGGTGGCAGTGACCAATGGGGTGGCGCACTTGCTGGGGCTGGATGAGGGCCTGGCGGCGGGAATGCTGGCCGGCTCGCTCACTTCCACCCCGACCCTGGTGGGTGCCCAGGACGCGGTAGCGCAGCAGATGTCGCACCTGGGTAACGACGAGCGGCGCATGATTGTCAGCCAGATCAGCGTGGGCTATGCCATGACCTACCTGGTGGGCCTGCTGGGTTTGTTGCTGGTGCTGCGTTACCTGCCCATCGCGCTGCGCTTCGACCCCAAAGAGCAGGCCCGGCAACTGGCCCGTGACCGGGGTATGGATCGCGAGCGACGGCGCAATGTGCGCACGCCTATCCTGCGCGCCTATGAAATCCGCCAGGGAGGTGATCCCGAGATTATCGGCCGTACCCTGGGCGAACTGGGCATTTTCCAGCGTGCGGGGCTGATCGTGGAGCGCGTCAAGCGCGACGGTGAACTACTGGAACCGGATTTTGAGCTGGTGGTGCAGGAGGGCGACAAGGTCGCCCTGGTGGGTTATCCCAGCAGCCACGCCCGCAGCGATGTCGATCGCTCCGCAGAAGTCTATGACCCGGACCTGCTGGAATTTCGTATGGACAGCGCCCAGGTGGTAGTGACTAACCCGGATATGATTGGTGCCACTCTCGGCGACCTGGAACTGGAGACACGCTATGGCTGCCTGGTGGACGGGGTTACCCGGGCCCAGGTAGATCTCCCTGTAGACCGCAGTATGCGGTTGGACCGTGGCGATGTGCTGGAGGTGAGCGGTGAGCGCAATCGCCTGCAGAAATTCGCCAGAAAAATAGGTGCTATTGAACAGGAAAGCGATGTCTCCGACTTGATGACTTTCTCGTTTTTCTTTTTCGGTGGCCTGATCCTGGGGCAGTTCAGCCTGCTGCTGGGCGAACTGAGAGTTACCCTGGGTAATGCCGGAGGGCTGTTGCTTGCGGGGATCCTGATGGGCTTTTTTCGCGCCCGTAACCCCATGTTCGGCTACATTCCCCAGGGCGCCATCAACGTGCTCAAGGACCTGGGCCTCAATATATTCATGGTCAGCGTGGGGCTGTCGGCGGGAGGCGATATCGTCACTGCTTTGATGGAAAGCGGTGCGGCGATATTGCTGGGCGGCGCCTGCATCATGCTGGTACCGTTGACGGTGGGTTACCTTTACGGCGCCCTGGTTTTGAAGATGAATCCGATTTTACTGTTGGGCGCCCTGACCGGCGCCATGACCAGCACCCCGGCCCTGAAAACGCTCAATGAGATGAGTGACAGCGCGGTACCGGCCCTGGGCTACGCGGGCACCTATACCTTTGCCAATGTATTCCTCACCCTGGGAGGGGCATCGATAATAATGCTTTAGTGGGTGCAGCGCCTGCTAGCTCTGCCCCAGCAGTTGCTGGCGTATTGCCGGTCGCGTGGTTTGCGGGGATAACCAGATATCCAGGAACTGCTGGCCAAATGCGGGGTCCTCGATACTGCCGACCCAGGTGTTGTTGACGTAGAAGTGGCTGTGCTGGTTCTCGCGCAACTCCAGGGTGATGACATCGTTCTCTGCCACATCGGGCCAGATCTGGCTCAGGGTATCCAGCCATTGCTGCTGCTTGGGATGGGAGAGCTGCTGTGCCTGCCACTCCGCCGCTGTGCGCTCCACAAGGTCCTTGGATTCGATATTTCGCAGGTATTGGATTTCCAGGCGCAAGGGTGACTGGCCCGGTTGGTAGCTGCCATCAGCGGTGAACAAGCGGGAATCATAGATGGGCCAGAACAGTACCTTCAGGTGTGCTTCCCCCACCTTTTGCAATTCGGTAGTTTGGGCGAGGGCGGTGGCGCCAAGTGATAGCAGCAGTAAAGTAAGCAATATTCTCACGCGGTGTCCTCCCCTGTGTCTTCTCTTGTCAGGGTCGCCGCCAGGCGATACATAAGCGGTAGCATGACGCCCCAGATAAGCGCCATGATGCCCAGGGTCAGGGGCAGTGGATGCGGGAAGTCCACGCCTCCCAGGCGCTGGCCAGCCCAGTAATTAAGGGGAAACACCACAGCCCCGGCGAGTGCGCAAAGCAGGGGGCGCGAACCCAGGTAGGCCAGGCTGCGGGTCAAGGTGGTGGCAAAGGCCATCCATAGGCAGCACAACCATAGGGGTACCAGCACGCCACCGGGGAAGGCAAAAATCCCGGTGGTGCTGAGGATGGCGTCAACAGCAATGCCCACAGCCGCCAGACGGGACAGGTTGAACAACTCCACCCGGGTATCCCGTGCCAGGGACAGGTGTATCAGGATCAGGAAAATGGCCACTGGCAACAGGGTGTCGCGGCCCAGGACCGCACAGAACCAGACACTCTGGAACCACAGTGCGTTGAACCAGACAGTGTCGGTCAGGCGCCCGTTCATGAGCGTTCTGACTGTTTCTGGAGCCTTGGCCGCTGTTTCCGCTGGGGGTATGTAATCAGTCATAGTCCCTATTATACGCTAGCTGTGGCCATTTGGATTCGGTAGGGGGCGCACAGGGCGCCCCCGAACGATCAGAACTGCGGGTCGGTGCCGTGCACACCCAGATAGTGGGCGCTGGGTTGGGGGCGCTCTTCCAGTACTTCAGTGAACTCATAGATGCGCTCGTAGTTGGTGTCCTTGATCATCCATTTGCCGTCCACCTTGAGATAGCGGTCCCAGTAGAGCGCGGTGCCGTGGGTTTTGGCGTTGTGGTTGAGAATCCACATATTATCCGCCAGATACCAGATAGCGGTGGCTTCGGTGTCGCTCAGCATCTGGATCTCGGGGTGGTGGGCGTTGTGCTGGCCTATCGCCTCGCGACTGAAGGCCATGGCGATATTGTCCACGTACTGCTGGCGGCCCTGGATATTCCATTCGTAATTACCGCCGACGAAATGCACTGTCACATCCTCGTGAAACAGGGTGCCCAGTTCCTCCAGATTGGCGGTGTCCACGCAGCGGAAGTAGGCGTATTTGAGCTGACGTATGGCTTCCATATCCATCAGGCGCTGGATGTCCGCGCGCAGTTCTTCTATTCCCCCCTCGCTGGCTTCCAATGGCAGGCCACCAGTAATACCAAGGTTCTTTTTGTTTAATACCTGTCGTTCGCTCATGCCGTTACCTTTGTGTTGTTATCAGACTGACCCAATAGTAGCCAAGATTGGCTGTTTTGCCCGATCTGTGACTTCTTCACAGTTGGCCGGGCGTCGATTGTACTGGCTGGGGCTATCCTCTAGAATGCGCGTCCTTTCCTCTCGTCGCATAACAACAACTCTCCCGCCGATTGGTGCAGCTATTTGAGCCATCTATTCCGTCTCCTTTGGGGGTGGGCGTTTGTTATTGAGAGACCGCCATGTTTGAGATTCAACCCAGTAAAGTCGCGACCGTTAAAAACGATGTCCTGTCGGGCCTCACCGTAGCCCTGGCGTTGGTACCCGAGGCGGTGGCTTTCGCCTTTGTCGCCGGGGTAGAGCCCCTGGTGGGCCTCTACGCGGCATTCATGGTGGGCCTGATCACTGCCTGTATTGGTGGCCGCCCCGGCATGATTTCCGGTGCCACGGGAGCGCTGGCGGTAGTGATGGTGGCCCTGGTGGCGGACCATGGGGTGGAATACCTGTTCGCCACCGTGGTGTTGATGGGGATTCTGCAGATCGGCGCGGGCGTGATGAAACTGGGTAAGTTTATCCGCATGGTGCCGCACCCGGTGATGCTGGGCTTCGTAAACGGCCTGGCCATCGTAATTTTCCTGGCCCAGCTGGGCCAGTTCGGCGTAGCCGGCGAACCGGGTTGGTTGCACGGCACCTTCATGGAGGGCAGCATACTCGACGTGTCCTGGCTGGAGGGCGCGCAGCTGAATATGCTGCTGGGCCTGGTGTGCCTTACCATGGCCATCATCTATTTTTTGCCGCGCATTACCACGGCGCTGCCCTCATCCCTGGTAGCGATCGTGGTGGTAAGCCTGCTGGTACTCGGGCTGGACCTGGATACCCGCGTGGTGGGCGATATTGCTTCTATCAAAGGGGGCCTGCCCAGCTTTCATATTCCCTCCGTTCCCTTTAACTGGGATACGTTCTTTATCATTCTTCCCTATTCGGTGATCCTCGCCGCTATCGGCCTGATTGAATCCCTGCTGACCCTGCGTCTGGTAGATGAAATTACCGAGAGCCGCGGCCGCGGTAACAGGGAGTGTGTCGGCCAGGGAGTTGCCAATACCGTGACCGGCTTCTTCGGCGGTATGGGCGGTTGTGCCATGATCGGGCAGAGTATGATTAACGTGAATTCCGGGGGTCGCGGCCGTCTCTCGGGTATTTCCGCGGCCCTGTTCCTGCTGCTGTTTATCCTGGTGGCCTCATCGCTGATAGAACAGATTCCGCTGGCGGCACTGATTGGCGTGATGTTTATTGTGGTTATCGGGACCTTCGAGTGGAGCAGCTTCCGGGTGCTGCGCAAGGTGCCGCGCACCGATGCGATGGTACTGGTGCTGGTATCCGGAGTGACGGTGGCCACTGACCTGGCGGTAGCGGTGGTCGTGGGTGTTATCGTTTCGGCCCTGGTCTTTGCCTGGGAACACGCCAAATATATCCGCATTGAAACCCGGGAAGATCACAAGGGCTCGACCGTGTATGCGGTAACGGGCCCGTTGTTTTTCGGCTCGGTGACCTCTTTCCTGGAGCATTTTGATCCGGCCCAGGACAACGACGATGTGGTGATAGATTTTGCCCGCTCAAGAGTGGCGGATCACTCGGGCCTGGAAGCGATTGATACCCTGGCGGAGCGGTATCTCAATGCCGGTAAAACCCTGCACCTGGTGCACCTCAGTGCGGACTGCCGCAGGGTGCTGCGCAAAGCCGGCAGCCTGGTAGAGGTCAACGTGATCGAGGACCCGCGCTACTTTGTTGCCGATGACGTGCTCGGTTGAGCCCTGCGGCCACCTAGTCCGCGATATTGGCTTCCACCGCATCCAGGAAACCGCACATGTCGACGATGGTTTCCGCCTCGGGGTCGGTGGTCTTGCCCTTGAGGTCGCCGGTGATGATGCCCTGGTCGACAGTCTCTATCAGGGCCTCCTTTAACTTGCCGGAGTAGGCGCTCAGTGCCTGGTTGTCCTCGCGGCTGGCCAGGGTCTCCAGGGCGTTTGCCAGGGCGTAGATCAATGCTGAAGAGTTGAAGTGCGCCTCCCTGCCGTCGGTTTCCAGGTACTTCAGGTACAGGTCGTGGGCGGTGCCATGGGGTGCCTCGTACAGCATGGTGCCGTCTTTGCTTTCTATGATGGAACTGGCGGTAGCCAGGCTGCCGCCCAATGCCGCCGAGATATCCGAGAAAATATCGCCGTCCAGGTTCTGTGCCGGGTACAGGGCGTTCCTGGGTGGGTCGGTGATCATTTTCTTCAGTTGGCTGGAGGGGCGCATGATCATGAAAGAGGGTGGACGGGTTCCCGACTGGGCCAGTTCATAGCGTACTTCCAGCAGAACATGACTGAAGACCTCATCGTATTCCATGTACTCCCGCTTCAGTCCGAAGTACACCTCCTTGTTCTTGTTCGCGGCGTCGCGAAATACCTGTAGTACCCAGTCTTTAATCGCCTGGCGATCATTGGACATGAACAGGATGGGATCGCCCTTCTGCACGTCCCGTGCATGCTTTTCCTCCCCGTCGATGATGACCTTGATGATGCCGTCCTCCTGCGCCGGAAGATTGAAGCTGCCGTACTGGTCGCCGCCACCTGCGCTCATGCGCGACAGAGAGACGTGAAATTTGCGCGTGGGAATGCCGTGTTTCTTCAGTTCGTTGACCAGCTTGAACAACTTTCGTCCGGTGGTGTTGTCCGGCACGCCCCATAAAGCCCGTTCCGGCGGGTTGGCGACGATTCTCGCGGCCTGGGCGTCGATCAACTCATAGTGGTAGTTGAGACCTGCCGCTGCCAGCTGGTCGCGGTAATCGCTCTCGTAAATTGCCTCTATGGCCTCGCGCATTACGCCGTCGTAACCGGGAATAACAGTGTCCTTCAGCCCCAGGTAGACATCGCGCTTTTCCTCCAGTGCCCGCTGGAAGAACTGGTGAGCCCAGGCCCTGACTTCATCCAGGTCGTTGGTGGCCAGCAACCAGGGATCTCCCTTGCGCAGTGTGCGGCGATGCAATTCCACCGGATCGCCGCTGCTGCCCACGAACATGACCTTGGCTACGCCGGTGGCCTTGGACAGTTCATTATTGCTGTGCTTGATACCTCCGGTATCCATGGTGAACACTTCGATATCGCGGCCTCGCCACTCGGGTTGGTTGACCTGCAGGTTGCGGAACTCGATATCTTCACGGGTAATGTTGCCGCCAATACCCTTGCGGATGGCGCCATTGGGAGATTTGGTAGCGAGCTTGTCCAGTTTTTCTTCGTCAATGTCCGGGTGCCGGGCCAGCATGTCGTCCAGCTGTTGCCGGTTGACGGTCATACCGGCATTCTTGACGCCAACCCCGTATTGTTTCAGGCTGGCAATAGCTTCGACCACCGCTTCGCCATTGGTGACCAGGCGATTTTCAGCGGTTAGGTCGACCTCCACCAGCTCGATATCCAGCCGCTTTTTGACAAACTGTTCCAGAATACGGTCAAAGGCAATTTGCGCCATCTCGTCGCCGTGCAGAATCACCAGTGGTTTTGCCACTTTGATTTTACTGTCCATACAGTCTCCAGGCCGGTGCGGCCGCAGTCAGCTCCGGATTACGGTGCAGACGGCGGCAGGACTAAAATTCAACAAGATAAGCGTTTTCAGGGTAAAAGCCCACGCCGACTTTAGTCGTACCGGGCCTATGACTCAGGTTCAAGTGTAGCCCACTCGCGGGGCGCTGTGCAGGTGGACGTGCCTGGATTTGCGACAGGCTCAGCGAGTGCGGTGATTCTCCGAGAAACGGATAACAAACTCACCGATGATCAGCGTGATAATCACCCCGGCCAGCACCGGCCATTGCAGGCCCTCGCCCGGGGTATACACAAACAGCACGATGGACAGCGCCAGTATGGCGATGCAGGTCCAGGCGGCGGCCCGGGCTGCGCCCAGACCACCGGGCACGCGATAGGGCCGGGGGTGGTCCGCATCCACGATGCGCATCTTCACAAAAGCCAGCAGCATTGCTTCATAGGGCAGCAGGAAGATGACCGCGCTGAAAGCAAACAGTGACCAGAACAGATCCTCGTTGGAACCCGACATAAAGCCGTAAAGCACCAGCACGATGGTGCTGACGATACCCATCAGCACCGCGGCGCCCACCGGGGTGCCCAGCTTTTTACTCTCAATGCCGAAGACTTTTGGCAGCTCGCCCTCCAGGGCGGCTTCCGCCGCGGCCCGGTTGCAGCCCAGTGCCCAGGTAACCCCGTTGGAGAAAAAGGTGTATAGAGCGCCTATACCCAGCACCAGTACGAACAGGTTTCCCGCTGGAGTGCCGCCAAAGAACAGCGCCAGAGTATCTATCAGTCCCTCTACCAGGTTGATATCCCCCGCGGGGATTGCCGCCAGTACTGCCATGGTCCCCAGCAGGTACAACACGATGATAATCGCACCGGATATGAAAATAGAGCGCGGCACGTCCCGTGCGGGATCACGCATTTCCTCGCTGCCCGCGCTGACCAGCTCGAAACCCAGCATGCCGTAAATAATTGCCGGTATGTACTGCATGCTGTTACCCCAGTCCGGCTTCAGCGTCTCGAAAGTGAGCGGATTGGCCATCCCGTGGTCCTGCACGTAGGCATAAGCACCAATGATAATGGCCAGGAAAATAATGATTTTAAGAATGGCACCCAGGTTGGGAATCCACTTACCCACGTCCAGGGTAATCACGTTCACCACCACCGCCAGCCAGGTCAAGGCGATGCCAATACCAATCTGCCACGCCAGACTGAGTTCCGGGTAGAACATCTGTTTGAACACCCCGGCAAACAAAATAAAGATCGCCGGAATCCACACTGCCGTATTCACCCAGTAGCACCAGGTGGCCCGCGATGCCCAGCGTCCGCCAAAGCCATCGCGAATCCAGGCGTAAATACCGCCCTGCTCAGGATAAGCGCAACCCATCTCCGCGCAGATCAGTGCAAAGGGTACGAAAAAAATCATCCCAAGGAGCAGCCACCAGAAAATACTCGGTGCCCCCACCGAGGCCGCCGCCGTCAAGGTATCCAGCAGCAGAATGGCCGAAACCGTAAACAGCACCATGTCGCGCTGTCGCAGTGTCTTTTTATGCTGGACCTGTTCAGTCATTTTCGGTATCCCTACTTGAAGCGGTGCACAGTTCGTTTTATGAGTCTGCCTGTAGACCCGCATTGGAGCAAGGTCGATATTTGGCGCTGCTGGACTGTCTGAGACATGGATGCCGAAGCCAGGCCCCCATGGATGGGTTCACGGGGTGTCTGGCG
>JARFQU010000038.1 GCA_029287595.1 Halioglobus sp. | reverse complement strand
GTTCCTGATTCCGATGGTGATTTCCCTGGCCTTTGGCGTGCTGTTCGCGACCGGGGTGACCCTGCTGCTGGTGCCGTGCCTGTACCTGCTGGGAGCGCAGGTCTCCGCTCACATACTGCATCGCCGACAATCTCTGCCTGACGCTATCGACGGCGTTTAGCGCGCAGTTTCTGCTGCTGGCGGCGGTGTGGTGATCGCTCACTATGGGCAATTAAAATATTCATCGCTTATTAGTGGGGGGCTGGCTCAGGGATCTTTAGCGCTATGCGGCCAGCTCGATCGCGGTATACCCCCGGCGTTCCGAACCCCAGTCACTTCGGTGGTACACCGCGATCGAGCTGGCCTCCTTCCAGTATCAACCCAACCATCCACTACCTATACTATCGTCTGGCGCCGAAGCCGTCGGCGGTGCGGCTGAACTTGCCGTCGCAAGTGCGCGCTGAGGAAGGGAGCGAAACGATGCTTTTCCGGTTCGCGATCGAGCTGGCCGCATAGCGCTAAAGATCTCTTAGCCCCCCACTAATAAGCGATGAATATTTTAATTGCCCATAGTGAGCGATCACCGCACCGCCGCCAGCAGCAGAAACTGCGCGCTAAACGCCGTCGATAGCGTCAGGCAGAGATTGTCGGCGATGCAGTATGTGAGCGGAGACCTGCGCTCCCAGCAGGTACAGGCACGGCACCAGCAGCAGGGTCACCCCGGTGGCGAACAGCACGCCAAACGCCAGGGAAATCACCATCGGAATCAGGAACTGGGCCTGCATACTGGTCTCCGACATGATTGGCAGCAGGCCGACGAAGGTGGTGAGCGAGGTAAGGATAATGGGGCGGAACCGATCCTCGCCTCCCTGCAACAGCGATTCCACCAACGCGTGACCACCGGCCCGCAACTGGTTGATGCGATCGATCAATACCAGGTTATCGTTGACCACCACGCCGGCGCAGGCGATCACACCCATCAGTGACAGCATGCTGATTTCCCAGTCCAGTATCATATGCCCGAAAATGGCCCCCATGATGCCAAAGGGCACCGCAGTCAAAACCAGCAGCGGCTGCCCGTAGGAGCGAAACGCCACCGCCATCAGGGCGTAAATCAGCAACATCGCCAGACCCATAAAGGCAAACAGCGCCTCGGTAAATTCGGTTTCCTCCTGCAACTCGCCATCCAGGCGCAGACTGAGTCCCGGAAAACGCTGCTGCCAATCCGGGTAGTGCCTGGCCACGATATCCTCCACCACCGCCCTGGGTACCGAGGTGCCGGCTGCCACTTCTGCCGAGACTTCCAGAGTGCGCTTGCGATCCAGTCGGTCAATGGTCAGGTATCCAGGCTGGTAGGTGACTTCGGCCACCGTATCAAAGGGCACCTCATCTCCGGCGGGGGTGCGCACACGCATGTCCCGCAGGTTGTCCGGGGAAACCCGCTCCTGCTCCGGGTAGCGCACCATCACCCGCACGTCTTCCCGGGTGCGCGGAATGCGCTGTGCCTCGGCACCGTAGAAAGCCTCGCGCACTTGCCGCGCGAGATCCGCCAGGTTGACCGAAAGGTTTTCCGCAGCCGGACGCAGACCCAGCACCATTTCCTCTCGCGGCGACTGCAGACTGTCCGTGATGTTATAGACGCCGGGATAGGCCGCCAATAGCTGGCGCAATTCTGCGGATACGGCGCGCAACTCGGCCAGTGAAGAGGACGCCAGCACCAGGTTGATGGGCTTGCCGCGATCGTTGATGGTGTAATCCAGGTCAAAACTCTCTACCTCGCCGGGATCACCAATCAGTTCACGCCAGCGTGAACTCAACTCACGGGTATCCACTACCCCAGAGCGGGTTTCCATCATTACCCGCACCTCATTTTCCTGCGCCATGGAATCGATATTGCCCACCACCGGGCCCAGGCCGAGGTAGCGGGGATCGAGATTGAATTCCTCCTTGGCTTGCAGCGCGGCGCCCTCTACCTGCAGAAGTACCTGCCGCGTATGGGAAAAGGGCCCGCCTTCGGGCAGGGTGATTACCGCCTCTACATGGTCGGAGGGAATGGCGGGGAAAAATGAAGAGCGCACCCAGCCGCCGCCGTAAAGGGCCAGGCTGAGCATCAGGGCCACCATAAACAGGGCAATGACCAGCAGGTTCCGGCTCAGGCAATAGGCCATGAATGGCCGGAATACATCGCGCGCAAAACGAGTCATAGCCGTGCCAAACCGCTGACGAAAATTCTCCAGGGCCTGCAACCAGGCAAAGCGAGCCGGCTTTGGTGGGCGCATGTGCGCCAGGTGGGCCGGCAGGATGCAAAAACACTCTATCAGGGAAAACAGCAGAGCCAGGATGACCACCACGGGTATTGGCGCTGCCGCCGAGGCCATATCCCCGGGCAGGAACATCATGGGCGCAAAGAAAATCATGGTGCTGATCACTGCGAACATCACCGGCTTCACCACCATCTGTGCGCCGGTGACTGCGCCCCGGGCACCCATCTCTCCCAGTACCTGCCGCGAATAGATGGACTCGGCCACGATGATAGCGTCGTCCACTACAATACCCAGGATCAACAGGAAGGCGAACAGCGACATCATGTTCAGGCTCACCCCGGTGTACTGCAGCACGAAGAAGGTACCCATGAAGGCAACACCAATGCCCGAACATACCCATACGGCCAGCATCGGCCGCAAGAACAGCATCAGCACCAGAAATACCAGGACCAGTCCGCCCATACCATTGCGCACCAGGGTATTCATACGCTCATTGAAGGGCACGGAGGTATCCCGCCAGACTGCCAACTCCACCCCCGGGGGCAGGTTGGCGCGGGTCCGCTCAGCCCAGGCTATGACCGTATCACTGGTCTCCAGTGCATTGGGGTCGGCAGTAACATAAACGTGCATATTGTGCGACGGCTTGTCATTAAAGCGCGTGCGCACATCCACGTCCTCGAAGCCATCCTGGATAGTGGCCACGTCCCCCAGGCGGATCCTGGTGCCATCCCGGGTGCTCAACAGGGGTATTTGCTCGAAGTCCTGCCGCTCGTAGGCCTGGCCACGGGTCTGCAACTGGATATCGCCGTCTGCCGCCTTGATCGTACCCGCGGGCAGGTTGAGCGAGGAACCGCGAATCGCGCTCACCACGTCGGCAAACTTTAGCCCGTATCGCCGCAGGGTGTATTCGGACACCTCTATGGACACCTCATAAGGCCGTGGGCTGCGCAACTCCACCACCGAGACGTGTGGCTGTGCTGACAGATCGTCGCGCAGCCGCTCCGCCAGCTCTTTCAGGGAGCGCTCCCCGAGCTCGCCGGCCACAGTGACCACTGCCATATGGTGACGGTGGGCCAACTCAGTCACGATGGGCCGCTCTGCATCCACCGGGAAACTGGTCACCGCGTCGACCCGGGTCTTTACCTCCGCAGTAAGACGCTGCATGTCGTAACCGGTCTCAGCTTCGATGATAACGGTGCCCAGGCCCTGGCGCGCTGTGGAGCGAATCTCTTTCACCCCGCTCAGATCATGCACCGCCTCTTCAATGCGCACGCAGATCTGCTCTTCAACCTCGCTGGGGCCGGCCCCGCGATAAGGCATGGTCACACTGACCATATTCAACTCAAAATCGGGAAAGAATTGCTTGTCCAGAGCCGGTAGAGCGAGCACTCCACCAATCAGCAGGAAGATCATCAGCAGGTTTGCCGCAATCGGGTTGTCGACGAACCAGCGAATAGGTCCGGACATGGTCAGGGACTTCCCACAGCGAGCGCGGTCACTGTCCTTGCCGTCACCTGGCTACCGGCCACGGCCAGAGCGGGTTCACGCGCGATCACCCGCTCACCGGCGGCAAGCCCCTGCACCCACAACTGCCCGGGATCGCTTTGCAGCACCTGCACCTCGCGCTCGCGCACACGCTGCTGGTCATCCACGACCATCACCACGCCGTTGCGCAGCAGGGCGGAGCGGGGCAGCAGGGACAACCCGGACAATTCCCGGCCACTGATAGTGGCGCTAACGAACAGCCCCGGTGACAGCGGCGGACGCTCACTGCCCGCCAGGCGAGCAAAGGGCTTGTCGATCTCCGCCACCGCGTAGACGACCCGGCTGTCTTCGTCGATGCTGGCGTCAGTGCGCACAATGCGCCCCTGCCATTCCCACATTTTGTTGGCAAACCGGGCGCGCAGCACCACTTGTGCACCACCTGCAGCGCCGGTGGGTGTATTTTCATAATCCAGTGGCAGGTCCAGCAGAGCCACCTGCCGGCCGGTCAGTGGCAGGCGCACTTGCGCCACATCGGTGTCGTATACCGAGGCCACCACCGAACCGGCGGCAATGTACTGGCCTATATCGACTTCTTTGGCGCTGACACGCCCATTGAAAGGCACCGCTATCGCGGTGCGCTTGAGATCCAGCAAAGCGGCGTCGAGGTCGGCTTGCGCGGCTCGCAGGGCCGCTTCCGCGGATGCGATCTGTGGCTTGCGCAAAAACAGCGCATTGGCGGCTTCACTGCCCAGGTCGCGCCACTCGCGTTTCGCCTGCAGGGCCCTGCCCCGCTCCTCCGCAAGCCGCTGCCGCGCTGCCGCCACCTGGGATTCCGCCCGGGAGATGGCAAACTGGTAATCAATACCCTCGATCTGCAGCAATGTTTCCCCGGCGGCAAAAAATCCACCGACGGCAAAGCCCGGGGAGACCGATTCTACCCGCCCCCCGACCTGGCTGATGAGCTTGATCTCTCGCAGGGGTCGCACCGTACCCTGGGTTTCCACGGTCAGTGAGCGCCGCGAGGGGCTCGCCACGACCACATCCACCACCGGGGGCAGCATAGCGGGCGGGGATTCTGGCACCGGCGCAGGCTTACTCACCAGCAGCAGATAGGACGCACCTGCGCCCACCGCCATTACCAGCAGTGCCCAGGCGCCATTACGGGCCCACGTGAGTGCCATTATCTCCCCCTTGCATTTTTTCCACGCTAAACCCTACCACCGCTTGCTTAAACCGTACTTAACACGGACCTGAAGTCGAAAGACTGTGACCACACGCCGGGCATTTCGTTGCATACCCTTTGATACGCGCCAGGTGTGTTCATGGATGGTAAAAATAAGCCTTACATTAGTATGTTTATTCTAATTATTTCTCTTATTCTTGCGCCCAATTGGTGAAAGACCGCCAAACAACCAGAATCACTTAGGAGTTCATACCATGGCCGAACAAACAAAAACCGCAACTGCTTCCAAAGCTGCCCCCAAGCGCAAGCCTGCCGTCAAGCGCAAGCCCGCGGCCCGCAAGGTTGCCGCGCGTAAGCCCGCCGCCAAGCGTACCGCCAAGAAGTCCACTCCTGAATTCGCTGCACGCGCCCAGGAAGCTGGCCGCAACGCGTTCCTGGCAAGCCTCGGCTTCTACGGCAAGGCCTACGACCAGGCCCAGGAGCAGTTCAGCAACATCCAGGATCAACTGGAAGCGCGTCGCAAGAAAGCTGACAAGGCCTACAAGGAACTGGTCAAGCGCGGCAAGAAAGTTGAAAAGGACGCCAAAAAAGCTGTCGACGAAATCGAACTGCCAAAGCTGGAACTGGAAAGCCTGACTGACCGTAAGAAGCTGGAAAAGCAGCTGGAAAAGGCCAAGAGTCGCTTTGCAGAACTGAAAGAAACTGTAGGTTTGAAGTCCGCTGCCTAAGCGGCACCATCCAGGACCACTTATCCCTGCATGTCAGGGAATTTTTTGGGGCCACATTGTGGCCCTTTTTTTTTGGTTCATCGCATATTAGC
>JARFQU010000175.1 GCA_029287595.1 Halioglobus sp. | reverse complement strand
CATGGGCTCCGGTGAAGATCGCAGCTTCGAACAATCGGTCAGCATGTTTGTGGACGGTGTTTATATGCCCCGCAGCCGACAAACCCGTACCCCGTTTTTTGATGCTGATCGGGTGGAAATCCTGCGCGGTCCCCAGGCGGTATTGTTCGGCCTGAACTCAACTGCGGGTGCCATCAGTATCCACAGCAAGGTAAATAACCCTGGAGACGAGTTTGAAGCGCGCATCACGGGTGAGTACGAGGCGGAATATGAAGGCGGGAAAGGCACGCTGGTTGTTGGCGGTTCACCCATGGATAGCCTGGGTTTGCGCCTGGCCTTGGAGAGCGGTGAGAGCGGCGATGGTTATATCGACAATATCTACCTGGGAGATCAGGGTGATACTGAAAGTACAGTAGCTCGACTGTCCGTCGTTTGGGAACCGACCGACAAATTGGCCATTACGGCTAAATACAACTACGCGGACTATGAAGTGCACGGCCAAACAGCTGAGGCCACCAATCGTTTTGCCAGTGCCCTGGACAACGGCGACGGTGATTTGAACTGGGAGAATACCGGTAGAGGCGAGCTCCTCCCGCTATTGGCACCCATTTCGCAACACGACCTGAAGAAGCCAGGTTCCGAGCAGGAGGTGGGTAATTTTTCTCTCAACGCAGATTACGCGCTGGGTGAGCATACCCTAACCGGTATATTCGGTTATTCAGACTACGACTATAGCCTTTCCACCGACCTCGACGGTGTGGCCTTTGACGGAGCGGGGTTGCCAGGACTTAGCCTAGATGCCATGAGCTATGAGGAGTATGATCAAACCAGTGGAGAATTGCGGCTTACCTCTCCTGGCGGCGCTACCTTTGATTATGTCACGGGTATCTACTACCAGGATTCAACGCTGACCTCAGACCAGCCCAATATACAGAAGCTGCCACCAGGGGTCGTACTGCCAACCTCCAATTTTTATGAGCGTGGCAACAACCTGTTTGATCAGGATGCTACATTGTGGTCCGCGTTTGTCTCCGTCACCTGGAATATGACTGATTCTTTCAGGTTGATAGGTGGCGGACGTTATTCCGACGATGACAAGGACTGGTCCCGGTCCAGCATCTGCGAGCACTCCTTCGACGATGGCGCGAATTGGTCCCCCGCTGGTTTCAAGACAGGAGTCTGCGCGGTGGCCAGCGACCAGAAGGGCAATGTTAGCTCGGATAATTTTATGCCCGAGATCGTCGCCCAATACGATTGGGGCGATGACACCATGGTGTTTGCCAAGTACAGCGAAAGTGCCAAGTCAGGCGGCGCTGCAACCGGTACCAGCGTACCCGATGGCGAAATCGTCTATGACGATGAAACAGCCAAGGGCTTTGAGTTGGGTATCAAGACCAGCCTGCTAGACGGCATGGCAGAGTTGAACGTGGTAGCCTTCTACACCGAATTCGATGATTTGCAGGTGAAAACCAGCACCTTTGTTGATAATGTTGTAATCACCAAGATTGGTAATGCCGGCGAGGCGACCACTCAAGGTGTCGAAGTTGATGGTCGGTGGGCCGCTACCGACTGGTTGACGTTGGGTGGCGCGTTAGCTTACCTGGACGCAACTTACGATGACTATAAAGGTGCAGCCTGTAATACTTCCGGCACCTTGCCGCCAAGCCCTAATGGCGCCGGTTGCGACGCATCTGATGAAAATTTGCCATTTTCCCCGGAATGGACAGGATCCGCGTTTGCAGATCTTTCATTTCCAATTACCAGCGGACTCAACCTGGTTGGCAACGTCACTATGTCTTACAGTGACGACTACTTATCGGACGGCACCCTGGAGCCAGAGTTGACGCAGGAAAGCTACACTAAATATGATGCCAGCCTTGGGCTGGAGGCTTCCAGCGGCCAGTGGAATGTGTCAGTGATCGGCAAGAACCTGTCCGATGAGGAGATCAACATGTCAGGGCAATCCCTGGGCCCCGGATACGATATCGCCTACCTAATGCCGCCACGCCTTGTGGTGCTGCAGGCCACCTGGCGCTTCGGTAACTTCTAGATTTCCAGGCAGTAGCTTGGGGCGACCGGGTTCACACCCTGTCGCCCTTTTTTATGGACTTCGGTGTTGCCGCATTTGCCATTGGGACTTGCTCAATGGGTGGCTATGATCGTGGTCACAGTATTGTTTATCAGTATCTAGATCTAGAGGTAGTGCATGGATTTCCAGTTCACCGAAGAGCAGAAAATGATAGTCGACTCGCTGGCGAAGTATGCCCAGAATGAGCTAGAACCAATCTCAAAAGAGTATCGTGACCTATTGATTCCTAAAGATAAAATGCGGGAAATTCAGCAGTACTTATTGGATTTCGGTGTGGGTGTGGGTGTGGTGTCAGAGGAACTCGGTGGTATGGGGCTGGATGCGGTCACCATGGGGCTGTTGCAGTTCGAAGTGGCTAAAGTCTCGCCTGATATCGCCATTACCAGCCTGATCCAGATGGCGGTGGGCAAGCTGCTGCCACTGGTGCCCGATCATCTGAAGGAGCAGTACGTGGGCCCGGTACTGGCGGGAGAAAAACTGGGTTGCGTGGGCATGTCCGAGCCCGGTGCCGGCTCCCAGGTGACCGCGGTGAATTGCCGCGCCAAACTGGACGGCGATGACTATGTGATCAATGGCGAGAAGATGTGGATCTCCAGCGGGGATTACTCAGATTTTATCTTCCTGCTGGCGCGCTTCAACGACGATCCTGTAGGTGGCCTGGGTCTTATCCTGGTTGATCGAGAGCATGGCTACGAAACCACCAATATCGAAAAGATGGGTCTCAACAGCCAATCCACCGCCCAGGTGTTCTTCCAGGATGTGCGGGTGCCGGCTTCCAACCTGATGGTGGAGCCGGGCAAGGCGATGAAAGCTCTGCTCACCATGCTGACCAGTTCCCGGCCCATTGTCGGTCTGATGGCACTTGCCATTGCAGAGGCGTCACTTGAACAAGCGGTGCAATATTCCAAAGACCGCACGCAGTTCGGTAAACCGATTGCGGGACATCAGTTGATTTGTGCGAAGCTTGGAGAAATGGCCACTAAGGTACAGGCGGGGAAGTTGATGTCCTTCCGCGCTCTCAGCGCCATCGATAACGGGGAACGCTCGGACGTGCACAGCGCCATGGCCAAGTGGTTCGGCACTGAAGTAGCTTGCGAAGTGGTGGGGGAGGCCATGCAGATTCATGGCGGCAACGGCATTACTAAAGAATTTCCCATAGAGTACATGTATCGCTCGGTTCGTCCCTTCATGGTCACTGAGGGCACCAATGAAATCCAGAAACTGGCGATCGGCCGCTCGCTAACCGGCATCGACGCTTACTAGGAGTGGGATAATGGATTTTGACCTGTCATTGGAACAGCAGATGATGGCCGATACAGCGGCTCAGATTTCTGCGCGTTTCGACCCGGAATACTGGCGTGAGAAAGATGAGTCGGGTGAGTACCCCGCAGAGTTTATTGCCGAAATCGGTGCCCAGGGCTTCTTCGGCCTGCCTGTGCCCGAACAGTATGGCGGCATGGGCCTGGGCTTGACCGAATTAGCAGTCGCCATGGAAGCACTGTGCAGCGGCGGTGGTGGCGGTGGCCCAGCGCTGGGCTACCTGTTCGGTTTGCTCGGTAACCTGTCTATCCTGCATCACGGCAACGAGGAGCAGAAGACCCGCTATCTGCCGGATATGGCTGCCGGCGAGAAGATCTGCGCTTTTGCCTTGTCTGAGCCCGACGCCGGTACCAACTCGCTGAACATCAATACCTTTGCGCGCCGCGAGGGCGACGGGTATGTGATCAATGGCGGCAAGTGGTTTATCACCAACATAGAAAATTCCGACGCTTTATTGCTGGTGGCGCGTACCGAGAAACCGCAAGAGGGTAAAAGCAAAGCCGGTGGCATATCCTTGTTTCTTGTCGACTTGCCGCAGGCGGCCATCACTTATACGCCTATTCCGAAGCACGGCTTCAACTACTACAAGTCCAATACGGTGTTTATCGAAGACCTGCGGGTGCACGAGAGCTGCCTGCTAGGTGAGGAGGGCAAGGGATTCTATAGCCTGCTGGGCACCCTCAACCCGGAACGTGTATTGATTGCAGCGGGTGCCGTGGGTACGGCACGACTGGCGCTGTCCAAAGCTGTCGACTATGCCAACGAGCGCAGCGTATTCGATGCACCTATTGGCTCTCACCAGGGAGTTCAGCATCCCCTGGCCGGTGCCCATGCCAAAGTGGAGTCTGCCTGGCTGGCGGTACTGAAGGCGGCTACGCTCAATGACAGGGACAGTACTTCGAAAGAGGCCGGTGACCTGGCGAATATGGCGAAATTCGTAGCGGCGGAAGCCTGCATTGAAGCCTGCTATCACGCCATGCAAACCTACGGTGGCGCCGGTTTTGCCCGGGAGTACCACCAGGAGCGTTGGTGGCGGGAGGCGCAGTTGTTCCGCCTGGCGCCCCTGACCCAGCAGATGACACTAAATTATATAGGCGAACATGTCCTGGGCATGCCCAAGTCTTATTGAGGAAAGTACGATGACGGTACCTTATTCTAAGCGCATGCAGGGCTACGGCTCTGACTTCATCAAGGAGATGTTCGCTGCCGCACGCAACCCGGACCTGATCTCCTTCGCCGGCGGCGCACCCGCACCGGAACTTTACCCGCTGGAGGCCTTTCGGGCCGCCTCCGATAAAGCCTTTGAGGAGTGGGGCCGTACCCTGATGGCGTATGATGGCGCAGAGGGAATCATGCCCCTGCGTGAAATCATCGCCAATGAGCGTATGCCGCAGATGGGAGTGAATGTCGGCCCCGAGGATATCCGCATCCTCAGTGGCTCGCAGCAGGGCATAGATTTTGCCGCGCGGCTGTTTATCGATGAGGGCGACACCATTATCTGCGAGTACCCCACTTACCTGGGCGCGCTGAATTCCTTTGGCGCGTTCAAGCCCAATTACGTTTCCGTGCCGATGGATAACGAAGGCATGATCATGGAGGAACTGGAAAAGGCCCTGACCGCCAATCCCCAGGCGAAGCTGTTGTACACGGTTCCCGAATTCCAGAATCCCACCGGTATCACCCTGGCCGCGGATCGCCGCAAGCGCATGGTGGAACTGGCCGAAGAGCATGACATCATCATTATCGAAGACAGCCCGTATTACGAAATTCGCTTCGAGGGCGAGAACATCCCGGCAATCAAGAGCTTCGATACCACTGGCGACCGGGTGATTTACCTGGGTTCTTTTTCCAAGACTCTGTGCCCGGGCATTCGTCTAGGCTGGGCCTGCGCCAGCTTCGAAATCCTGGATCGCTATCGGGTGATGAAGGAGGCCAGTGACTTTCAGGCCAGTACCGTTACCCAGTACCAGGTCGCTACCTTCCTGCGTGACAATCCGCTGGATAAGTTATTGGATGAGTCGCGACGCGTCTACCGCAAGCGGCGCGATGCTGCGCTGGCGGCGATTGAAGAATTTTTTCCCGACAATGTCGAGTACACGGTGCCCCAAGGCGGTTACTTTATCTGGCTGACTGTGCCGGGTGTGAATGCCACCGAGATGTTCTTACCGGCGGTCAACGATATTGGTGTGGCCTATGTGCCGGGTGAGTCCTTTTTCGCGGAGGCTGACCAGAGCTGCAACATCCGTCTCAGTTATTCCCAGATGTCGGAGGAGAAGATCAGGGAGGGGATTGCTCGGTTGGCCAAGCTGCTTGAACCTGCGGGATGATGGGGCGCAATGCGAACCCTGCGCGGGTGCGATATGAACATTGTCAACAGCATTGACTCGGCATTTGCCCAAAATGATGATGTTGAAACACATGAATTCAGTAGAATCATTAGTGCTCCCTTATGACATGGTGGATTGTCATGTCATGATATGAGGCTTGCCCGTTCCCTCTGAACGGGCTTTTTTTTGTCCACGCACAAGCGCTCTCAGATAGCGTACCGTGCACTATCGGTGGAAAAATATGATCAGAAGAAGACGCTATAACCGCGGTTTGATACTGGAAAGAAGTTTCCGTAGCTATGCCCTGAATACCGCGTTGCGCCTGTTCGTTAAGCCCCAATTCAAGTCCGATACCAAGCCACCCGCGGAAATGCGGGAATTCATGCAGAAATACATCGAGGCTCGCGCCAAATTCCCCGCCGGTACCCGGCACTGGCAAGATGATCTGGGAGGAGTGCCCTGTCACTGGTTTCGAGCTGGCAATGGCGATGCCAAAGGGGCCCTGCTTTACCTGCACGGCGGGGCCTTTGTGGTGGAGACTCCCCGCGCCCACGGGGCGTTCGTCAGTGAGCTGGCCGCGCGCTGCGGCATGATCGCAGCCATGCCCAGCTACCGGCTTGCTCCGGAGGAACCTTTCCCCGCGGCGGTGGAAGATGTTCTCGCCTGCTACCGCGGCCTGCTCGAGTTGGGCTATGCTCCCGAGGATATCGTGGTGGCGGGGGACTCCGCGGGAGGCAACCTGACCCTGGTGTTGCTGCAGCAAGCGCTCAAAGAAGGGCTGCCCCTGCCCGCTGCTGGTCTCATGCTATCACCGGGAATGGAACTCAGCGGTCGACTGCGCTCTCACAATATCAATACCTTCTCAGATCCCATGTTTAACCAGTACGCGCTGCAACAGGTGATCACCCATTACCTGCACGATGATCTGGAACTGTTGAAAGACGAGCGCGTTTCACCGCTGCGGGGCAGTTTCGAAGGCTTGCCGCCTTTGTGTTTCGTGGCCAGTGATATCGAGATCTTTCGTGACTGCTCGATACAGGCTGCTGCAAAAGCGGAAAAAGCTGGCGTGGTAACCGAAGCCCATATCTGGAAAGGCGTGCCGCACTGCTTCCCGGTAATGTTTGGCGCCATGCTGCCCGAGGCGCGCATCGCTATCAACGACATGGTGGATTTTATACAGCGCAACCTGCACTCAACGCCGACGGCTTTTGTTTCTCAAAGCGCGTGAAACCGATGCCATCGCCGATGTTGGGATTGGTCCCAGCGGTCAACGCTACATAGCAATTAGGCATGGATTTATACAATTGCTGTCAGTAAGTTCGCAATTTCGGGAAAGGCTTTCTGAAGTTTTCTGTCCATCGTTATCAGGGGGCACTGGCAACTTTGGGCGAGAGCGATAAATTCACAGTCGTAGGCGGAGCAGTTACTCTGGTTAACAGTAGACAAGACATCCAGCGATGAAACTTCGTATTCCCTGCCGCGCATCAAGTCTTCCATTTCATCCTGGGCGGCGACTGCGGTTTCGAAAGAAACGATTGATTTTCGTATAGCCAGGGCGAGCACGTTGCGCAGTTCACTGCGCCACAACAAAGGTGCGATCCAGTCGGGGTCCTGTAGCAATAAGTTTTCGGCAGCCGGGGAGTAGGGTGAGGGAAGGGTAAGGTATGCGATAATATTGGTATCGACGACAATCATGCTCGGCCTGCTTTTATCGCCCCGGCAATTTCGTCACGGTCCAGACCCTTTTGGTCGGCCTTTTCCCTGATGCTACGAATCCTGCTCAGGCGTTCTTGCACCGACAGGGTTCTGGGCTTGAGTACCACTTCCAGGCAGTTGATCACCTCGCTGTTTATAGAACGGTGGTGCGTGCCTGCAACTTTTTTCAGCCTCTCGTAAAGGTCGTCCGGAATGTTTTTCACCGTGATAGACGCCATGCCGGGGTGCACTCCTGTAGATTGGTTGCAACCATTATGAAACCAAAATGGTTTATCCACAAGCTTCATGTTCTTAACTAACTGTGAATGAGCAGTGCTTTACAGTACCCATCCAGGCGATGGCTAGCCAGTCATTGCACAATATTGACTGATTATCCTGATAGTCTAATAGACGTGTAGATATGTCCCGGGTTTGGCGGGATTAGCTGACGATGCCAGACCGCCTGGCGGAAGCCAATGATCGCAGGGCGCGAACCCGGCGATTGATAGTGCGCATGTCCTCGGCGTGGGCCTGGCGCCGTGTGGCCAGTTCACCGGCACTGACGCTGATATCCAGTAGCCCGCGCGACTTGGCGACTTTGAGACCGGTGTCGAACATGAACTTGGCAATGGATTCAGCGCTCACTACTTGCCGCTGCAGGTGTAGTTGCCGCCCGATGTTCAGGCAGTCGTTGATGAAGGCTTTCTGGTCAAACTCCGTAGTGCTGTCCTGTCGCGCCAGTTGTTCCGCCACGATGCGGTAAGATTCCAGGTAGGGTTCCAGTACACCGTGACCCAGCAGGGGAGTCAATTCACGAAACAGCTGGTGTAATCCCTCTTTTCCTCGGCTGGTCAGCTCGCGCCATTCGCTGTGGCGGATATCCAGGTCGCGGTACAGATCTTCCAGAAACTCATCTTTTTCCGGAAAGAAAAACTCCCACTGGAACAGTTTGCGTAACTGCAGCAATTCCTCTTCCAGTTCTGCCAGAGGCTTTTCACCGCAGCCATCCACATAGAGTTTAGCCAGGGCCAGGTCAGCGATACCGCCGGTAAAAAGAAAGTGAATGGCGTTGTTGCGATAGTAGGCGGCGTCCAGCGCCTTGCCCTCCACAATGTTGTAAACCGGCTCTATACCAGCGTCAAAGCAATGCACCACGCCACTGTCCACCAGCTTGGGCAGACTGGCATGCAGAAATTCTGTGGCGGATTGTTCCAGAGGGAAAGTGGCAGTACATCCGCTGGCGCGCAGGTAGGCGAGCAGGGTATCCAGGCCATTGCGCAATTCCGTCTGGGTCAGTGCCTGGGGTGAAGCAGACAGCAGGGTGCCGCAGACCAGGGAGGCCTGGGTCACCGGCGTGCTGCGGTTCAGCTCCACGCAGGTTTCGAAGGCCAGCTTCTCGACAGCGATAGGGTCCCGCGGCTGGCCAGCATCCACCCTGGCCTGCACCGGGTCGCCAAAGCGAATGTGAATTTTGCCCATGGGTGTCTTGAAGCTCTGCAGGTAGCGGTAGAACCAGGAAAGGTTCTCCGGTTTTTTTACACCGCCCAGTTGCTCGTGGGCGTAGGCGCCTACATCCACTACCTGTTCGAACACCACAGACAGGGGCACTATATACAGGGGTTGGGTCTTATCGAACCGCTCGGCGGCGTTCAGCAGCCAGTGCAGCAAACCGAAGCGGGGAGGCACCAGTTTGCCCGTGCGCGAGCGTCCACCTTCTATGGACCACAACAGGGGAAAACGGCGGCTTACCAGGTAGTCGATATAGCGCTGCAGAACCGCCTTGTACACCGGGTTGTCATTAAAAGCCCGGCGAATAAAGATCATGCCCGAGGAGCGCTGGATGTTGCCGATAATCGGCCACTTCATATTGCTCCCGCCAAACGTATGGGGGTGTGGCAGGTCGTTATCGTACAGGGCTGAATAGATGGCGAAGGAATCCACCTGGGAGCGGTGGTTGCACAGCAGTATTACCGGGTGTTCGCTCGCCAGTTTGCGAAGTTTCTGTACCTGCTCGGGGTCTACCACGATATCGGGGTCATAACCTCGTGTGTACACATAGCGACTCAGGCGTATCAGCAGATCCAGCCCCATGGGAGTGGAGGTGGGTACCAGTTCCTTGATGTAGGTGCGGGCATCTTCTTCCAGGTCTTGCGGCGCTTTGCCGGTCTTGCTGCCTATTTTTACCAGGTCCTGGCGAAATTCCGGATCCTGCAGGATATCGCCCTCCACAAAGGCGGGTTCCTTATACCGCTGGCCGCGTAGCTTGCGCTCCACCTGTTTCATGGTCAGTACTGCCCGACGCAGGATGAACTGCCCCAAGCTCGGCTCCGCCGGGCTCTCGGCATGCTCACCTCGCAACTCTGCCAGGGAGGCGGCCTCGCCGTACACGGGTGAACAACGGTCGGGGTTGAAATGCAGGATGAGTTTCTGTTTCAGCCATCCCGGGTTGTGCGGGTTGCCTCCCAGCAGGTCCCGCAGGCGATTACCGTGATCTTTTGCCGGTAGCCACAGAATCCGCAGGGGAATCACCAGGGTGTCGTCGGGCAGGTCCCTGGTACGATGCTCCAGCAGCGCTGCGGCGCCAGCATTGCCCGATAAATCCAGGCTCAGCAGTTGGGTTTGCAAATTTATGCCGGCACCGCGAACCTGCCCTTGCAGCCAGCGCTGCATGACCTGTTCCTCACTTTTCCCCTGACAATCAGCCAGCAGCAGAACCGGTTGGCTCGCTTGCTCCAGCAGGCTATGCAGGTCATGAGGGTCAGTTGTGGGGGTAACGCTCATGACAGTTTGCTATCCAACCATTCAAGCAGTTCTGCGACGACGTCTTCGCGATTGATCTCGTTAAACATTTCATGACGCCCGCCGGCATAGCTCTTCACCGTCACGTCGCGCAATCCACATTGCCGATAATTCCCCGCCAATCGGTCAATTGCGGCCCAGTTATCATGCACCGGGTCATCGCTGCCGGAAAGAATATATACTGGCAGGTCTCTGCGCAGGGTCGCGGCCACGGCAGAGATTTCGGTGGTCACCAGCATGGCGGCGATCAGGTCCTGCCATACGCCGGCGCACAGGGCATAACCGCACCAGGGATCGTCAGCATACAGTTGCAGCTGCTGCCGGTCCCGGCTCAGCCAGTCCAACGGTGTCTCGGCGTTGGGAATGGCCGCGGCAAAGTTTTCCATGGTGGCGGTATCCAGCACCTCGCTAACCTGATCACGACCCACCCGATCCACTTCGGCGTGAACCAGTTCTGCGGCTGCAGCTATAGCGGTGATATCGGGCGAGCCGGACAGTACAGCGGCTGCGTACTCTTGCGAATGCTGTAGCAAAATACGCTGGACAATGAGCGAACCGAGACTGTGGCCAATGATAATCAGCGGTATGCCCGGGTATTCCGTTTTAGCTCTCCTGCCCAGCGCCAGGACATCGTCGCATACGCGTTCGAAAGCGTTGGCTTCGCCCATATCGCCCAGGCTGGTGTTGATTTCGCCGGTGCGGCCGTGACCCCGGTGGTCTTCGGCATAGACTGCATAACCACGGCTATTCAGTGCTCGGGCCAGCCGCTGGTAGCGCCCGGCATGTTCAGCCCCCCCGTGTACAAGTTGTACGATGGCAACCGGTTTATCCACCGGCCAGCGTTGGCAGTAGATCTGCGTATCGTCGGCCGCCGAAAAGATGAAATTTTGTTTTTCTACTTGGGTGGTCATAATGGTTTCCCGAATTATTATTCTGGCTCAGTCTGGGGTGTCCAAAGCTTTCAGGTACTTTTTGTGTAGCGCCTGCAGGTGTTTGTCCAGCGTTTCCCGGGTCCAGGTCCTGGTGGGGACAGGCTTCAAGATTTCGATATGCAGTGTCCCGGGACGCACGAAGTTCTGTCCGCGCGGCCATAATTCGCTGGCATTCTTCACTACGATCGGCACGATGGGTACACCGGTTTGCAGGGCGATATGGAACACGCCTTTCTTGAAGGGTTCCATGCGCTTGCTGTAGCTACGGGTGCCCTCCGGTGAAATGCATAGGGAATAGCCTTGCTTGATCCTCTCGGCAGCATCATCGCAAGCAGCGATGGCTGCCTCGCGATTGGTGCGGTCAAACAGGATAAACCCGGCGTCTTTCAGCATCTGTCCGAGCACCGGTACGTTGCCCGCCTCGATTTTTCCCATCATGAAATAGTCACGCTTGACCAGAGCCGGTGTCAGGTAGCCATCCAGTACGCTTTGGTGATTGATCACGAAGATTGCAGGTCTTTCCTCCCACAGGTATTTTTCGTTTTTCACCTGCAGTTTTACCCCGGCCAGATCCAGTGCGCTCTCGGCGTAGCTGGTGAAGCTCATCAACGCCGCACCGTGGCTGTCGGCTGCACCCAGCCATTTAGCCGCCTTGCCGGTAAATATGGCGGGAGCCATCGCGCCGAACATGGCACCGGTGCGGGCGACATCAAGCAGGGAAGGGCGGGCACGACTGCGGAATTTGCATACCGGCCAGTCTGCCCCTCGTGCATGGCCTTCAAGATCTCGGGTGGGATTGACCGCAACCGGGTTTGCTACCGCCTCAAGCAAGGGCAGGTCTTCCAGTGCGTCGGTATAGAACCAGGCGTTACTCAGTTTAATCTTATGCTCTTTGCACCAGGCCTCGGCGGCATGCAGTTTACCTTCTGCCCAGCAGGGTTCTCCCTTGATCACGCCGGTAAATTTACCGCCGCGCACTTCCAGCTCGGTACATAGGATATGGTCGATATCCAGTGCTTCGGCTACCGCCTCAATCTGGTAGCGCGTAGCCGACGAGACGATCACCAGTTGATGACCGAGCTGGCGATGGGTATCCACCAGTTCCTGTGCTTCCACATACAGCTTTTTTTGCAGGTGTTTGTGAAACAGGCGGTCCCCCAGGCGAATGAATTCCTGCTCGCTGACCCCTTCCAGCATGCCGATTGCAGTGTCCAGGATTTCCTCGAAATCATACACTTCTCGACTCTGCCCCAGAGCCATGAATACCTGTTGCGCAGCGCCCACCCAACTGACCTGTTTGGCTTTTACCTGCTCCATCAGCAGCGGTACCGCGCTGTACACGGCGATCAATGTGCGATCGAGATCGAACAGGGCAACCCGATTTTTGTTGGCCTTCAAGGAGCGTAGTGAGCCCAGGTGTGAGCGGTAATCCGGCATTAGCGTGTTTTCCTGTTCTGAATACGGGGCGCGGCTTTACGCGACTTGCTTCTACCCGCGGTCGGCTTTTTCGCAGCGGGGCGTTTACGAGTAGCGGCTAATAGCTCTCTGTAGGACTGCTCCATGCAGTCTCCCAGCTTCTCCGGGTCCGGCAGGATGCTGTCGCAGGAACTCATGGAGATATTCAGTTTCCCGGCACAGGTAGTGAGCCCGACGAACAGGCCATAGCCGTTCATGATTGGCATGGCCGCGGCTATGTTCTGCAGGCGACCACCAAGCATATAGAGGTCCTGCTGTGGTCCGGGCAGGTTGGATACCGAGCAGTTGAACTGTATGGCGCGGTTCAACTTGCTGCTTACCTTGCCCGCGAGTTGTCCCAGGAGGGCCTGGGCCTGCGCAGGCACTACGGATGCAACGTCGAGAATCTTGCGCGAGCCACGCTGCTCGGCGCGGTGTTTTGCGGCAGCAGAAGAGCGAGTAATGGCACGCAGGCGCTGGAGTGGCGGCGCGATGTCAGTGTGCATGCTGACGATCATCGCGGAAATCATATTGCCACCAGCGCCTGCTTCCTCCTCGGTACGGATATTGATCGGGCAACCGGCGCGCATCGAGTTCTCTGGCAATGCATCGCGGTATTCCAGGTAGTGCCTGAGGCCGCCGCCTACGATAGCCAGCAGGACATCGTTGACGGTGGCATCCTTCACCGAGGTGCGCATGCCCTTGATAGCAGTGAGGTCAAAGCTACGACTGTCCCAGCTGGCCTTGGCGGTGATGGCCCGGTTAAAAACGGTTTGCGGCAGTGGGGTTGCGTCTTCGGCCTCCGGGACGACGGTATTGCTGTCTTCCGCGGCCGCCGGCTCATCTTCGGTTTTGGGTGAGCGGGACAAGCCCAGCAGGCCCAGGCCTTTGTCCAGTGCCCCCAGGTTGCTTATAGCCGCCCGATACAGGCTCTCACTCAGGGCCGGGCTGCGGGCCGGGCGTATGGCCACTGTCGACTCTGGAGCCGGGCGCCCGGGGATATCGTGAATGCCGTTTATGATGTGCATACCGGTAGCCCCATCGATCGCAACGTGATGGAACTTGCCGAGGATGGCGAAGCAGCGCTGTGGCAGACCCTCGATCCCATCCAGGCCCGGGACCAGAGTCAGCTCCCACAGTGGATGCTGGTGGTTCAGAGGCTGGGCGTGCACTTCGGCAACCAGTTCGCAGAAATCTACCCAGGAAGGCGCGGTAGACAATGAGCGTTCGCGGATGTGATACAGCAATTCGAAAGCAGTGTCGTCAACCCAGTAGGGGTAATCGAAATCCAGTGGCAGGCGCTCTACCTTGCGGGTGAATACCGGGGAAACATGCAGGCGAGCACGCATATGGTCCAGCAGTGCCTTGCGGGTAATAGAGCCTGGAGCAGAGTCACTGGCATCGTAAATCCAGACGAGTGTGCCGTGGGCATGTGTGGTCTCGTTCTCAAGGTAGAGAAAGGCCGCGTCCATGGGCGTAAGCTGTTGCATATTCCCGGTTCAGTCCTTTGCCATTGTGAGGACACAGGGTAGGGAATAGACGCGTTACCTTGGATATCAATTGCGGCAAAGATCGGTGCCCGCGAAGGTACGAAGCTAGCCAGACAGCGCCAGGCGCGGTCCGCTTCATTCTGTCACTAGGTGTGCGGCTGGCTCAGGCCAGGAGAGGGGACAGCAGGTACAGCGCGAAGGCGCCAATGGCCGCTGCGCTGATCAGATCGATTTTGACGTTGCGTATACTCATGACGGAGGATTTTAAGGGCCCGGCCGCAGTTGAGGAAGGAACTGATTTTTATAAACATATAACCAAAGGTTACAAAATCAGTGAGAAATTCGAGGTGAGGTTCTAAACGAGCCGGATGACAAGCAGCAGTGTCAGGGGTACCACCAGTGCCCATAGCAGCAGCCCGTGTACCAGCACTGCGCCCCTCAATCCACGCAGGGTATCGCGGCTGATCTCCGTGCCGATAAAAAACAGGGCCACCACCAGCAGCATCTTGCTGGTAGTGGAGGCAGCGTTGACCAGTGCGCCGGGCAACTCAGTCACCGAGCCCATGCACGCGGTCATGATGAACAACACAATGAACAGCGGGATGCGAAGTTTTGCGGAGCCCTGGTGCTGTAACACGCTGAAAACCAGCAGCAGGGGAATCAGCCACAAGGTGCGCCCCAGCTTGACGGTGGTCGCGACCATGGCAGCTTCTTCTCCGTACAGGGCACTGGTCGCGACCACGGACGACGTGTCATGGATAGCCAGGGCCGCCCACACCCCGAACTGTTCCTGGCTCAGCGCCAGGTATTCTCCAATGGTGGGAAAAGTGAACAGTGCCAGTGCATTCAGCAGGAACACCAGCGTCAGGGCCACCCCGGTCTGCTCCGGCCTGGCCTGGATTACCGGCGAAAGGCTGGCGATTGTAGTGCCGCCACAGATCGCCGTACCGGAGGCGATAAGTTGGCTGGATTTGCGCTGGTTACGCAGCAGCAGGCCTAATCCCAGCCCCAGGGAAAGGGTCAGCAGCACATAGCCGGTGACCAGTACGCTGTAGTCGGCGCTGATTTTCATCAGCTGGCTGGCATTCAATTTCAGGCCCAACAGAATAATGGCGGCTTGCAGGGTGTACTTGCCCAGGGCGTGGGCACCAGCGAAGCAGGCTTTGTTGAACAGCAGCGACAGGCTGGCGCCGACCAACAGACCCACCGCCGGATTGCCGTGATACACCAAAGCCGGTAGCAGGGCGATGCCCAGCAACGATTGGGGTGCAGACAGTGGTCCCAGGGGAAAAGGTTTGTCCATTGGTCGTATCGTGCGTTATCGAGGTGGCATTGTCATGTAAACACTCTACAAGCACCTGTCCTAACGCGGCAATGTTGTGGTCAAAAGGTCCCAGGACACTGCCAGTTACGGCCGCCATATTGCCCGAATTGCCATAACATCTGCGCAGATGAACAAGTAATATCTCGATCCTATAAGTCGATCAAATATTAACTTCGAGGATTAAGTCTCATGACAGCGAACACCGCTCATCCCATCGCCAGCTATTTTTCCGAATCCTATGCCGAGTCCCGGGAGAAATTTATCGCGGCGGCAGACACGGCAAATGCGAGCCTGACTGCCATAAGTCATCCCGGGCAGGGCCCGGATGGCGAGGCCTTGTATATGGATGTCGCCTGTGTGGGTCGGCAGGACGCGGAGAACGCTATCGTCATCGTCGCGGGAACCCACGGTATCGAAGGTTTTTGCGGTGCGGGAGTGCAGATTGCGCTGTTGAACAACCCACAGGCGCTGGCCAGGCTGGGGGATGTGAAAGTGATTATGATCCACGGCCATAACCCGCACGGCTTTGCCTGGCTGCGCCGGGTGAACGAGGACAACGTCGATCTCAACCGTAACTATGTTGATTTCAGTGAGCCTCAGGATCCCAATGAATACTACCTGGAGGTCAAGGACCTGGTATTGCCGGAAGTGTTTGGCGACGAATCCGAGGCGGCGATGCAGGCCTGGATCGCGGAAAATGGTGTAGACAACTACCAGAAGGCGGTTATGAACGGCCAGCGTATTGATCCGCAAGGTGTGTTCTACGGCGGCAACCATGCCACCTGGTCTAACAAAACAATGCACCAGGTGCTACCGGAAGTTCTGGCGCTACAGAATAATGTTGCGCTGATGGATATTCATACGGGCTTGGGACCTTACGGTCACGGTGACCTGATACACGCCTATCCAGCGGGCACGGCAGAATACACCGAACTGCGGAGCTGGTTCGGCGAGGAAGTGATCGCGATCAACGCGGGGGAATACGGCGACATTGTGGCCGCGGTCCCGCGTGGCCCTATCGTGTCCTCCCTCGATACTATCCTGCCCGAGCATCGCAGTTTTGCCATCGTCAATGAGTACGGCACGGTGGATTTCGACCGGGTGATAAAGGCCATCCGCGCGGATAACTGGCTGCATATCAAGGGCGATCTGGATTCCGAGCAGGGCAGGGCGATCAAGCAGGAAATGCGTGACAGTTTCTACTGCGTCAAGGACGAGTGGCGGCAGATGATCTGGGATCGTGCCATCTGGAGTTTTGAGCGCATGGCTGAAGGCTTGCGCAATCTGTAGTGCTGCTTGCGCAGCGCTGACGAGTACCCGACGAACGTCAACGAATGAGTCCAGAAATTTAATATGTGAGACCAGGTGCTGCAAGCTGGAGGTAGCAACGCGTTATGAACGATTTCAAAAAAGGCCTGATGCAGGATTTCAGCCTCACTATCCCCACGCTGCTGGAGCATGCCGCCACCAACCACGGTGATACCGAGGTTGTCGCCCGCCTGCAGGATGGCAATATCTTCCGCTATACCTACACCGACCTCGCCAATCGCTCGCGCCAGGCGGCCAACGCCCTGATGCGCCTGGGTATCCAGCAGGGGGACGTGGTGGGCACCCTGGCCTGGAACCACCACTGGCATATGGAGTGTTTCTATGCCATCCCGGGTATCGGTGCGGTCTGCCACACCGTAAACCCGCGACTTTTTGAAGAGCAGATTGTCTACATCATCAATCACGCTGATGACAAGGTGCTGATGGTAGACCAGGATTTTGTCGCTCTTGCCGAAGGCATTGTCGAGCAGATCCCGAAGGTCGAACAGTTCATTATTCTCGGCGCCCGCGGCTGCATCGATGAACCCACCAAACTGGGGGAGGTACTCTACTATGACGATCTCATCGCGGATGAATCCACCGCAATAGACTGGCCAGAATTCGACGAGCGCAGCGCCTCGGCGCTGTGTTACACCTCGGGCACCACCGGTAATCCCAAGGGTGTGCTTTACTCTCACCGCTCCACCGTGCTGCACTCAATGGCGATTGCCCAGCCCGACAACCTGTCACTTTCAGCACTGGACTGCGTGATGCCCGCAGCGCCCCTGTATCACGCCCAAAGCTGGGGTTTGCCCTACGGCGCCTGCATGGTAGGAAGCAAATTCGTGCTGCCTGGTCGCCACCTGGACGGTCCCCACCTGCTGGAACTGATCCGCGGTGAAGGAGTGACCACCGGCTGTGGCGTACCCACCATCTGGACCATGGCCCTGGAACACGCCGAGAAAAATGACCTGGATCTCGGCAAGCTGCAACGTCTGCTGATTGGCGGTACCGCCCTGCCTACAGACATTCGCGATCGCCTGCGCAGCAAAGGCGTCAGCGCGGTACAGATCTGGGGCATGACCGAGACCAGTCCCCTGGGCACCATCGGTCGGGTTAACCGGGAAGTCGCCGCGTGGCCGGATGATGCGCGCGATGCACAATTACTCAAACAGGGCCGCTTGCCCTGGGGCGTGGAAATGAAGATCGTCCTGGAAGACGGTTCGCTTGCGCCGCGCGATGGCCGGACTTCCGGCGATATCTGGGTCAAGGGCCCGTGGATTGCCAGCGGTTATCTGCACGGCGACGGCGGGAACCTGCTGGACAGCGAAGGTTTCTTCCCCACGGGAGATGTTGGACACATCGATCCACAGGGCTACATGAAAATCACCGACCGCTCCAAGGACGTGATCAAGTCAGGGGGCGAGTGGATCAGCTCCATCGATATCGAGGACGTTGCTACCCGGCATCCGGCGGTCAGCATGGCAGCGGTCGTCGCTACCTTCCACCAAAAATGGGATGAACGGCCTCTGCTGTTCGTGACGCTAAAGGAAGGCGAAACCCTGGATAAGCAGGCGATGCTGGATCACCTGAAGGGAAAAATCGTCAAGTGGTGGACACCCGATGATGTCATCATCATCGAGGAAATGCCGATGACGGCGACCGGCAAGATACGCAAGCTGAACCTGCGTGAACAGTATTGGCATCATCTTAAAGATCAGGCAGCAGGCTAGCCGGCAGGGGGCGTCGGCGACCCGCCGACAGGGGGCCGTAGTTTGTTGCAAGGTAATCCAGAACCAGGTCTTCATCCTCGCCCAGGGGCCACAGCCCCTGGGTGTCCTGCATCCAGCGAATCATAGCCAGCCAACCCTCCCGATCGGAGCGGTTCTGACTGATCAGTCTAGCGGAATGGCACACGGTGCATTGAGTACTGACAACCTCAAACCCCGGGGCCAGGACAAGGCCGGTTTTTCCGTCTGTTTCCGCCGCGGGGGACAGTGCGGGCGCCAGCATAACAAAGGCGGCCAACAGTGCGCGCCGCACCGCAAGCACGTTCACACCACCTTTACTGCGATACGGTGACAGGCATTATTCAGGTAGCCTTTCGGATTCCACCCGGGTACCACCATCGGTTGTGTCCTGCCGCCATTATCGGTCGCGCGCGCCCACACCTCGTAATAACCCGTCTGGGGAAATTTAATCCGCGCGTCGAAATGTTGCCAGGCCAGTCGGTTGACCGGCTTTTTAAGGCGGGCCGCTTGCCATGTCTGACCAAAGTCGATGGAGACATGCAGCGTATCCACCGCCGAGTCCCCGGCCCAGGCGTGGCCGCGTACCGTGAGCGGATCAGACAATGTGTGCACAACACCCGAGCGCGGATGGGTCACCAGGGATTTCACCGGCATCGACTCGATGATACACATGTCATCCTCTTCCACATCGGCGCCCGGCACCACCGGTTTGCAGGGTACACGGTAGGAGTAGCCTCCCATCTTGGGGCCGTCGTGAATCCGGTCGCGCACGCTTATGCGTTGCAGCCATTTGCCGGAAGTTGACGCGGGCCAGCCACCCACGACAAGCCGCAGGGGATAACCGTTCATCAATGGGAGTTCCTCGCCGTTGATCTGCCAGGCGATCAGGCTTTCGTCTTCCATCGCCTTGGCCAGGGGTACACCACGGCTGATCGGGACTTTGTCCGGGTTGCCGCTGATATGGGTATCGGCGCCGTAATACCCGATGTACACCGCGTTGTCCTTCAGTCCTGCTGCTCGAAGCACGTCTGCCAGGCGCACCCCGGTCCAGCGCGGGCAGCCCACCGCGCCGGTGGTCCACTGGTTGCCGTGAGCAGGCGGGTCGAATTCGGAGCGCCCGTTGCCGCCGCACTCCAGGGTGAGTTGGTAGCTGTGGTGCTTGAACCGCGTTTTCAGTTCCGCCAGGGAAAAGCTCACGCTTTTTTCCACGGCTTCCCCGTCGATTGTCAGGGTCCACGTGGCCGGGTCGATTACCGCCGGGGGTAAGCCGTTATTGCGCACGAACAAGCGATCCGCTGGGGTTACCGTATCATCCAGTAAATGGGCCGGGGTCTCCGCATTTACCGGGCGGTCATTGAGTACCACCAGTCCCGGGTGCTTCCCCGGGATACTGAAGTCAGCGGTTTCCTCCGCTAACGCGGCGGGAATCAGGCCGGCGGGCAAAAAACGGCCGAATACCACCTCCGCCCCGAGTATCGCCGACATCGTGGCAAAACCGCTAAGGAACCCCCGCCTGGTCAGCGGGTCGCTGCTGCGACCGAACAGTTCCCAGTCAGCGCGTATGGGATCCGCTGCATACATTGTCCGGATGCCCTTGCGAATTTCTTGCAGGCTCATGGGCGCCTCTCTGCATAAACGATATGCATCACAGTTTAGGCCGAGGCCTGAAGGATTGCTTGTTAATCGCGGCAATGTTTACGCCTATTGGGTGGGGAATTTCCAGGTTGGCTAAACCAGAGTAAAAAGCAGGCAGCCACTTTTTAGAAACAGCGTTTATGCCGAAATTAACCTGCCCCCTCCGTGATCAGCATGTAAGCTTGATCTGAATCCGGTACGCCTCACCATTGCGAGGCTGTTCAAAAAATAACAGGAAGCCCATTCCATGAGTCCCCTGACTGCTGTCCTTATCTGCGCGATCATCTATGCCATTGGCGATTATGTATCCAATCGAAGCAAGGCGATGCTGCCCATGTTGTTCGTATCCGGATTTCTGCTGCTCATTGGCTTCTGGACGGTACTGCCCACTACCCTGTTGGAAGACACCGGTTTATTTTCGATCAGCGTCCTGGTGGCCCCCATGTTCGTCGTGCATCTGGGTACCATGCTCAATCTGGAAGAGATGATAAAGGAGTATCGCACGGTTGTTGTTGCACTGGCGGCGGTCGCAGGGATTACCCTGCTGCTGTTTTTCGTAGGCTCCCTGGTGATAGGGCAGCAATACGCGGCCTCTGCCGCGGGGCCTATCAGTGGTGGACTGGTCGCTGTGCTTATTGTTCAGGAAACGGCGGGGGCGATGGGCCTTGACCAGATAGCGATTTTCGTCACTATTCTGTTTGTGTTGCAACTGTTCATCGGTCTTCCGATCGCTGCGGCCTGCCTGTCCAGTGAAGCCCGGGTTGCATTGAAGCAATACCGCCAACGCGGCGGCGAGACCGCGGTCATCGACACCGGCGCATTATCGGCTTCTGGCCCGAGATGGAGGGTTTTTCCTGCCACACCTGCCCACCTGCAGACGCCCTTCATTCTCCTGGCGAAGTTACTGCTGGTCACCTGGCTGGCAGTGTACTGTGCCGATCTCATGTCGGGTACGATCAACAAGTTTGTGGTGGCACTGCTGTTCGGTATCCTGTTCAAGGAACTGGGCTTTCTGGAGGCAAAGGTTCTGGAAAAGGCCAACGGCGCCGGATTGGCCCTGTTTTTTCTGTTTCTTCTGGTGTACTGGTACCTGCCGAAGGCGACGCCGGCCTCACTGGTCGCCCTGATCGAGCCGATACTCGTGGTCTTTTCTCTGGCTATAATTGCCGTGGCGGGCTCCGCCGTGTTGATGAGCAGGCTGTACGATTACTCCTGGCGGCTGTGCATGGCGATAGGTATTTCCTGCATGTTCGGCTTCCCCGGAACTTACATCATTCCCGAAGAAGTGGCCCAGGCCCAGGCCAAAAACGAGGACGAGCGTGACTACCTGTTGGGATTGTTCCTGCCGAAGATGTTGGTGGCAGGTTTTGTCACTGTCAGTATTGCATCTGCCTTTATCTCCGCCTTTATGGTGAAATTGCTGCAATAAATCAGGCGATGTGCATGAAAATAGCGCGTTTTAGTCAGCCTTCTATCAGAGCCGCCAGATCGGGCTGCGCATTCAGGCATGGGGCCAGTGCATTGCGCAACGGTTGTTCCAGGTTTTCATCCCCCAGCGACAACATTTCCAGCATCAGCAACCACTCCTCGGGGTAGGCCTCAATGGCGTGCAATAGCTGCTCCCGGCTTTTCGCGGTCAATGCCTGCGTGCCGCGATTGATCTCGTCCACAGTCGCATAGAGAGCCATCAGTTGCGCGTCCTGTGCAAGCTGCGGGGTTTCGGTTGTAGGGGTGGGTTTATACAGCTGCAGCTTTTCGCGGTCGGCCACGCCGCCATACACCGACACAATGCGCGATCCCACGGCCATGTCATAGGTACCCCAGGACGGGTCGAACAGTACCTTGCCGGAGAGATCTGTCACGCGGCAGTCTTCGAAACTTAATATCAGGTTGCGCTGCTCCTGTCGGAACACATGCTTCAGGCAACCCTCGACGGTGATGCCCGACAGGTATTCGAGCTTTGCTCGCTCGCCGATGACAATATTGTGTGCCTTAAGCTCGTCGATGGTGTAATGGGACAGGCAGCGGCTGAAATCCTTCAAATACCCGACAGGGGAACCGAACCCCTGTGCGTGATGATCAGCTCCGTGCCCGAAAATTTCCCGATTGTCCCAGGCCAGTTGGGTGGGCCCGGTGGTTTGCAGGTATATAGCATTGTCCACGGCATCGACCAGTACATCGCTGATTACGCCGCTTACCTGCGTACCGGTGTCATACTGGGCTGTGCAAACACTTCCGGCGGCGATGGCTGTGCGCAGGGATTGTGCGCCACCGCGGCGAAAGCACATGGAGGCGGCGAATTCCTCCAGCACCTGGCTCAGGTGTTTGCAGCTCTTGGTGACAAAGAGTTGCGGTTGTTGCCGGGTAATATCGTAGGGCTGACTGACAGCGTTCACCGTAAGCGGTAGCTTGCGCACCTGGTCATCGTCCAGGCAGTGTCGGCTTTCCCCCAGGGATGACAGCAGGCCGGCGCCAAAAATGCGGTAGTCGTCAACCTCGCCGACCAGTCCATACTCTACCGTCCACCAGTGCAGGCGTGTCAGCAGGCTGGCCTCGGAAGATTCTGTATTCGCCGCATCCAGGCGCTGCAGTTCCGCCTCTGCCTGTTCGATGTCTTCGGCGCTACTGCTGGCACAACCCTTGAGTATCGACAGGTGACGGATGGCCTCGTAGACTTCCATGTCCGCCTGGGTGGCGATTGCTTTCATGCCGATCTCCCCGAAGCGCTGCAGGAACTCGGCGTAGTCGATATCGACAATGAATGGCGCGTGCCCGGCAGATTCGTGCACGATGTCCGGCGCGGGAGTGTAAAATATCTGCTCGACGCTGCGCATGTCGATCGCGATGACCAGGACTTTCAAGGCCTGGAATTCCATGAAGATCGCCGGGGGGATAAACCCGTCCACCACCACCGCGCGCCAGCCCAATTGCGCCAGGCAGCTATTCATTTCGTCAATGGACGGGATATGGTCCAGCGCGATACCAGTGCGCTGCAGGCCTTCCATGTAAACCGGGTGGGCGGTGTCCGCCAGATGGCCGCTCAGGTGCCGCATCACGAAACGCCACACTGCCTGGTCCCTCGGGGTATAGCGGCAATACTCCTGGATCTTGACGAAGGGACGCAGGTGCGCCGGCAAGCTGGCGACGATATCCTGCTGGGTCAAGTGACTATTACTCCCCGGCGCTTGAGGTGGGGGGGTGGTACTGCACCACGACCTGGTCGATCTTGCCGAAAATGCTGTTGTTGTTATCGTCCAGCATTTCGATTTCTATCCTGTCGCCAAAAGACATGAAGGGCGTCTTTGGCTCACCGTCGGCGATGGTTTCCAGGCAGCGCACTTCAGCCAGGCAGCATGACCCATCCTTGCTGTCGACATTGGACACAGTGCCGGAGCCGATGACCGTGCCGGCCATCAGTGAGCGGGATTTGGCGCAATGAGCAATCAGGGTCGGGAAGTCGAAGGTCATATCCACACCAGCGTTGGGGGCGCCTATCAGCTCGCCGTTGAGTGTGGCACGCAGCGGCAGGTGTAGTTTGGCGCCGTCCCATGACGCGCCCAACTCGTCCGGGGTCACCAGCACCGGGGTAAAACTGGTCCAGGGCTTGGACTGGTAGAAGCCGAACTGTTTACCCAACTCGGCGGGGATCAGGTTGCGCAGTGAGACATCGTTTACCAGACCTATGAGTTTGATGTGTTGCCGGGCCAGGCTGGCATTCGTGCCGGCGGGGACGTCATCGGTAATCACTACCACTTCCGCCTCGAAATCGATGCCCCAGTCCTCGCTTTCTACCTCTATATCATCGCGCGGACCAATAAAGGCATCTGAGGCGCCCATATAGATTAAAGGGTCGCTCCAGAATGACGGTGGCAATTCTGCCCCCCGGGCCTTGCGCACCAGTTCCACGTGGGTCACATAGGCACTGCCGTCCGCCCAGTGATAGGCGCGCGGTAGCGGGGCGCTGCAGGCGGCGGGATCGAAAGCGAAAACATTTTCTGCATTTCCCGCATTCAGGGCCTCGTAGCGCTGTTGCAGCGCCGGGCTGACTGCGGCCCAGTTATCCAGGGCGTGCTGCAGGGTGTCTGCAATGTCTGTCACTGCGACCGCTGTGGTGAGATCGTGTGATACCACGATCAGTTGGCCATCGCGGCCAGATTTGAGGCTTGCCAGCTTCATGTCAATTGCTCTCCGTTGAATTCCCTATCGTGTAACCATGCCGCGTGCTTCGGCGCGCGTTTGGTACGGCTCCATTCTTCCAGCATAGCCGGTGCTACATCGTGCAGTCGGTCCATGTCATGCTGTGAGCAGGTGTTCGCGGCCAGCTCGATGCGGTGGCCATTGGGGTCGCGAAAATAGATCGACTGGAAAATGCCGTGGTTGGTGGGACCGATGACGTCCAGCCCTTCTGCGAGGATAGCTTCGCGAGCCTGCTCCAGGGACGCCATATCCTCGACCTCGAAGGCGATATGCTGCACCCAGTCCGGGGTGTTCGGGTCTGCCCCCATCTCCGGTGAATTGGGCAATTCAAAAAAGGCCAGCACGTTGCCCATGCCGGCATCGAGAAACACATGCATGTACGGGTCAGGTTCCTTTGTGGACGGCACCCTGTCCTCGGCGAACGCTACCGTGAACTCCATGTTGAG
>JARFQU010000170.1 GCA_029287595.1 Halioglobus sp. | reverse complement strand
GTGCTGGAAACGCTCGAGCCCGAACAACCCGCCTCACCCAACCGGATCGGACACTTGAAGATTCAGGCAGTGCCCATGGCAAAAACAGCCAAGGCGGGACAACTGGATCCTGCCAATGCAGGCTACGTGCTCGAGACCCTGAAAGCTGCTGTGGACGGTTGCCTGGACCACACCTACAGCGCCATGGTCACCGCCCCGGTGCAGAAATCGGTGATCAACGACGCTGGCATCCCATTCAGCGGCCACACGGAATTCCTGGCCACAGCCACGCACACACCCAAAGTTGTAATGATGCTGGCCACAACAGAACTTCGGGTAGCACTGGCCACCACCCACCTGCCCCTGGCACAGGTGCCCGGCGCTATTACAAAAGAATTGCTGCGGGAAACCCTGCAGATACTTTATTCGGACCTGCAAACAAAGTTTGGCATACACCAACCCCGCATCGCCGTGCTGGGCCTGAATCCCCACGCGGGAGAGGGCGGCCATATGGGCAGGGAAGAAATCGATACCATCACACCTGTGATAAAGGAGATGAATGAGAGTGGCATGAACCTGCTGGGGCCACTACCCGCCGACACCGCCTTTAATCCCAAGGTACTGGATACTGTGGACGCAGTGCTCGCCATGTACCATGACCAGGGCCTGCCGGTGCTCAAATACAGCGGCTTTGGCCAGGCTATTAATATCACCCTGGGACTACCGATCATACGTACATCGGTGGACCACGGTACCGCGCTGGATCTCGCCGGGGCCGGCACCGCCAACCCCGACAGCCTCTATCGAGCCATCGAGACAGCGATTGCCATGAGTAAAGCCAATAGCTTGTAGACCCGGGCAAGGATTACCTGCCGGGGTGAGCCCGGGCCACGGTTTACACCCGCACCCCCTACCCCATAAAATGCGCACTCATCCCACCCGGCACAAGAGCTCCCATGGCGGACGATTTGAGTATCTCCTATTCTTACCAGAGCGGTCCACAAGGCAACCCTTCTGCCGCTGGTCCAACCCCGGCTAAGGATACCAGGCTCTACGCCTTCGCCACCTGCGATCGTGTGACCCTCGACGATACCTCGGTCATGCTGCTTAACCGCAGCAACGGCAGACAGATGGCCATAAGCCCTGAAGTTGCCACTGCGCTCACCTATTGCGGCACCTTTAAAACACTGCAGGCACACGCCGAAACCCTGGTGGCGTCTATCCCCCAGCTACAGGGGCAGCTCGAGGATGTAACCGGGGTGCTGCACAGGGTACGGGATGCCGGACTGATGCTTGCGGCGGAAGATATCTGTGCAAACCTGCGGCTGGCTGATGGGGAGAAAAGCGAACTGGCACCAACCCGGGTGTGTATCATCACCTGTGACCGACCCCCGGCTCTTGAGCGTCTTCTGGATTCGATGCTGCGCGCAGGCAGTATCAGTCGCAATGATCAATTGTTTCTGGTGGACGATTCCCGAAATCCCGATAACCGCACACAGAACCGCGAGCTGGTGGCAAAGTTCAACCTGACCAGCCCCCGCGATATGCTCTACGTGGGAGCAGACGCACAACGCCAGATCATCAGCGAGTTGGCAACAATACTGCCCCAACACGAGGACGCGATTCGCTTTTTGGCCGACCGCGATCGCTGGGAGAAACGCAAGACTTATGGCCTGGCGCGGACATTTTGCCTGCTGCTGACGGTGGGCTACCGCTGCGTTGTAATGGACGATGACATTCTATGTGCCACGGTAGAACCGCCCCTGCGTAACGCAGGAATAAGCTTCGGCGGCGGTGATGGCCGCGAATTGGCCTGCTTCAGCTCTGAGGAGGAGCTCATGCGCAGCGCGGCTTACGGGGAAGTCGACCCGATAAGTGGATTGACACAATGCCTGGGTATGGGCCTGGGTCGGGCCCTGGAGACCCTCGGCATGGAAACTCTTGAAGCCAACATGCTTAAGGACACCAGGGCAGCTCTACTGGGTACTCTGGACCGGAATTCCGAGATACTGGTGACCCAGTGCGGCAGCTGGGGCGACCCTGGCACCGCAGGCAGCCACTGGTTTTTTCACTTGGGGCGAGATTCCGTTGAGCGAGCTTTGTCCGCCTCCGGCGGACTATCAGGGGCACTGGAGAATCGCCACTACTGGCTGGGGAGGTCGCGACCCAATATCAACAAAATGGCGATAATGTCCCAGGCGACCGGGCTGGACAATTCCCGGCTACTGCCCCCGTATTTCCCAGCTTTTCGCGGGGAGGACCACCTGTTTGCCAGTATGGTGGTGTGCCTGCATCCGGATTCGGCGGTGCTGGATTATGCCTGGAGCATCCCGCATCTGCCTCTGGAAAAACGCGGTGCCAGAGCAGCGCGGGAACCCATCGCGGCTCGCGCCGGCCTGGGACTATGCGCGCGCTATCTAAGTAACCGGGCCAGCTATGAACCAGGCCCCTGCGCCGAAACGAGACTGAGGAGCCTGGCCGCCCATCTCTGTGAAGTAGCCGAACAGGAACCCGACAGCTTGCTGGCAACCTTCAGGAGGGAGCTGGCAGAGCAGCATGGCGAGCAATTAAGGTTGCTGCGTAAGCAGTTACAGACAGCACCATCCCTCGAATCTTCCTCCTGGGAAGGCTATTTACAACGCGGCATTGAGGAAGTCGATCGCGACCTGCAAACTCCCGCAAGCCTGGGCAATATTCCCGGTGTGGACCCGGAAAATGGTGACGATGTCCTATTGCAGGTATTCCAAACAACAATTGCGGATTTTGGCAGGGCGATTGCCGCCTGGCCGGCTATCAGGATTGCCGCGCAACAAGTCACAACAAGGCTCCTGGATAAAGGTCAGTTAGCGCCCTGAAGACCGGGCAAACCTGACCAAGAAATGGCCTTTGCAACCGCACTATACGGACTCTATGAGTAAAAAACCCGCCGCCCACGTCCCCCGCAAACGCTTCGGCCAGAACTTCCTGCGCGATGAGGGTGTTATCAGCCACATCGTCTCGGCCATTCACCCACAGCCTGCAGACCACCTGGTAGAAATCGGCCCGGGCCAGGGGGCGCTGACAGATTCGCTGGTAAGCAGTGGCGCGCAACTCGACGTGATCGAACTGGACCGGAACCTGGTACCGGGCTTGCTGGCCGCGTTCAGTGTTCATCGCAATTTCAAGCTGCACAGCGCCGACGCGCTGACATTCGACTTTTCGTCACTGGTCGCGGCAAATGAGCAACTGCGAGTGGTTGGCAACTTGCCCTACAACATCTCGACCCCGTTGATTTTCAAGCTACTGGAAAACGCAGGCATCATCCGCGACATGCACTTCATGCTGCAGCTGGAAGTGGTCCAGCGCCTGGCCGCCAGGCCGGGCAGCAAGCACTGGGGCCGCCTGGGAATCATGACCCAGTATCACTGCGAGGTGGAGCACTTGTTTGACGTACCCCCGGAGGCATTCGATCCTCCGCCCAAGGTGCAATCTGCCATCGTGCGTTTGTCCCCCTGGCGGGAACCAAAATGGCCGGGATGTAAGGAGGAAACGTTGCGCAAAGTGGTGCAAGCCGCCTTTGCCCAACGGCGCAAAACCTTGCGCAACAACCTGAAAGGGCTTATAGATGTAACCCGCCTGGAAAGCCTGGGCATAGACCCGGGTGCAAGGGCGGAAACGCTGGAACTGCAACAATTTATCGAGATGGCCAATAGCACTGATGACTAACATCGAATTCAACCCTGCCCTGGTGGGCATCAACGTGGTCACCACCTACCTCCCTAGCCATTCCCAACCGGAGGAAGACCGCTATACCTTCGCCTACACCATTACCATCAGCAATGCCTCGGATGTGCCCGTGCAACTGCTGTCGCGACACTGGGTCATTACCGACGCCGACAGCGACGTGGAGGAGGTGCGCGGGGATGGCGTGGTAGGTGAACAACCGGTAATAGGGCCAGGGGATTCGTTCCGCTACACCAGCGGGGCGACCCTGGCCACCCCGGTAGGCTGCATGGAGGGCACTTACTTCATGGTGGTGCGCGAGCCGATGGAGGTCAATCCCAGGGACCTGCCCACATTCGAGGTCCCAATACCCGCCTTTACCCTGCACACACCAACAGCACTGAATTAGGCACCCAGATGAGCACTTACGTCATCGGCGATATCCAGGGCTGCCTGGACCCGCTCAAGTGCCTGCTGGAAAAAGTAGCATTTGACCCGACCAAAGATGTCTTATGGTCTGTGGGGGACGTGGTTAATCGTGGACCCAAGTGTCTGAAAACATTGCGTTTTTTATACTCCATGCGCAAAAATCTGGTAATGGTGCTGGGCAATCACGATCTGCACCTGCTGGCCGTGGCCGCCGGCGTGCGCCCAATGCATCGCTCGGATACGCTGCAGAAAATTCTCGAGGCGACGGATCGGGAGGAACTGCTCAACTGGCTACTGCACCAACCCCTGATTCACTATGAACATGGCTACACCATGGTCCACGCGGGCATCCCGCCACAGTGGAGCATAGAAGAGGCCATGGCCAGGGCCTGGGAGGTGGAGGCCGTGCTGCAGAGTCCGGATTGCACGGAATTCCTGCGCACCATGTACGGCAATGAACCGGCCGTGTGGTCCGACGACCTGCAGGGCATGGAGCGGCTGCGGCTGATTACCAACTACCTGACGCGGATGCGCTACTGCAC